>CAMDBU010000063.1 GCA_945889495.1 Syntrophobacter sp. SbD2 | reverse complement strand
GAAGACCTTGATGATCGCTGAGATGCGTTTCAGAAAACTCGATGCACCCCAGCTAGTCGACAACGTCGCTCGTGGACAGAAGTATGCCAACGGTCAGGAGGTTCGGGTCGCCGCCTAAAACTTTTTACACTCGATTTGACAACGGCTCGAGATCCAGCGAGAATGTCGTTCCGATTCCACAGTCGAACTCGAAGCCGTCGGGCGGCCGCAATTCGCTCACGAGCTGGAGACGGTCATAAGGGTCGAGCACGGTCAACCCTCCTCCGTCTCGTTCTCGGGTTCCGCGGCCAGCCCGACATGGATATCGCTCAACATGGAGCTTGCGATACCCCAGCGATAATCGAGGAGAAACGGCGCGTCCGACGGATCCCAGCGTTCCAGTTGCTGGCGGGTCCAAAGCCGTGCGCGTGCTTCGCCCTTGGTTTCCCGTTCCCTGTCTTTGATGAGCCTCAGTGCAGGTTCACTCTTCCATATCCCCGTCGCCGGCCCACGCTCAACGATATGGTCCATCCAACCTTCGACAAAGCGGCGGGTCCGCTCCGGAATTTTGACATCACGGAATGCAGGGCTCTCCCAAAGCCGTTTGCGAGCCGCCGACCATGCGAGCAGGTCTCGCCAGTCCTCCTCAAGCAGAGAGGCCCACTTATCGAGCAGTTCCTCGGCCTTGTCCGATCGCTCCGTCTGCCGCCCGAGATTGGCGGCGGACCAGTAGTACAGCAGGCTGGCCCCGTGCATAACCTGGGCAAACCAACGCGCATGGCGGATCTGCTCCTGCAGTTCGTCAGACAGGTCGGCCATGTTTGGCAACATCCAGATTGCATCGGCCTCCAGTGCCGAAGCGCTTCCCAGCAGCGAGGCCAGCAAGGAACCGGTGCAGGAGATGCGAATCCGATGCACCAGATACTCGGCGTCCTGCCGCCGCATATCCATGGTCATCCTTTCCGGAAATCCTGCAGGCATCTTCGGGAAGTGCGGATCCGGATCCCAGTTGTCGGCGTACTCGCTGCCAAGTTCACGCTCGATTTCCTCTGCGGCGTGCCGCCGCCGGCGGTAAAACGTGTCCAGCCACCGGCGATAGCGCTCTTGGCTACCGAGGAAGCGGCGAATGCCCCACCTGCCAAGCCCTGCCCAATAGATGCTGCTCGGCCAGCGTTTCAGGGCTGCGCCCGACTGCCTCCCGATCAGACGCTCGCCTTCACCGACACCAGCCTCGCGCATCGCTTCGAGCAATCCCAGTTCCGCGGCGCGCAACTTCCGCGCAAATTCTGCGGACGGCGTTGCTTTGCCTTCGAGCCGCCGATAGATCCACGGAACAAACAGAAAGTAGCGCGTCCGCGTCTGTACAGTGGTGGTGCCCGGAAAGAAATAGTCGGCGAAGGCGTCGCGGATTGTTCCGATGCCGATCTCGTCGAGTGTCCCCTGGTCGCGGAACTGATCGATGAAATCGAGCATCGTGCGCCGCGAGGATTCATCGACATCGATCCAGGCGAAACGGGACGGCATCTCAGAGAATCCGTCCGTAACGCGATGACAGAACCCTGGGTTCAGGAGCCATCGGGTTCAGACTCTTACGTCTAACGTTTATTGCCATTGAAAACCGTCATCATCGATTCAAGTACAACGTTCCCCACATACCCAACGCTACGCCATCGCGTGCGTTCGACCGTTATGGAATAAGAGTGATCAAGGGTTCTATGCCAGATTCAGAGGGCGACTACCACGTGTCGGCGATATTGAACACATCAGAAGGCAATGCTGAGCCTCACTAAATTTTAAACCCTTCCACCGTCTCCTTGGCGAACAACTCATCCAACACCAGCTCTTGCTTGGTCAACCCTTGCTCGAACAGATAGCCGTTCAGCGTCTCCAAATTTTTCCGATTGGGATCCAAACCGTAGGGCCAGTAGTCGTTGCTCATTAGCGCGGTGGTGTCTTCGTACTCGGCGGAGGTCCACGGCAAGGCAACGCGCAAAATATTCGTGTCGTAGAGATCGCGCATGCAGATTTCTTTCGACTCGCAGAAGGCTTTGTACAGCGTCTGCGCCACCCAGGGCTCTTTTTCGTAGATCGACCGCTTGATCACGAACACATGCATGATTGGAAACAGGCCGGTGGTTTTGAAGTAATCCATCTCAACTTGCCGGTAGTTGGGAAACATCCGCTTCACCTTCGGCGAGCCTTGGAGAAAGCACGTCGGCATGCGCGGCGACATCATGGCGTCGATCTCGCCGTTTTCGATCATCACGTTGAGCGTGGTGTCGGGGCGGCTTTCCATGGTCACGCCGGCGGGCATTTCGAAATCGACGCGGTCCTTGCGGCCGGGATGTTCCTCGCCGGCTTGAACCCAATGGATCGCCGACGGCGGCACGCCGTATTCATGCTCGAACATGCCGCGCAGCCACACCGCCGCGGTCATGGAATACTCCGGCACGCCCATGCGTTTGCCTTTCAAGTCTTGAATGCTTTTGACACCGCGCTCGGTGTTGACGAAAATGCAGCGATGGCGAAAAGTCCGCGATGGAAACACCGGGATCGCAACAAATGGCCGCCGGCCGCGCGACGCCGCGGTCAGGAACGCGCCCATGGACAGCTCCGAGGCGTCGAACTCCTCGTACTTCATCATGCGCCAGAAGATTTCCTCCACCGGCATGACCATGTAATTCAGTTCGAGCCCTTCCGGCTTGACGATGCCATCCTTGAGCGGCCGCATGCGGTCGTAGTCTTCGCAGGCGATGGTTAAACGTAATGGTTTCATTTGCCGCGCTTTCTTGCTGGAGATTTTTTGCTCTGCGCCTGGGCGACTAGTTTGACGAACTTTTGCATCTCCTTGACGAACACCTTCTTGCCTTTGCCGGCCAGCAACCCGCCGAGATAGGCGCTGCCAAGACAGATACCAGCAACCCCGGCTTGGACGTAGTCCTGAACGTTTTTCAAATTCACCCCACCCGACACCATGAAGCGGACATCGGGAAACGGCCCTTTCATTTGCTGAATGAAGTAAGGCCCGCCGACTAAATCCGCTGGGAATATTTTCACCAGATCGGCGTGGGCGCGCTGCGCCGAGATAATTTCCGTCGGTGTCGCCGCGCCGGGAAAACAAGCGATGTTCGCGGCGTGACATTGGCCGACCAGATTCAACTCCAACGACGGCGAGACGACAAACTCGGCACCCGCCCCCATGGCGCGCTCCGCCTGCTGCGGCGAAAGCACCGTCCCCGCGCCAACGTGAATGCCGCGGCGCCGGGTCAACTCTTTGATCACATCGATGGCGCCCGGCACGCTGAAAGTAATCTCGACGAACTTGATGCCGCCATCGGCGGCGGCGTTGGCGAGCGCCAGCGCGTCCTCGGGTGTCGTTGAACGCACAACCGCGACCAAGCGGCTCGCCTGTAATTCCGCAAGCAGTTTAATTCGATCCATATTTTGATTTATAGTTTTGCGCCTTTTGCGCTTTTTGCGGCCATTCCAATTCCGAACTCCGCTTCAACTCAAACTCAACCCGCCATCCACCAACAGCGTCTGCCCAGTGACAAAATCGCCGCCAGTGATAACCCCGAGAATCGCGCCGGCGATGTCCTCTGGCGTGGCGATGCGTTGCAAGGGAAAGCCCGCCGACGCGTTGGCGATGACCTGCTGGTAATTGGCACCAAAGTGCTGGCTCATCCACGGCGTGTCGGTAAACGCCGGCGCAACGCAGTTGACCCGCACCTTAGGCGCCATCGCCACGGCCAGACCTTTGGTCATATAAATCAGCGCCGCCTTGGCCGTGCCGTAGGCCAACGACGAGATCGTCGACGGCGCCAACACGCCGGAGATCGACGACACGTTGACGATCATGCCTTGATGAACTTCGAGCAGCTTCTGCGCCGCGCGGGCGCAGCGAAAAGCACCTTTGACGTTGACGTCGAGAATTTCATCCCAGATCGGATCGGTGAGCCCTTCGAGATCCGGCAGCTTGACCCAATGGGTAACGCCTGCGTTGTTAATGACGACGTCGAGCCGGCCGAAGCGATCGGCAATCTTGGCCATCATCGTGCGAACTTGTTCGTCGCTCTGAACATCGGCCCGGATCGCAATCGCATTGATGCCCGTCCTTCCGATCTCCGCGGCCAACGCCTCAGCTTCCTTGCTCGACTTCCGGTAATTGACGATCACACCCGCGACACCGGCCTTAACCAATGCGCGCACAACGGCGCCACCGATACCGCCGGCACCGCCCGTCACCAAGGCAATTCTATTCGTCAATTCCATTGTTGAGTTCGCTCATCGTTTGCCGCGCAATTTCTCAGTGCGCGCCGCATCGATAAACCAATCCGCCGGCAATTTCACCAGCTCCGCCGCTTGGCCTTTGTAAACCACCGCCACACCGTATCGCTTCTCGGCATCCTGCGCCGTCACGTAGCCGTCAATCACATCCCAGAGAACTTTTTCCGGCTCTCGTTTGAACGGATCGCCGTAGCCGCCGCCGCCCGGTAGATTGACATGCACCACATCGCTCGGCTGCAGGTCTTTGAGCGCTTTGGCATGGAGTTTTTTGCCGTCGACGATGACTTCGCCCAGGGCGCCAACGCCGCCGCCCTGCAAACCGGTAGCCGCATAGGCGGTACGATCGGCGATGGAGCTGACGCTCCATTTAGATTCGCCGCGCCGGCCGAATTCGGTCAGCTGTCCGAGACCACCGCGCCAGGTGCCGGGGCCGCCGGAATCGGCGCGGAGCTCGCGCCGCTTCAAAACCACCGGCGATAAACTTTCGATCACTTCCGCCGGCACCCCGGCGACGCCACTGGGAAATCCGACGGCGTTCAAACCGTCTTTCGTCGGCCGCGCGCCGGTGCCGCCGACTTGGAAGACGGTCAAAGTAAACGACGGATCTTGGCCGCGCCAGACGCTCAACCAGATCGGATCGGCGCCCGGCGCCATCAAGCGTCCCGGCAGCGCGCCCGCCATGGCGGCGAAGATCGCGCTTGGAATGAAATGGCCGATCACCTGGCGGCTCGCCACCGGCGCGGGATCGAGGGCGTTCAAGATGCTGCCTTCAGGCGCGCTGACGTGAACCGGGCGGAAGCTGCCTTCGTTATGCGGCACGTCGGGACAGATCGCCGCTTTGATCGCGAAGCTCGCATACGCATGCGTATAGTTGAGCACCACATTGATGCCGCGACTGCTCTGCGGCGACGAGCCGGTAAAATCGATAAAAATTTCTTCGCCGGCGACTTTCACCGTGCAGTGAATCAATATCGGCTCTTCGAAACCGTCCGACCAAGTCTCGCTCGACCACTCGCCGGCCGGCAGCTTGGCGATCTCGGCGCGCACCGCCGCTTCGGAGCGGCGGATGATCTCTTCCGAAACTTCGTCGATGGCATCGAGCTTGAACTCATCCATCATTTCCAACAGCGCCCGGCCGCCGGTTTCGTTGCACGATGTCTGGGCGTAGAAATCGCCGATCACCTCATCGGGCTGGCGCACGTTAGTGCGGACGATCTGCATGAGAATTTTGTTGGGCTCGCCGCGGTCAAACAGCTTCATGATCGGGATGCGCAGCCCCTCTTCGAAAACTTCCCGAGCCTCGGCGGAAAGTATCCGCCCGCCGATGTCGGCGCTGTGGCAGGTGTTGGCGAACAGCGCGACCATCTTGCCGTTCTTAAATATCGGCGTGGTGATCGTGATGTCGTTGATCTGGCCGGCGGTCTGCCAGGGATCGTTGGTGATCAAGACATCCCCGGGCGCCAGTTTCTCCGGCGGAAAGGCGGCGAGAAAATGTTTCATCGAGGTCGCCATGGCATTGATATGGCCCGGCGTGCCGCTGATCGACTGGGAAATCATCCGCCCCTTGGTGTCGAACATGCCGCAGGCCAAGTCCTGGCTTTCACGGACAATGGTGCTAAAGGCCGTGCGGATCAGCGCGTCCTGCTGCTCGTTGGCCACTGAAAGAAACCTGTTCCAGATCACTTCCAAGGTCACCGGATCGATCGTCTTACTTGCCATCGGTTAACTCCACCACGACGTTCAAGCGCTCATCCACCCGCGCTTTACCATGGGCGCCGATGATCAAGGTCGACTCGCGCTCTTCGACGATCGCCGGTCCGGCGAACGCCATCCCCGGCTCCAGCGCGTAACGATCGTAGATCGCCGTCTCGACATAACCGTTAGTTTCGGGGAAAAATGCCAAGCGCACACCCTTGCGCGCCGCGCCGCCTTGGGTTGCACCGCGCGGCAGTTTCAAATTCATATCCGGCCGCGGCCCGCTGGCGACCACGCGCCAGTTGATCACTTCGAGCGCAACGTCCGGCCCCTTACGGCCGTAGAGCGATTCGTAGGTGCGCTCGAACTCGGCGGCGATGCGCGGCAGATCGGCGCTGGTGAGAACGCCATCGGGCAGCGCCACCGAGACTTCATGACCTTGGCCGATGAAACGCAGATCGGCGGTGCGCTGGTAGCCAATCTCGCTCTCAGCCAAGCCGGAACTTTGCAAAACCTTGGAACCCTCCTGGGCCATCTCATCGAGCAAGCGATTGGCTAAACTCCAATCCAGCTGATCCATGCGGCTGTAAGCGCTGCGGACGAAATCGAAAGCCAGCGGCGCGCTGAGCAGGCCAAAGGTCGAACCGACGCCCGCGCCGAAGGGCGAGATCAAAGCCGGCAAGCGTAAAATCTCCGCGACGCGGTAGCCATGCACCGGCCCGGCGCCGCCGAAGGCGTACATCGGCATACGCCGCGGATCTTTGCCGCGCTCGCCCAAATGCGCGCGCGCCGCGTTGGCCATATTCTCATTGACGATCTGGTGAATCCCCCAGGCGACCTGCTCGGCGGACATTTTTAATGGCGTGCCCAAGCGCTCCAGCGCCTTTTTCGTACCGGTGAGATCGAGCTTCATCTTGCCGCCGAGAAAGTAGTTGGCGTCGAGATAGCCGAGCATGAGATCGGCGTCGGTCACCGTCGGTTGGGTGCCGCCTTGGCCGTAGCAGACCGGGCCGGGATCGGCGCCGGAACTATCCGGCCCAACTTTGAGCAGGCCGAGAGAATCCACTCTAGCGATGCTGCCGCCGCCGGCGCCGATCTCGATCATGTCGATGACTGGAATCCGCACCGGCAATCCGCTGCCCTTGCGGAAGCGATAAACCCGGTCGACTTCGAACTCGTGGGTTTTTAGCGGCTGGCCGTCGTCGATGACGCACAGCTTCGCCGTGGTGCCGCCCATGTCGAAGGAAAGCAAATCGCGATGGCCGGAGCGCAACCCGGCTTCGGCGGCCGCAAGCGCGCCGGCGGCGGGACCGGACTCAAGCAAACGCACCGGAAAGCGCGACGCGGTATCGCGGGTAGCGATGCCGCCGCTTGACAGCATGACGAAAAAACTGCCGTTGAAACCGATCGCGTCCAAGCGCCCTTGCAGCTGGGCCAGATAATCCGACACCCGTTCTTGGACGTAGACGTTGGCCAAGGTCGTGCTGGTGCGCTGGTACTCGCGGATCTCGGCGACCACTTCCGAGCTCAAAGACACGCGAATCTTCGGCGCCATTTCGGCGATGATTTCGGCCGTGCGCTTTTCATGGGCGGGATTGCGAAAACTATTGAGGTAGCAAACCCCGATCGCTTTGATGCCTTTGTCGCGCAGCTCGCCAACGAGCCGGCGCAAAAATACTTCGTCCAGGTTTTCCAGAACACTGCCGTCGGCGGCCATGCGCTCGGGCACGTCGAAGCGCAGGTGGCGCGGCACCAAAGGTTTGGGCAAGTCTAAATTGAGATCGTAAAGCTCGTAGCGGTGCTCACGGGCGATTTCGACGGCATCGCGGAAGCCAGAGGTCGTGAGCAACGCCGTCAACGCGCCCTTGCGCTCAATCAGCGCGTTGGTCACCAGCGTCGTGCCGTGAATCAACGTGCCGCGTTCGCCCTTATTGACCGAGCCGTCGTCGAGCACCGGCCGCAGCGCATTCTCCACCGCCAGACTAGGATCGCCCGGCGTGGTCAGAGTTTTCGCGATCACGGCCGTGCCGTCATCACCGACCAACAACATGTCGGTGAACGTCCCGCCGATATCGATGCCTACACGGTACATGGTTTGGAAATCGCTTCTAGTTTCTGCTCTCGAGTTTCACCATCCACGGTGGGGAGCTCCGAGTCACTGGAAACTGGCAACCAGAAACTGGAAACTATTATTATTGCGCGAACAAATCCAACAACGGCTGGGTCTGATGCGCCGCCGCCGGCCGTAGGAGTGGCACCTGCACGCCGGCGTCGCGATATTGTTGCACCCGTTTCTTGACTTCATCGGGCGTGCCGCTGGCGGTCATGCCTTCGACGTAGGAGTCGGGGATCGCTTTGATCAGACCTTCCATGCCGCCGGCGGCATGGGCTTTCTCGAACAGCGGAATGTCTTCTTTGTGAATGTACGGTTCGCCGACGCGCATCTTCGGTCCGGCGATGAATGAGATCTGCACCGGATCGAGCTTGGTCGCCACTTCCCAGCGCACCGCGTCGAGGGCTTTTTGATGATTGTCCTCGATGGAACAGTTGATGATCTGCGCGACGAAAAATTTGGAGAAATCGCGCCCAGCCTGCTCGGCCGACTCTTTAATAATCCGCAGCGCATTGACCGTGTACTCCGGCGAGCACACGGCGTTCAAAATCACCCCGTCGCCCACCGCGCCGGCGAGCTTCAAACCAACCGTCGCCGTCGCCGGCACGTAAAATGGAATATGCGAGCGCACCGGCTTCCAGCCCATGCCGACGTTGTCGAAGTTGACGAACTTGCCATGGTAGGAAACCTTCTCGCCGGTAAACAGCAAGCGCATGGACTCGATGTATTCGCGCAGCACCTCCGTCGGCGTGGCGCCGACATCCTGCGGCAGCGCATGGACGCGCGCATGGCTCTTGGTGCAAGCCCCCGGCGCCGCGGTGATGCGGCCGCCGCTGAGTTCATCCAAAGTCGCCAAGGACTGCGCCATCACCACCGGCCCGCGCAGACGGACGATCTGGGTCGTCCCCATGATCATATTTTTCGTCGCCATGCTGATCGCCGCCAAAGAGCTCACCGAATCGCGCATGAGTTCGATGGTCTCGGAGAAAAACGCCATCTCGAAGCCGCGCTCCTCAGCCTGCTGCATGACAACGGCCATCTCGCGCACGTTGGTAAACTTGCCGTAGCCCAATGCGTAGCCCACGCGTTGCTTTGCCATTTATGAATACTCCTTAACCGATAACTGCGAATTGGCTGTCACAGCCATGAATTGTCAAACCATTCCTACGCAAAGGTGCGCGGCGAGTCAATCGCCGATGGACGGACGGCAACTGACACTGGCAGCGGATTCGAATAGCAATTTAGCGCTTCGGCAGCTCTTTGAGCGCGTCAGTGAGATAACTCTGATCGACATACTTGGCCAAGCTCGAGAGCGGGCCCTTGGCATTGATCTGATCCATGTAAATGCGGATGGCGTACTCGGTTCCCTTGACGCTGAGATCGCCATCGGGATGCCAGATTTGTTGTTGGGTGTAGTATTCCCAGCCGCGCCGGGCGTAAGCCGGCTTCAACTGCATTTCCTTGGCGAGAAAATCGACGGCGGCTTCCTTGTTGTCGTACATCCAGCGGTGCGTCAGCGCGATCGCTTTCATGAAACGGACGACCAGCCCGCGATTTTTCTCAGCCCAAGAACGTTTCACCGCCAGCGCGCTCAGCTCGAACTCCGGCACGGCGTCGATCAGCCGGCCGACAATATTTAAGCCGCTCTCCTCGGCGATGTAGTTAAGCGGAATAGCTACCGTGGTGGCGGCAATCTGACCGGATTGGAGCGCGGCTAAGTTGGCCGACGAACCGCCGGCCAGGACGAGAATTTTATAATCGCGCGGATACTCCAGCCCCTTGGCCTTGAGCGCCGCCTTCATGGCGGTGACCGTGCCGCTAGTCAGCGACGACGCGCCGAATGTCGCGCCACGCAGCTCTTCGATCGATTTATATTTTTTACCGGCGACGATGTCGTGGGTCAGACCATTGATGATGCCGCCGATCATCACCAAATCGAGGCCGCGCTCGGTGGCCTCGTAAAACGCCTCGGCGCCGCCGGAACCGACCTGAAGAGAATTGGCCGCCAACGCCTGAACATTCATCGGCGTGCCGCGCAGCAACACCAACTGCCCGTCCACCCCCTGCTGCTCGAAAAACCCCTTCTTAACCGCCGCCCACAACGGCCCATAACCGAGCGTCTTGCTCGACGCGCCCAAATAAATCTTCGGCTTGTCCTGGGCCAATGCGAATTGAAAGGAAGACAGAAGCAGCCCAGCCAAAACAATTAACGAACGAAGAACCATGTAGGCCTCGCGATCAGAACTGTCATTTTGTGCCCTTTGTGCTCTTTGTGGTTAAATTTCCAATTCACCCACACCTACGGATGCACACTTTCCAAAAACCAATCCGTCGGCAGCTCGCGGCCGATGCCTTTGGCAACCGCCTCGCTGTAAACCGCGGCGCCGACGGCGGCGAATTGCAGGCCGATACCGATGTTGTTGAGAAAGCAGGTGGACTCCTGCGCGTTGGCCCGACCCTGAGCCTTGCCGGTGACGAGATCCTTTAGCGCCGGCGCTGACAGCCAGAACGGATGCTCGACGTTCACCTCATGGGCATGGGCCGGCCCTTTCTTGATGATATCGATTGCGTCATGGGCGGCGATGCCTGCCTCGCCGTAGCCGGCGACATAATTCATCGGCGCATGCTGATGGGCATGGATCACCAAGCGGTCGACTTTGCGGATCGTGTCGTCGCCCAGCTCGGGCACGCGCACGCAGGTTAAATGCATGCCCGGCTTGACCCAATCGGCGCTGACCACGCGGGTGAGCGAATTGGTCGTCGCGGCGATGATGTCGGCGTCGCGGATCGCCTCCTCGGGCGAGTCCACCGCGCGCAGCTCGGCGCTGACTTTGGGTTGGAGTTCTTTGACGAAAGCTTCGCGGTTGGCTTTGGTCGGGCTGTAAACGTTAATCCGCTTGAGCGGCCGCACCGCGCACATCGCCGGCACATGGCTGCCAGCCTGCCAGCCGGAACCGAATAGCGCCATGGTGCTGGCGTCTTCACGCGCTAGATAGCGCGCCGCCAAGGCGCTGCTCGATGCCACCCGCATGCGCTGCACCACGCCGTCGGGAAACATCGCTAGCGGTTCACCGGTGACGGTGGAGAACAGCATCACCAAGCCGACATATTTATCGCCCGGCGCGGCGGGGATTTTGGTTTTGATCGTCCGGCCGCCCTGCTGGTTCCAGCGGATGATGTCGGAATTGATCCGCATCGCGACGATGGGCGGATCGTACAAGCCCGCTTCCATGGATTTGAAAGCGTAAACGCCGGCTTCGCTGGGCGACGGCATGACCAGATCGGTGCGCGGCCGGTTGATCGCCGTACCCTTGTCCCAACTGGCGTAGGCTTTCTCCAAAGCGTCGATACAGGTCTTGATGGAAAGAAACGATTCGATCTCTTCGTTGCTCAGTATAATCATGAAGCTGGCATATCAACGGCCCGCTTTGAGGTCAAGGTAAACGGCACGCCGTTTGACGCGGCGGTTGGATATCGATTAGCGTCAATCCCGGAGGACCCACACATGGCAATGAAAAACATCCTGCTGCTCCATCCCGGCAACATGGGCGCCACCATCGGCACCTGCGCCGCCAGCCGCGGCGCCCAAGTGACATGGCTATCGGCGAACCGCAGCGCGGCATCCCGTGCCCGCGCTGAGAAAGCTGGCCTGATCGAAGCAAAAGATTTCGCCGCCGCGCTCAAGCAGGCTGAAGTCCTGCTATCGATCTGCCCGCCGGACGCGGCTCTGGATGTCGCAACCCAAGTTGCCAAGGAGAAATTTTCCGGCATCTACGTCGACGCCAACGCGGTGTCGCGCGCTACGGCGGAAGAAATCGGCAAGATCGTCAGCGCCGGCGGCGCCAGCTTCGTCGACGGCGGCATCATCGGCTCGCCGGTCAAACAAGCCGGCACCACGCGTTTATATTTGTCGGGAGAAAACGCGCCGCAGATCGCCCAACTGTTTGCCGGCAGCCTGCTCGACGCGCGCGCCATCGGCGCGCTGCCCGGCGAGGCCTCGGCGCTGAAGGTCGCCTACGCCGCCTGGACCAAGGGAACTGATGCATTGATCCTAGCGATCCGCGCCCTGGCCGCCCATGAAGGCGTCGAAAACGCTCTGCTGCAAGAATGGAAAATTTCCCAGCCCGCGCTGGAAAAGAAATGTATCCAAGCCGCCGCCTCCGCCGCGCCGAAGATGTGGCGCTATGTCGGTGAGATGAAAGAGATCGCCGGCGCTTTTGAAGTCGCTGGCCTACCCGGCGGCTTTCACAATGCCGCCGCCGAAGTCTGTGAGCGGCTCGCCGGCTTCAAAGATCAGACCGACCCGCCGCTGAGCGTGGCAACCGTGCTTGAACAGCTGCGATTGAAAAGTAATTAATGGCGGCACCAATTTAACCGAGGAGTTTGCACTCGTCGATTGGCAATCGATCTCCCTTCCGTCATTCCGGCGTAGGCCGGAATCCAGGGCTTCTTTAACAATAGATCAAAAGCTCGGATGGATGCCGGCCTGCGCCGGCATGACGAACTGTCCTTTATTCTCTCGGCTCGTCATTGCGACGTAGGCATGCGGCGCCGTCTCAGCGATACTATTTGAAAAACATCTTCTCAAACAGCTCAATCCACTTCTCTTCCTTGTCGTAGAGCATTTCGGGCGAAATAAAATTGAACTTGGCGAACCTGCCGCCGCCGGCTTTGAGGTCCGCGCTCTTCGCCGGCACGTCGGGATGGGCCGGCAGGTAGTCCGCTTCCTGAAGAATTTTTTGTCCATCCTTCGACAGCAAAAAATCGATAAACAACATGCTCGCGTGCGGATGCGGCGAATTTTTCGCCAATCCCAGCGTCTTCACCAGCGCCGGTACCGGCTCGATGGCCTGCCAATCCACCGGCGCGCCGGCGGCGCGGCTGATCACCGCGTGGTAGTTGAACATGTTGATGCCGATGGCATATTCGCCAGCCACCACCATGTCCATCACCGCCCGGGCGCTGGCGGTGCTCTTGGCGACGCTTTGCGCCGCCAGTTGTTTCAAGTAAGCCATGCCCTTCTGCTCACCCAGAGTAATCAAGACGTTGCCGATGAACACCGGCGCGCCCGAGCCACCGCTGGTCGGCCAGATCATTTTGCCTTTCCATTTGGGCTGGAGCAGATCGTTGAGCGTCTTGGGCACTTCGTTGGCGGCAACCAA
Organism: Syntrophobacter sp. SbD2; assembly: GCA_945889495.1. Lineage (GTDB taxonomy): Bacteria > Desulfobacterota > Binatia > UBA9968 > UBA9968 > DP-20. The sequence goes on along the minus strand of CAMDBU010000063.1, from coordinate 18,238 downwards.
CTTGGTGTTGTAGCCCAAGGTCATGAAATAGAGATTGGGCACGGCCCAAAATCCCTGCGGCTCTTTCAAGCGCGCTGGGTAGTCGCGCAGCTGCGGCGTTGAGAAGCGCTGGATGTAGCCGGCTTTTTTGAGCATGACGATGGTCGATGTGCCATCGAGAATGTCGACGTCGTAACGCTTGGCCTGGTACTCGGCCAGCATGCGCTGCGCTAGCGCCTCGGAGTCGGCGCGATGATATTCGACTTGAACGTAGGGATAGCGCTTCTCGAACGCTTCCTTGATCGGCTTGAGCGCCTGGTTAACGATCAACGTCGTGTACCAGAGAATCTTGCCTTCCTTCTTCGCCCCTTCTTCGAGTAGCGCTTGACGGTTGGCGGCCTTCGTCAAGGCAACCTCTTCGACGGTCGCCGCCGCGGCGCAATTGGCCGCGCCCAGTAAAATCAGCATTACCCAAAATCCACGCCGCAATTGCTGCCGACACCGCCCATAGCAGGCCAAATTTTCCACTGAGACCTCCCGAAAGTTCATCGCTTGATCATTTCGCGTCGAATATAACGCCGCATGGTCGAGAAAGAAAACAATTTGACAAATCGCACCATCGACCCCTTTGACTTCGTCCGGCAGTTCTTATACCTAATCGCCTACGACATTGGACCGGAGGAGGTCTCGGCAACCGACCGCGCATCTACATGGAAAAGCTTGGCTACATCATCTCGGAAGCGCCAGTTTTGTTTTTGCTCATTTGGTTCACGCTACGCCTGGTGCACTTCCGCCGCCGGCGCAAGCAAGAGCCGCGGTTCAGCGCTGGCGACCAGGCCCTGTTATTCCCAAATCGCAAGATCGATTTACGCTCACCAATCATGCGCGTCAAGTTCGCCCGCTGTATCTTGCTCGCCACCGGCGCCACCTATGTGGAATTTCTCTTCCTCGCCCAGTTCGGCGCGGCGATCCTATGCGTCGCTCTCACCCTCACCACCGCGGGCATCGTGCACCGTATGCTGTTCACTTCGGCGTAACCATCACCCGCCACCACGACATTGTTCTTGCCAGTTCGAGATCGCTTCGGTAGATTCGTTTCATGCGGTTTGCGAAATCACGGCGCGGTCTAAGCATCGAAACTTCTCTCGCGGCGATTTTCGGTCTGATGCTATGGAGCGCCTGTGGCCAAACCACGGTGCGGCCGGTGGCGCAGATTGCCGACCGCCAATTGGCGCGCCCAGGGCGCATCCTGGTACAACGGTTCGCGGTCAGCGAGCGGGACGTCACCGAGTATCAAGGGATCATGCGCCAACAGCCCTCCAACCCCAACGCCGCCGAACGCCAACGCGCCATCGCCGATAAAGTTAGCCAGACGCTGGCCGACAATTTGATTTATGGCCTGCGCCAGTTGGGCTTCAAAGTCGAAGCGGCGGTGCCAGGAAGGGCCATGCGCGACGACGATCTGCTGGTCGACGGCCGGCTGCTCCGGGTCGACGAAGGTAGTCCCCTGCGCCGCATGGTGGTGGGCTTCGGTTCCGGCGCCGCGCTCATGGAGACCCGGGTGCAAGCCTACTACGGCGAACGCCGCCAGCGAATTTTGGAGTTCGCCACCCGCGCCGATAGCGGCAACCTGCCCGGCGCCATCGCCACCGCGCCGGCCAGCGCCGCCGCTCCGGTGACCGTGGGCTTGGGAGCCGCGGCCGGTAGCGCGGTATCACGCGGCATCCAGGGCAATCTTTCGTCGGCCGAGCAGCTCGCGGCGGCCAGCGCCGAGCAGGCGGCGCGCTTTCTTTCGGAATTCTTCGCGCGCCAGGATTGGATCGACGCGGCGCAAGTCAAAAAAGCGCGTCTGGCGACGCGCTGAAACACCAGGAGCATTGCATGCCTAGACTATCGAATCACCGCCGGCGGCGCGGCGCGCGCCAAGGATTTACATTTCTCTGCGCCGCCGCCATGGTTTGCGCGCTCACCGCGCTCGCCCAGGCCCAGGAGCGCTCGCCGGAACGGGTGCTCGTCGGCGTGCCGAGCCGGTCGATGACCTGGTTTCCGGCTTACCTGGCGCAAAAGAAAAACTTTTATTTGCAGGAAGGCTTGGATCTCCACTTCGTCCAGATGCGCTGCCCGCTCGCGGTCGCCGGCCATCTGTCTGGCGAGGTCGACTACTCGACTTGCACCACCACCATCATCAACGTCGCTACCACGGGCAACATTCCGGCGAAAATGTTTTTTAACATCACCGGTAAGCCGCTGCATTCTTTCGTGGTCAATCCGCGATTCACTTCTGTCAGAGAGATGAAAGGCGCCAAGGTAGCGATCAATTCCTTCGGCACGCTCAACGAGATGGAAGTCAAAGTCATGCTCGAACGCAACGGCCTGCCGGCCAACTGGTTCACGCTCTTAGTCGTTCCCGACGACACCGGCCGGGTGATCGCCCTCAAGACCGGCAGCGTCGACGCCTCGTTGTTGTCCCTGCCCTTCGACATTCATGCCGAGAAGTTGGGCTTTCGCACGCTGGTGCATATGCGCGACATCATGGAAGTGCCCTTCGCCGGCCTCGGCGCGGCGAATAAAAAACTAGAGAACCGCCCGGATCAAGTGCGCAAAGTCGTGCGCGCGACCTTGCGCGGTCTGGCCTACGCTAAAGCCAACCGGCGCGAGTCCATCGAGCTAATCCGCAGCTGGACCGGCATGGAGCTGTCCATCGCCGAACAATCCTACGACCGCGCCGCACCCGCCTGGACCGACAACGGCATCTCGCCGGACAAAGGTATCCTGATCAATATCGAACTGGCCAAACAAGCCGGCGGCATCAAAACCGATGTGCCCATGAGCCGAGTAGTAGACTGGAGTATCACCGAAGCCGAACTGCGCAGTGGCAGCAAGTAGTTGTCAACGCCGCGTAGCAATGTCATAGCGGCCACTCGCAGCCGACGGTTCTCGACATGTCAATGACGCCGACGCCCGCGCATCCATAATCGTGGCCGAATGGTTGGGCAACATATTTTCCCCACCGCGCATCTCACCCAAAGCAGTGATTGCCCCGCTCCCACTTGGTCGCAAAATTATTTTAAGAAGAATCTTGCTCGATCGACCCCACTTTCTGGGCTTAAACCTCCCATAAGTAGTCAGGACTGGACAGATTTACTCGATCTCATTCAGGTTGGCTTTATCTCGCCCCGTTGAGGGTTTGCGTAGTTCAACAGGTAGCGATATGCCAAGCGCAGTCAATCACGCAGGAGGATGAATTCATGAGACGATTATTGGCTCTCGCAACCGTACTAGTGGCGCTGGCATTCAGCGCGCAAACCAGTTTCGCCGTATCCGCCACGTTCTTCGCCACGCTGGGCGACTTTGAGAATCCGCCAACGGGATCTCCTGGCACAGGCACAGCGACAGTTACCTTCGACACCACCGCCCATACTCTACGCGTGCAAGTTAGCTTTGGCGGCCTGATTGGCACAACGACTGCGGCACATATTCACTGCTGTGTGGCCGCACCCGGCAATGCTGGAGTAGCAACGCAGACACCATCGTTTACCGGTTTCCCGTTGGGCGTCACCTCAGGCACCATGGATACCACTTTTGATACGACTCTCGCATCGAGTTTCAACCCTGCATTCATCACGGCCAACGGTGGAACAGTAGCAGGTGCGGAAGCTAGACTGTTGCAGGGGCTTCTAGATGGTCGAGCCTACCTAAACATTCACACCACTAGAAACCCTGGCGGCGAAATCCGCGGCTTCCTGAAAGTCCCAGAGCCCGCATCGCTCAGCCTGCTCCTCACCGGTCTATTCGGCTTAGGATTCGTGGCCAAGCGCCGCCGCTAACCGCGATATCGCATCTGCAAAAAGGCTAGGGGTCGTAACCCCCTAGCCTTTTTTTATTCCTTCACCTGCACCGTCACTTCATTTTCCACCGGCGCGTCCTGGCTGAGTGACGCCACGCCGATGGCGGCGCGGGTATGCCGGCCATTTTCACCGAACACCTGGATCAATAAATCCGACTCGCCGTTGGCGACCTTGGGCATGTCGGTGAAGCCCGGCGCGGCGTTGACGTAGGACAGCACTTTGACGATGCGCTCGACTTTGTCGAGGTCGCCGAGCGCCGCCTTCATGGTCGCCAGATGATTGAGGCCGCAGTTGCGCGCCGCGTCGTAGGCTTGTTCGACGGTCACCTCGGCGCCGACTTTGCCGCGGTATTTGATCACACCGTTGATCCGGCCGATGTTGCCGCCGATGAAAAGTAAATTGCCGACCCGAACATAGCCGATATAGTTGGCCGCCGGCGTCGGCGGGTTGGGCAGTTCGATGCCGAGGGCTTTGAGACGATTTTCGATTTCCATGGAACCTCCTATAAGATACACAGCGAAATAATCCCGTTGGCGCACCCTGCCGACAACCACACCAAACCAGTGGGAGCATCGTTTACCAGCGCACTCCCGCAATGATCGACTTGGACAAGCAGCGGATGGCTTTGTCACCCCCACGGGCGCCTTATCCAGAGCCGAGTTATACTTCTCAACTCACCTAGATCACAAACAAAATAGTCGCGGATCAACCAGAGTTGTGCAGCCTGAAACGGCGCGATCGGTGACCAAAAACCCCACTACTTCGACTCTCCGTCATCCAGAGTTCCGTAATATGTCAGGATCGAGAATGGCTGGGCCAGCGATTACAATCGCTTAACGCCTAGCACGACTTTTGCGCTAGCTACAGATCATGGGCAACTTCGAAAATTCATGGCGTGAGGATCCCGAGGCGCTAATCGATCTCTTGGAAGACATCGTCGCCACCTACCAGGACAACGACTCCCGTCCCGCCGACGCCTTGAGTCTTTACCGCCAGCGCGTGCAACTCGGTTCGAGCTATCGCGTCAAGTTGGCCAAGCGTTTCGTCGTCGTCGATGGCGGCGCCGGTCATGAGAAAATTTACTCACCCAAGCTGATCGCTTCAACCGTCGACCGGCCGCAGCTCCGGCTGGTAGCCAAGCTCGCCGTCGAACCCTAACCACGCTAACCCTGCCATTGATAAAATAAGCTCGCGTAGTCGGTGGCGTAGTTGCCGCCCTGTTTGACGCCGCGGGGAAACTGCGCCGCCTGGGGGATATCCTTGCCGCAGTAAATTTCAAATAAATTTCCCGACGGATCGCGGAAATACATCAACCCCTTCTGGCCGTCGCGCGTCCATGGTCCGGGCGTCACCACGCCGCTTTTCTTGAGCCAGTCGATCATCGGCAGAAAATTCTCGCCGTCGACGTAGAACGCGTAGTGAGGATATTCGGCGTCGCGCCCGGTCCACTGGCCGCCGCGCGCCGACAGGCCGACCGTCGCTCCGGCAAGCCGCACTTCGGTAAAGGTCGCCGGATCGCTGGTGACCATCGGCTCGCCGCCCAGCACTTCGACAAAAAATTTCTTGGCCAGCGCCAGATCATGCACCGGCATGCTCAGGTGGCCGAAGGAATCGATCGCCGGCCGGCGCGCCGGCGCTGACGCAACCTGCCCTGACCAGCGATAGTTCAAGTCGGCCAGCGGCAGCGGTAGGCCGCCTTGGCGCGGCCCGAGGTGCAAGTTTTTAATCTCGCCAAAGCCGCTGTCGCAATAGTATTCGATCAAGTTCCCCGACGGATCGCGAAAGTAGCGTAGCGCGGTTTTGTAGTTGCGCGTCCAACCCCAGTTGGGCACGCCGCAGCCATCGAGCCAGGCCCGGCTGAGCGCGAAGTTGTCGCCATCGACGTTGAAACCATAGTGGGGATATTCATCCGCGATGCCGGTCCAACCGCTTGGCTGCTCTGACACACCGACGATCATGTCGGCGATCTTAACCTCGGCGAAGCCGGGCGTGTCATGAAACAGTTGGCCGCCCATGACGTCGATGTAAAAGCGCTTGGCCTCCACAAGGTCGCGACAAGGCAAACTGATATGGTGCAGATAGCCCAATTGCGGTTTGGCGTGGTTTTTCATGGACGATCTCCTAATAGGCAGCTGGTCGAACTCTTACACCAGAGCCGGCGCGCCAACAAGTCAATTCACCGCTTGACCCCAGCGGCGCATGTTTTACGATACGAACTCGTGGACATTTGAATCATCATGATCGCCACCCACTACCTGCGCGCCGTGCAACTGGAACGAGCCGCTGTGCCGTCGTTCGAAGCCTATCCGTTCTCGCTGCCGGCGCTTCGCCATCTCGATTATTTGGAATTCCATCCCGCGGTCACCTACATCGTCGGCGAGAACGGCTCGGGCAAGTCGACCTTGCTCGAAGCCATCGCCGCCGCCTGGGGACTCAATCCCGAAGGCGGCTCGCGCAATATGTATTTTGAAACTCGGCCGTCGCACTCGGAACTCAAGCAATTTATCCATTTGATCAAAGGCGCGCGCCGGCCGGCGGATAGTTTTTTCCTGCGCGCCGAGAGCTATTTCAATCTGGCGACGGAAATCGAGCGACGCGATGCCGAAGGGGTTGGCGAGCGGATTATCGATTACTACGGCGGCAAATCCTTGCACGAACAATCCCATGGCGAGTCGTTCATGGCGCTCTTGTTCAACCGCCTGGTCGGCGAAGGGTTGTATATCCTCGACGAGCCCGAGGCCGCCCTATCGCCGCAGCGCCAGCTCTCAGTGCTGACCCGCATGCACGACTTGGTGCGGCACAACTCGCAATTCATCATCGCCACCCACTCGCCGATCCTGATGGCCTATCCCAACGCGACGATCTACAACTTGTCAGCCGGTGGCATCGCCAAGATCGACTACTATGACACCGAACACTACCAGGTGACCCATGATTTTCTGATCAATCCCCAGCGCATGCTCGACCGCTTGCTAGACGACGGCACGGCGAGACCAAGCAAACCGAACAAGCGCAAACCCAAGTAACGATCACTGGCCACGGATCTGCGCCAGCGCGGCAAGAAACGCCTGGCGATCACCAACCGCCAGCTCCAGGATTTCGACCTCGCCGGTTAAATGGCGGTATTGGATCGACACCAGCGCCGTCGCGCCCGCCGATGGATCGACTTGAACGTTGACGATGGATTTCCCCGGCAGATCATGATCCCAGCCGAACACTTCAGCGACAAATGCTAGACTAAACGGAAAATGCGGGCTCACCCGCAGCCGGTTCCCGGTGACGATGATCCAGAGCAGCCCCGGCGCCTGCGCGAGCCGGGAAGAAAACCGTCGGTCCGACCGCCCCCAACGCCAAGTCTCGATGAATCGAACGGCATCGGCGCTAGGCAGAAACATCGGCTTGGCCTTACGCACCCGGTAAGCCAGGGAAGCCGCGACCACTAGCGAAACAACCAGCGTCAACCCCAAGAGCCGTCTTCCCATGGCCAAGCCTTCTCCATCACCATTTGCCTGTGACCAAGGATAACTTTTAGCCCTTGCTGGGTAAACCTTTGCCAGCTCCCACCGTCTAACGTTACAAATCTCTCTCACCCTTAAGGAGGGTAAAATGAACAAGTTAACGGGTTTAATTTTCGGTAGCGCGGCGCTCGCCGCGGTTGCGCTGGTCAGCGCGCCGATGGCGGCGACGCCGGAGGGGGCTGGGCCAGGCGGCAGACCGTTCGGCCATGGCGCCCATATGCGTGGCGGTTTCGCCGGCGGCGCACCGCTGATCAACATCGCGCTCAGGCACAAGAGCGAGCTCAACCTGGCCAGCGATCAGGTCGCCAACCTGGAGAAGATCAAAGGCCATTACCAAAGCCAGGTAACCACGCTGCACCAAACTCTGCGCGCCCAGGAGAAAGAGATCGCCAGCCTGACCCAACAGTCGCCGGCCAATCTGATTCAGATCAAGGCGAAGATCCAGGAAGGCGAAAAGCTGCGCTCCGAACTGCGCTACTTGCAGATCGAAGCGATGGAAAATGGCCGCTCGGTGCTGACCCCGGCGCAGCGCGAGCAACTGAAAACCCTAGCAGCCGCGCGCCACGACAACTTCCGCAAGATGCACAAACAGCCTTCATAACAACCGCCACGCACACCGCCACAAGCGGCCAAGCTCACTCGCTGAGCTTGGCCGCTTTTTTTTATTTAGTGCCGGCCACCGCAAACCCATGGTGATGCAAAGCCGATGAAACTTGGGTAATCTCAATGCACCAGCGCGGCACCATGATTACCACCGTGATATTCGATCTCGACGGCCTGCTCGCCGACACCGAGCGGCTCCACTGCCACGCCTACCAACTGGCGCTGCGAGAACATGACATCGAGCTCACCGCTGCCGACTACGGCGAACATTGGGTGCGCCATGGTAAAGGCATCCACGATTGGGTTGCGCTCCATCGCTTCGCCGTCGATCCGGCCGCGCTGCGCGCGCGCAAAGCCGAGCACTACCAGGAGCTACTACGGAGCTCGCTCCAGCCCATGGCAGGAGCCGTTGGGCTACTCGATCGGCTGGCCGGCGTCATGCCCATGGCCCTCGCCTCCTCGTCCTACCGCGACGCCGTCGACGGCGTCATAACTGGATTAGGCATCGCCGGATATTTTGCCACCATCGTCAGCGGACTCGATGTCGAGCGCGTCAAACCCGCGCCGGATATTTTCCTCGAAGCCGCCCGCCGCCTGGGCGCCGCGCCCAACCAATGCGCCGTCATCGAAGACGCCGAAAAAGGCATCCGTGCCGCCCACGCCGCCGGCATGTGCTCCATCGCCGTCCCCTACGACCTAACCCGCCATCACGATTTCTCCCAAGCCACGCGGGTCTGCGCGTCGCTCAATGAAGTCACGGTAGAGTTATTGCGGCGGCTTGGGGAGGAATGAGTAAGCAACGAATTGCTCCGCCGAAGGAGGAACCCAATGGCACGCGATAAAGATGCCCACTGCAAACTGTTCGTGTTAAACATCGCTCTTCCGAAAGGACCAGCGTAACGCGTCCAACGTTCCAAGCCTGGGTTTGCACCGATTTCACTATCGGATGCGCGGAGCAGCATCCTGAATGCGTGACAGATCACGTCGATCACAAAGAAAGTCTAGACATCGAAGTCTGACCCCTATATCCCCCTCACCACCAGCGCCGCGTTGTAATGCAACAGCGTGGGAATCTCCGCCTTGTAGGTTTGCAGCTGCGCGTAGGCGCTCCAGATCGTCGCGTCCTCATCCGCCGCGTTCTTGAGCTCGATCAGCCCCAGCGGCAGACCGTTGAGGAAAACCACGATGTCCGGCCGCCGGTTATGCTGACCCTCGATCACCGTGAATTGGTTCACGACAAGAAAATCGTTCGCCCGCACATCGGCGAAATCCACCAGCCGCACATGATCGCCGGCGATGCTGCCATCGGGCCGGGGGTATTCCACCGGCACGCCATCGCGCAGCATCCGGTGAAAATCGCGGTTGGTCTGCGTGGGCGAAGGCGTCGCTACCCGCAGCAATTTGCGCAAGGCTTCTTCGCGCGCCTCATCGGGAATGGCCGGATTCAGCCGCCGGATCGCCTCGCGTAAGCGCCCCACCAGCACCACCTCGCCAAATGAATTCCGCTCCGCCGCCGCTTCTCCGGGCGCGAGATCGGGCCCATGCGCGAGCGCATAGCCCAGCTCCCCGAACCATTCGAGGGCGGCGTCTTCGACGATGGATTCGTTGAGGCTCATGGCTGGGATTGGTTCACGCGGAGGCGCGGGGACGCGGAGGTGGGAAGATTGTTGACGATGCGGTGGAGTCCTTCTTTGAGCGTCGCAGCTCCGAAATTGATGAGCAGTCCGACGGGGAGATTTATCAGGCGGAGATAGGTCAGGACTTGTTTACTGTGAACGGGCGCGAGCTTTTCCACCGACTTGAGTTCCACGACTACGCGGCCTTCCACGAGCAAGTCGGTGCGCAACCCTTCCTCAAAAACCATCCCGTCGTATTCAAACCGAATGACCTTCTGCCGTTCGACCTGAAATCCTCGCCTCTCCAAAGCCCGAGCCAGCACCACTTCATAAACCGATTCCAGCAACCCCGGCCCCAAGTCCATGTGAATCTTTAGCGCCGCATCCACAATCGCCCCGGTGATGTCATCCAGTTCCTTCATGACTTCTTCCTCCGCGTTCTCCGCGCCTCCGTGTGAGTCTCGTCCCCTTTCTCCGGCAGCTCCTTGATCACCCGGTCGAAGTCCAACTCGAACAGCCGGTCCTGGCGAAGAGGTTATAGTGTTGGGTGTCGTAGGATTTGCCGTCGGCGGCAGTTATTCGAAAATTTCGAATAACTGAATCTTCCTGCAGCTCGTGGTCGGCAAAGACCTTCTTGAGGTGGTAGTTGATGGTGTGAGTCTCCACATCGTAGAGCAACCCCATCATTTTTTGGGTGAGCCAGACATTTTCATCGGCGTAAACAGCTTCGACACCACCCTGGCCACTGGCCGCCACAAAGGTGAGGTATTCCGCAGCCGACGAGCGAACCAGAGAGACGTCGGCTTTCTTTTTGGCGCGACTGCTGGGTGTTGGCTCCTTTTGGCTCATGGGTTCTGCCGACTCTCAAATCGAACGTGTAAGTCGCGCTTGATAGTTACCCGCCTGTCTGAGTGGATCGCAGAGGCAGATCCCTCTTCGGAAATGGCCGGGTTCAGCCACCGGATGGCCGCACGCGAGCGGCCCACCGGCACCACCTGGCCGTCCTCTTCCATCTCCTGCTGGGAGAAGGCCGGGATGAGGATTTGAGCAACGCGACATTGCTCCCCGAACCATTCGAGGGTGGTGTCTTCGACGATGGATTCGTTGAGGGTCATGCGGTGGGATGCTGCTGTAGCCGGACAAAATGTCCGGGAAAATGTCCGGATAGCAGGGCAGCGAATCCTGCCGAAAAGGCAGGATACTCGGCAGGATTGATCCGCCGGACAGCACCCGAATCCCGACACTTCTGTCGGGATACTTTCGGGATTGCCTGGTTGGGCACGCCGTCGCTCACGACACTTTGTCGCGAGAATTGTCGCGAGAACCGGGCTGGCAGAAGCGGACTTTTCGCCTCGCGACACCATGACGGGATTCCTGTCGCGATCATGGCGTGAAGCTATTTGAGCATTAGCTCGAAGGACTTGATGTCGCTGAGTTGCCGTGGCTGGCGTCCAGGATGCAATTTGCCGGTGACCTTCACGTAGGCTCCGTCGGTCATGTGGGCCTTGTCCGCCTGCTCATACTGTTGGGCGTCGAGGTTTGCCCGCACGCGCACTTGTTCTCCATCGGGCGACAGCAGGGACAAAATCACTTCGCCCGAGCGCTTGCCGTCTTGCCCCATTTCCCCGTCCAATCGCTCGACGGTTCCGGGAAAGACATCCTCCAAGTGCTGCTCCTTGGAGCGCAGTTCACGGCGAACCTCTTCAATTCTGGCAAAGTAATCGTGCTGAATGCGCACAACGGAAATCCGTGGCTCACCCGCCGGACGCGGAATACACGCCGCCCAAGTGATTCCAATCTCAACCGAGTTCTTGAGCGATTCATCCTCGAAGCGCGTGAGAGCTTCGCAAAGGTTCGACGAAACAACGGCACCGTCGCCCTTCCTTGAGGTTGCGATCAACTCGTCGAGAGAATCCGTCTCGATGGACGTCACCAAGTCGCGCAATGAGCGGCGCAGAGTCAGCGTCGTCCGGCGCACAAACGGAGCCTCCACTTCATCGGGGAGCAGCGGAGCCTGAACGTCGAGACCTTGAACAGGACAGGAGACATTGAGCACGAAACTTCCCGGCTGCGTGTGCCGGAACTTGGCGGTTTCGAGGAACTGCTGCGCCTCCGTCCGGCTCAGTCGCGGATGATGTGCCTGGGGTTTCAGCACCGTGCAGGCAGACGCCAGGAGCAGTTGTTGAGCGCCTGTCACCATGGAGCATGCGAAGGCCAGCGGCAAAGACCGTTCGTCCGGTCGCGGCGTGGTCACGCGAAACGCGATGCCGTCATCCCTCACTTCCACCAGACTCTTAAAGACGGCTTGCTGACTCCGCCCTTCGATTGCAGACAGCTTGTCCACGACCAACATCACGGCTTCGGAATAATCCGGCGCAGTCGTGTCCATAGGGAACACCAACTGACGACGTTCAAAGCTCGGATTCGTCATCACATAGAGACGATCTTTCGCAGCCTCCTTGACCAGAATCCACCCTTGGTCCTTCGCGTAATCCCGCAAGTCGGTCGGGGCAATGAGAGTTTCAAGATTCATACAGCAGGATAAAGCGGGAAGTCTCGGCGCGAAAGCCACGTGGCGAGTTGGGTGAGCCCGTCGGGCGAGAAAAGCTGCGTCTTTGGCAGCTTAATCACTGCGCTGCCCGCCGTGATTTCGGGAGCCCCACGAAGGCTTTGCCAGTAGGCGCAACGACGGAGAACGAGCTGGTCGGGCGTATGGTTCAGCCACTCCGCTGCGTCCCTCGGAAGGAAAAGCACGACGAGAATACGCACGATGCTAATGGTTTCACTCCGAAGGTCGTTGTATCGGTTCGCTCCCTGGAGGCGATATTCGTAGTTGAGACCGTCGGCGGCGGGTTCGGCGATGGTCGCCTTGAGCTGCACCTTGATGTCCACCTCCGTGAGCGTGGTGGCGTCCACGTACGGCAGCCACGCCGTCAACTGGGCATCAATGCCGTTGTTGTCCTCGTGGCGGTTGCCATCCCGGCACGACATACCCGCCTTCGACGCCACCGCGTGCAGGTAGGCATAGCTCAATTCCGATTCGATGTTGGGCGGTGACAACGGGCGCATGTTCGTGATGATTGTTTTACTCGCTCTCGTTGACGGGTTCAACCTCCAACTCCCCGCTCAGCAGCTTCGGCAGCAGCGTGTCGCGCAGGGTAGCAAGAGTGCGGGATTGTTCTTGGTTGGCGTGGATGGCCGCGAAGATTGGAGCAATCAGCGAATCAAAAGCCGCCAGAACTGACTGCGACGGGATGACCTGCTTGCTCATGTAGGCGTGATTACGGTTCAGCCCCGGCACTGCCGAGTCGGCACTGAGATTCGCGAGGTTGTGCAGCGAAAGCGCGTAGTAGAAGAAGTATAGGCTGCGGCACACACCGATGGGTTCGACGTAAAAGGTCGTGTCGATGGGATGGAAGTCGCCATGCGCCCAAGTCACAACGCCGGGATTGCCCTTGCGCCCGACGACGATGCCGGGGCCGGAAACGAGCTTCTCATCGTGCCAGCCAACCGGGCCGTTCGCTCCATAGACGCAGACCGGGCCGTTCTTCCGGTCCTCCGCTTTCAACGGCTTGCCGTAGGCGAGTTCGATGACTTCTCCGAGCGTCTTCACTTCCCAGCCATGCGGAACGTGGCCGAGTTCCGTTTCATCAAACGAGTCGGGGAAGAGGGCGGCGGTGGTGGGGTCGAGGGCGGCGGGGGGGCGGCCGTCGAGTTTGGCGCGGACGGGGTCGAAATCCACGAACCAGCTCTGGAACAGCGCCCGCGCCATCGCCTCCAGCGTCGCGTTCATCCGCCGGTTCAACTCGATCTTGTCGTCCAGCGCCCCAAGCACCGCCGCAATGGCTTTTTGCTCGGCGAGGGGTGGGAGCGAAACCGCCATTGCCTTGAGGGTGTCGGTGTTCAACCGGCCCGTGCCGTGACCAGCGGAATCAACGGAGCTGAGCAGCGCGGGCTTTTGAGCGAGCAGCCAATAGGTAAGAAATGCGCCATCAACTCCAGCCTTCGGCATCAGCGCCTTGATGTCTTGATTGAAAGCCATGTCGCGCATTGCGACACAGATGGGGACATCGTTGTGAAGCGTCATCCCACGAACCAAGAGGAAGATTGAACCAGCGGGAGCTAGACGGCTTCCGGCATCGACGGCCTCGGCTGTAACGTGGTCCTCAGAATCGTGAAGCCTGAAGACCTTCAGATCCTTCGCGCTCACCCAAGGGATGGTTCCAATCCAGAAATCAGCCCGACCTTTGAACGGAGTTCCGCCTGACCCAAAGGTCGCGCAGTCATCGAGAGTCCGTGATTTCCAGCTCTCACCCGCCATAACGCAGCCCCCTCAGGTTTGCTTTGATGGCCTGTGCGTATTCCGAGCCAAATCGGCACCGATTCCGCTGGCAAAACGACACTCGTTCCGATTGAAATCGGCACTGGTTCCGAAGCAAATCGGCACCCCTGTTTAGGGTAAGCTAAACGAAGCGACGCTGGATAACACGGCTGTTATCCTCCCTGGTCAAAAACCAGGGAGGTTTAATGGCCAACACGAGGTTATCCATGCGTAAGATCCGAGATGTTCTGCGTCTGACCCACGACGCTCGTCTGAACACGCGGCAGGTGGCGCTGAGCTTAAACATCAGCCGCAGCACCGTCACCAACTATCAACAACGCGCCGAGAGGGCTGGGTTATCCTGGCCCTTGCCCGATGATTTGACCGAAGAGGCGCTGGAAGAAGAACTCTTTCCGCCGCTGGTCTGTATCGAAGCTCCGGCCAAAGCGCTGCCGGACTTCGATTACATCTACCGCGAGCTAAAGACCCACAAGAAGTTCAATCTCACCCTCGATCAGCTCTGGCGCGAGTATCGGGAACAGCATGCCGACGGCTACCAGTAATCGCAGTTCTGTGGGCTCTATCGCGCTTATCGCTCCAAGCTCGACTATTCCATGCGCCAGGACCACAAGGGCGGCGAGAAACTGTTTGTCGATTACGGCGAAGGGCTATCGTTGATCGACCCGCAAACCGGCGATCCGATCAAGACCGAGTTGTTTGTCGCGGTCTGGGGCGCGTCCACTTACACCTTCGCCGAAGCGAGTCTGACGCAGCAACTGCCCGATTGGATCGGCTCCCATGTTCGAGCCTTCGAGTACTTCGGCTGCGCTCCCAAGATTGTGGTCCCCGATTGTCTAAAGAGCGCGGTTAGCCGCGCCTGCCGCTACGAGCCCGATATCAATCCAACCTATGCCGACATGGCTAGCCACTATGGCGTCTGCGTTATCCCAGCCCGGCCGGCGCGCCCGAAGGACAAGGCTAAGGTCGAGAACGGGGTGCTCATTGCCAAGCGCTGGATCCTATCGGTCTTACGCCACCGCAGGTTCTACTCCTTGGCCGAGCTCAATGCCGCCATCGGTGAGCTGCTTGAACGTCTGAATAACCGCGCGCTGCGCAAGCTCAAGCAATCGCGCCGCGAACTGTTTGTCCTGTTCGATCAGCCCAACGCTTTGGCGCTGCCGCAGAACTCCTACGAATACGCCGAGTGGAAGATCGCCACCGTCCACATCGATTATCATATCGAGGTCGACGATCACTACTACAGCGTGCCCTATGAACTGAGAGGGCAAAAGCTCCACGTCCGGTTTACCGCTCATACCGTGGAGGCCTTCCGAAAGGGCCAGCGGGTGGCCTGCCATGTCCGAAGCTATCTGCCCCATCGACACACCACCCTCAAAGAGCATATGCCGCCGGCCCATCGCAAATATTCTGAATGGAGTCCTGACCGCTTCATCCGCTGGGCGCACAAGACCGGTCCCCATACGGCTCGACTCGTTCAAACCATCATCGACAGCCGCGCTCACCCCGAACAAGGTTATCGGTCCTGTCTGGGGATTTTGAATCTGGAGAAACATTATCCTCAACAGCGTCTGGAAAACGCCGCCGCTCGGGCGCTGCGTTACTCCAATCTCTCGCTCAAAGCGCTGCGCAAAATCCTGGAGAACGGTCTGGATCGCTTGGAAGAAAAAGAATCGTCGACCACAACACTGCCGCCCCACGACAACATCCGCGGCGGCCAGTATTACCACTGATCGGTGAAATTACCGGACCGTAGAAAAAAACCACGCGTTTAAAGCCTCATTAACGCACGCACGCCATGGGGGTAAGGGGTAGACCACCCCCCATTTAACAATCACCAAACCGAGAAAGGAAATTCTCCGATGCTCAACGAACAAACCCTACAAACTCTCAATGCTCTGAAACTCTTCGGCATGGCCAGAAGCTTCGGCGACAAGATCGCCCATCCCTCTGCCGCCGATCTCTCCCACCCGGAGTTCTTCGGGCTGATCGTCCAGGACGAAAAAACTTACCGCGATAACCTTCGTCTCAAACGGCTGCTTCTTAATGCCAAGCTCACCCAGCCGGCCTGTCTCGAAGATATCGATTACAAACATCCCCGCGGCTTAAACAAACAGACGATCTTGGAACTCTCCGCAACGGACTGGATCGCCCGTCACGACACCGTGCTCCTGACCGGCCCCACCGGCGTCGGCAAAAGTTATCTTGCCTGTGCGCTGGGCAACTTCGCCGCCCGCCAAGGTCACACCGTGCTCTATCTACGCGCTCCACGGCTGTTCGAAATGCTGCTCCAATCCAAAGCCGATGGCTCCCATCTCAAAATGCTCACCCGCTTGGCCAAAGTCCAGCTGCTTGTTCTCGATGATCTGTTTCTGACTCCACTCGATGATCCGCAGCGCAACGATCTGCTTGAAATCATCGAGGACCGCTACCAGAAAACTCCCACCGTCATCACCAGCCAGTGCCCAATCAAAGACTGGCATGCCATCATCGGCGAGCCCACGGTCGCCGATAGCATCTTGGACCGCTTGCTCCATCACGCTTACAAAATCGAACTGAAAGGAGAATCGATCAGAAAAACCAAGAAGTGATCACACAATTGTCAATGGACTTGAAATAAAGACAACTCTTAGGCTATGAACAAATTCCCAGCGTCGCTTCGCTCCGACTTCTCGGACTGCCGTTTTGCGTCGGATCAAGTGCCACTTTGCTTCGGAATCGGTGCCGATTTCATCGGAATACTTAGGCCTGCTCGAAGAAGAGTGAAAAGTGAAATGGGAAGAGTGAAATCATGATTTCGATTCCCTTGAGCGCTTAACGATAGTAGTCAGGATCGCGACGAGTTGGTTGGACTCGTCCGTGATGTCGGTGAGATTGTCGAGGGGGACGACGTCGGATGCCGCAAGCAGGCGCAGCCAGTAATTGGTTTCACGGGCCTCTTTGTTCGCAATCGACATCTTGGCGATGAAGTCCGGTTTACTGTGGCTGCCATGGGCCTCCTCAATGTTAGCACCGACGGAAGTTCCCGACCGAAGAAGCTGATTGGCGAGCGTCCGGGAAACGCCGGGAGACTTCTCCAATGCGCGGCACAGCCTGACGATCCGAGTGGCAAACTCGAACGTGCGTTCCCGAATCTCGCGTTGCTCAGTCATTTCCAATTTCACTCTTCACTATTCACTCTTCGAGAAAAGACCAGCGAGGTTAGCCCGGATTTGCTTCTCAAGTTTCGAGGACTCCGCGAACTGCACCTCCAGCTCAGCAATGAGCCGGGGCATTTTCTCGTCAAAGGGGTCGCCGTCGTCTTCGACTTCCTCGGCGCCGACGTAGCGGCCGGGCGTGAGGACGTAGCCGTGCGCGGCGATTTCAGCGGTGGTGGCGGATTTGCAGAAGCCGGGCACATCGGAATACTCACGCGGAGACGCGGAGGCGCGGAGAGATGCAGAAGAAGTTTTTCCCTTCTCCGCGTGCTCCGCGCCTCCGCGTGAGCCCTGCTTCTCCCCGCCATGCGTGATACGTGGACGTGATTCTCTCCAGGTCAGCGTCGGTCAGCTCGCGGTGAACGCGGTCGATGAGGGTGCCGAGTTTGCGGGCGTCGATGAAGAGGGTTTGCTTGCGGCGGTCGCGGAAGCCACGTTTGGCGTCGGCGTTTTTGTTTTTCGCGAGGAACCAAAGACACACCGGAATCTGCGTGGAGTAGAATAGTTGCCCTGGCAAGGCGACCATGCAGTCCACGAGGTCGGCCTCGATGAGGGCGCGGCGGATGTCGCCTTCGCCGGACTGGTTGGAGGACATGCTGCCATTGGCGAGGACGAAGCCGGCCATGCCGTGCGGGGCGAGGTGGTGGATGAAGTGCTGCACCCAGGCGAAGTTGGCGTTGCCCTTGGGCGGCACGCCGAACTGCCAGCGCACGTCGTCATCCTTGCGGAACCAGTCGGAGTCGTTGAACGGCGGGTTGGCGAGCACGTAGTCGGCGCGCAGGTCAGGATGGAGGTCGCGGCGAAACGTATCCGCCTGCTCAGGGCCGAAGTCAGCTTCGATGCCGCGCAGGGCTAGGTTCATCACCGCGAGGCGGCGCGTGGTCGCGTTGCTCTCCTGGCCGTAGATGCTGATGTCGCCCAACTTGCCGCCGTGGGATTCGACGAATTTTTCCGACTGCACAAACATACCGCCGGAGCCGCAGCAAGGATCGTAGATGCGGCCTTTGTAGCAACTGTCTTGCAAGTCAAGCTTTCTGAAGAAAAGTATCAGACCAACAAGTTTTATGTTTGATCATAGAATTGAGAATCGTGAGCAGCTTGCGCATGCAAGCGATGAGAGCGACTTTGAACAGTTTAC
>CAMDBU010000062.1 GCA_945889495.1 Syntrophobacter sp. SbD2 | reverse complement strand
TCACCGCCACCCACATCCCTCTCTGCTCTTCGTGTTTTCGTTTTCCCATCGCCATGCAATAAACTCTACACGATCTCTTCTTCCTGTCGATCCTCATCGCCTCGGTTACCCACTTCATTCTCGACTTTCACCACGGGCTGCTAGGCGAGCCAATGGTCAAACTAAAATTAACTATCGGCTGGTTAGCCGCGGTGTTGCTACTGCCTCCCGCCGCCGCGCATAGCCAGAGCGCCGCGGTCATAGTCGAGCGCGCCGCCAACGCCATGGGCGGCATGACCGCGCTGCGCGCGCTGCGCAATGAAATGGTCGACAGCGAAGGCAAACAGTTCGACTCCTCATCGACGCCCCAGCCGCTCGGGCCGACGCGCCAGATCAGCACCTTTCGCTATTCCCTAACCCGCGATCTCAGCCAACCGCGGCTGCGCCTGGAATGGGACGGCCGCAACTCGGCGCGCAACGAGAACATTCGATTCGTTGAAACCATCGACGGCAATCTCGGCATGCTGCGCGACGGTGATGGCAAAGACGGGAAAACCACCCACCTGCATCCCGGCCGGATGGCGACCCGGCTGCGCGAGGAGAAACGCGCGCCGGCCAAGCTCCTACTGACCGCCACTGCCGCGCAGAAAACTTTGCGCCGTCTGGCCGACACCGAGATCGCCGGGCAGCGTCAGCAAGTCATCAGCTTCATCGACGGCAGCGACGAATTTCATCTTTACGTCGACGCCAAGACTCATCTACCGACCCAGGTCGATATCCTCGAAGACGACCCCCTCGAAGGCGACAGCAGCTATGTTTTACGTTACGGCGACTGGCGCAAGGTAGGCCAGGTACTCCTGCCGTTCAGTCTACGGCTAGAGCTCAACGGTAAACCGTTACAGGAAGAACAAATCAAATCGATCCAGCATAACGTGACATTTGTCGCCGACCCCTTCGCGATCCCGGCATCGGTGCGCGGCGAAACAACCGAGGCAAAAGCGATCCCGTCGCAATGGATACCGCGCCGGGTCGCCGGCAACGTCAGCTACTTGGACTTCGGTCGGCCGCCATCGATACAATGGCAGCGCCTGGCCGACGGCGTGCACAAGATCCAAGGCGTGGGCCATGCGACCATCGTGATCGAGATGCGCGATCATCTGGTGGCGGTCGAAGGACCGCTCTACGACCAGCGTATGGCGCCGGTGGTGCAAGCGATCAAAGACAAGTTTCCCAACAAGCCGATTCGTTACGCCATCCCGACCCATCATCATCTCGACCATGCCGGCGGCATCCGCGCCCTGATGGCCACCGGCGCGACGCTGGTAGTGCCGTTTTCGGCTAA
Organism: Syntrophobacter sp. SbD2; assembly: GCA_945889495.1. Lineage (GTDB taxonomy): Bacteria > Desulfobacterota > Binatia > UBA9968 > UBA9968 > DP-20. Next base: position 30,516 of record CAMDBU010000062.1, on the reverse strand, counting down.
GGAGTTTTACACCAAGGTCGCCAAAGCGCCGCATACCCGTCAACCCGACAGCTTGGAGAAAAATCGCGCCGGCGTGGTCATCGAAGCCTTCGGCGGCGGGCCGCGGATCTTGACCGATGGCCAGCGCCGCATCGAAGTTTATCCGCTACCGACCTCCCACGCCGAGGACTCATTGGTGGTCTATTTACCGGCGGAAAAGATCGTCATCGAAGCCGATCATATCAGCCCACGCAATGGTCAGGTGCGCGGCGCGCCGCTGGTCCGAGAGTTCGTCGCCGCGCTCGACAAACTTAATTTGGACGTGAGCACCATCGTCGGCATCCATGGCGACAGTGCGTCCATGCAGGCAGCCCGCGCCGCCGCGCAAGCAGCCAAATAACGGAGGAACCATGAAGCCATTGATCCTATTCGCGGTGCTCGTGATTGCGTCGCTCGGCAGTAGCCAGAGTGGCGCCCAAGAAAAACCCGCACCCGACGACCGCGCCTCCCGCCCGGTCATCCGCGTCCCCACCGCGCTAACACTCGAAGAAGCGCGTGTTATCGTCGAAGCGGCTAAAGCCGTGGTCAAAGCTGAAGGCGGCCGCGCCGCCATCGCTGTGGTCGACTTCAATGGCAATTTGATTTCGCTCGACAGCATGGACGGCACCTCCGGTTTCTGGGTAAAGTTCGCCATCGGCAAAGCAGTCGGCGCCGTGACTCTACAACAAACCACCGCCGAGTCCGGCGAGCAGATCAAAACCAATCCACAGCGTTTTCACAGCGCACTGAGCTTGATGGAAGGACAAATTATTTTAATCCCCGGCGGCTTCCCGCTGATCGTCGACAATGTGATTGTCGGCGCCGTCGGCAGCGCCGGCCACCGCGGCGACGGCGATGTCCGCGCGGTCAAAGCCGCCCTGGCGGCCTGGGAACAACTTCGCCAGAGCAAAAATTAGCCATCGATTGAGCGTACCGGAAGAGAAGGCTCGGAATATCTCTCGCAAAGGCGCAAAACTCTCAAAGTTCGGAAAATGATATCGAAGAAGGTGACTAAAACATTTCAATTCCCATCCGAACTTAGCGCCTTGGCGCCTTTGCGAGAGAAACTCCGAGTCCTAGACGGCAGCCCTTTCGCAAAGTATAACGGCCATAACATCGAACCGTTGGTCACAAACCCAAGGAGGAAATCATGGCAGCTGAATTCATCGATATATTGAAGGAGCCGGAGCTGGACATCGGCCACAGTAAGAAAGTGCTGTTCACCTCGGATCAATTTCACACCTGGGTGCATGGCGATTATCCGGGCACCAAGGGGCCGATGCACAAGCATACCGCCGATCAGCAATTCTACTGCGTCCAGGGCCAGTGCACATTTCATTTTCCCGACGGCACGGCGCGGCCGCTCAATCCGGGAATGCTGGTGACCATCCCCGCCGGCCAGCTCTATCAGCTCGACAATACCGGCGACGAATACATGATCCTGCTCGGCGCCCGCGCCGAGCCGGCCGCCAATCCGCGCTTCAGCGCGACCGATAAAGAAGTCGCCCATGGCGACTTCGCGCTCAAGCAGTTGGATCGCATCAAGGCGCCGGAGGAGAAAAAAGCCCGGGCGCGCCAAGCACCGCCCCGTTGAGATCGAGCTGATGGCTGTCTTGTTGCTAGTCGTTTGGTGTGTCGCGCTCGGCGCGGTTGCCGATTTTGCCGGCGCCGCCGAGCGTGTGCGCCTCGCCCTGCCGGCGAAATCCATGGGCTACCTGCCGCTGTTCGTCGCCAGCCAGCGCGGCTTCTTCAAGGACGAGAATATCGAAATCGACACGCCGATGATGCTGCCGCAGCTGGCGCACAACGCGTTACTATCCGGCGACATCGACTATCACGGGGTCGCCGACTCGGCGCTGCGGCTGGCGGCCAAGGGAGCGCCGATCAAGACGATCTTTTTCGGCGCGGCGCGGCCCAATTATTTCTTGATGGCCAAGCCGCAGTTCAAATCGATCCAGGAACTGCGCGGCAAATACATCGGCATTGTGCGCTTCGGCGATACCATTGAATTGGCCACCAAGCTCGCCTTCCAGCGCGAAGGCATGGACGCCCAGCGCGACGCGACCCTCATCATGATCGGCCTCCCCGGCACGCGGGTCGCCGCGCTCAGCGCCGGCGCGGTGGACGCCACCGTGGTGGTGCCGCCGGACAATGTCTTGCTCCGACAGAAAGGTTTCCGCGAACTGCTGTTTCTCGGCGACGCGCTGGAGTTCCCGAGCAACGGTTATTCGACAACCGAGCGCCAGTTGGCCGAGAAGCGCGATCTCACCAAGCGCATGGTGCGGGCCCTCTATCGCGGTCTAGTTTTCGCGAGAGAACGACCAGAAGAGTCGATCCAAATCCTCGAACGAGAATGGCGCGTCGACGCTGCCACCGCGAAGGAATCCTACGCCTCCCTGGCCAAATCCTTCAGCAAAGACGGCGCCGCCAGCAACGCCGGCTTGAAAGTCCACATCGACCAGTTTCAACGCGCCGACAAATCCATCGGCGATGTGGCGCTGAACAAGATCGTCGACTTCCGGCCGCTTGAAGAAGTTCGCCGAGAGGTGCTTAAATAACCAGTGATGATGGAGGAAACCTATGAGTAAGCACATACCAGCCTTTGAAAAGTTTATAGATGATTTACGCACGGCGTGGAAAGCGCTGCCTGACACCGAAGCGCGGATGACCAAGGGCCATCAACTGCTTGAGGAATTGGTCAAAGACGAGTCGATGCGCCAGGCTTCTAAGTCCTGGCCATCGACGGAAGGCAGAAAAAATTTGCTGTTCCATGAAGACCAAGAATGCGGCTTCGCCATCAACGGCGTGGTGCGCATGCCGGGACGCAAGGGCAGCATCCACGATCACGCCCATGCCTGGACCGCCTACGGCATACTCGACGGCAGTGAAAGTTTGGAACGCTTCCGCCGGGTCGACGACCGCTCGAAGGAAGGCTTCGCGAAACTGGAACTCGAAAGCGTCACCGAAGGCAACGCCGGCAAAGTCGACCTGGTGCCGCCCTTCGACATCCACGCCGAGCAAGGCGGCCCGACCCGCTCGGTGGCCGTGATCCTGCGCTCCGAGCGAGTCGCCGGCAAAGTCTTGCAGGGCAGCTACAGCACGGAAGGCGATCTCTACCGGCAGATCGAAGGGCCGACCAACATCCCTTACGAGATTAAATAAGAATCGGAGATTGCACCGCGGAGGCGCAGAGGTAATATTTCTTTCCGGTCTCTGTGAACTCTGTGCCCTCTGTGGTGAAAATTTCTGCGGGTTAATTCTCGGATACCACAAACAACCCCAATCGGAGGTTACCATGTCCACCGCGAAACGACTCCCGGCATTTGATAAATTCATCCAAGAGCTGCGCGCCGCATGGGTCGTGCTGCCGGATACCGAAGCGCGCATGCGCAAGGCCCGCGATCTACTCGAAGTGCTGGTCCAGGACGAGTCCATGCGCCGAACTTGCAAGAGCTGGCCGGATACTGACGGTGGCCGGCGCAATCTGCTTTTTTACGAGGACCCCGACTATGGCTTCGCCATAAACGGCGTGGTCCATGGCGCCAACCGCAAAGGCAGCATCCACGATCACGCCCACTCCTGGACCGCCTACGGATTGCTCGAAGGCACGGAAACCTTGGAACGCTACCGGCGCGTCGACGACGGCAGCAAGGAAGGCTACGCTAAACTGGAAATCGAGACCATCACCCAAGGCACTCCCGGCAAAGTCGACCTAGTGCCGCCCTTCGACATCCACGCCGAACAAGGCGGCCCAGCCAAGTCTTACGGCCTGATCCTGCGCTCCGAACGAGTCGCGGGAAAAGTGCCGCAGGGCAATTATGATTTTGAAACTGGTGCTTACCGCCGGGTCGAAGGGCCAACGAATGTAGCGTATGAGATTACCGGGTGAGATGCTCGGTTCGAACGACGCCATTCTAATAGAACCCAACGACTCTCTCGCCACAAAGCAACGCCGATAAATAAAGGAATAAACCGTTTCCGAACTTGGCGCCTTGGTGCCTTTGCGGGAGAGATTCCGAATCTCGATCGATCACAGCTTAGCGCGCGAGCTTTTTGACGAACCCTTCCTGCACCAGCTCTTCTAAGATGGAGTTGTCATAGTAGCTTTGCGGTTTGCGGTCGCTCGGTTTCTCCGTCGGCACGGCATTCTCAAACGCCGCCAATTCGGACAGCGGCACCAGCGGCGTGTTCTTGACGAAGTAGTCGTAGGACTTGGACAAGATTTCCTGGTTGGGTTGCTTGGTGTATTTCTGCAGCGCGCGCACGGCCAGCGCTTTATCGCGATGGTAGACATGCAACCCTTCGGTCAGCGCCATGAGAAAGCGCTTGGCCAGCGGCCGTTCCGAAGTCAGCGCGGTCTTGCGCGCGGAGATCACCGAAGTCGGGTAGCGAATGTTCAGCGTCCCAAGATCGGTCAGCAGGCTCAGCCCGCGCGCCATGGCGCCGAACAGCCCCGGCGGCGCCAGCGCCGCGGCCGATGCCGTACCGGCTTCAACAGCGGCGATGCGCACCGGATCGGCGCCAGTTTGAATGAACGTCACGTTGCGCGCCCCGACGCCGAGCTTGTCCAGCGCCATGCGAATCGCTGTTTCCTCGATGCCGCCCACCCGCGACACCGCCACCCGCTTCCCCTTCAAATCGTTGGCGGATTGAATCCCCTTGCCACCGACGATGCCATAGGGCATCAAGCCATAAGCGGTCGCGACAATGGTCAGGTCAGCACCCTGGGCGATCGCCTGAACCGGCGACGCCGCCCCTTGATAAACAAACGCAATCTCCCCCGCCAGCAAAGCCTGAATATTGGTGACTCCCCCAGCGATCATCAACATCTCCGGATTGAGCCCATATTTCTTGAACAACCCTGCTTCATGGGTCACCCAGATCGCCAGATTCTGCCCCGACACACCGGAATAGCTGATGCGCAGTGGCTGCGCCTGGACCGAAGAACTAACAATCTCTATGACCAGCCATCCAAGGAAAACTAACGCTCTCCAGTTCATGATGTCCTCCGCGCAGATTTCACCGGCACCATGCCACAGATGAAGTTGTAACGAAACAAATTCGAATGAGAAGTTCCCGTCTGGGGAGCAGCCTGAGCTTGCACTGGGTTAGATCTTTCGTGCTCTCGAACGATATTCCCCGATGGATAATGACAGAGTTCGGCGCCCGGATCGCGCGCCGCGAAATCTAAACCCGCTCCAGCGCCGCCGCCAAGTCCGCGATCAGATCCGCGGTGTCTTCGATGCCGACCGAATAACGGATCAAATTATCCTTGATCCCGACCATCAACCGCTCTTCGGTGCTGAGCTCGTAGAAGCTCATCAGCGCCGGCTGTTCGATCAGGCTCTCGACGCCGCCTAGAGACGGGGCGATTTGCGGGATCCGGCAGCCGTCGACGACTCTGCTGGTCGCGTCGAGGTCGCCTTTGAATTCGAAGGAGACCACGCCGCCGAAGCCGCGCATTTGTTTGCGCGCGATGGCGTGTTCGGGATGACTCGGCAGGCCGGCGTAGTGTACCGCGGCGATCTTCGGATGGCCGGCGAGGAACTCTGCCAAGCCTTGGGCGTTGGCGTTTTGCCGTTCGATGCGCAGGCCGAAGGTCTTCAAGCCGCGAATCAGTAAATAAGCCGCCAGCGGATCGATGATCGCGCCGGTGACATGCTGTAACGAGCGAATGCCGTCGACCAATTCCTCCGAGCCCAACACCGCGCCGGCGAGCAGATCGTTGTGGCCGCCTAAATATTTGGTCGCCGAGTGGAGCACCAGATCGATGCCGAACTCCAGCGGCCGCTGATTGAACGGCGTGGCGAAGGTGGCGTCGATCATGGTTTTTACCCGGTGGCGTTTGCCGATATCGGCGAACCGTTCCATATCGACGATGCGGTTGTAGGGGTTGGTCGGCGATTCGCTGACCAGCAATCGGGTGGTCGGCCGGATCGCTTCCTCGATGGCTTGATAATCCCCCGCCGGCACCACCGACACTTCGATGCCGTAGCGGTGCAGCGTTTGGGTCAAGAACTGCCGCGTGCGCCGGTAGGAATCGTCGGTGACGACGACGTGGGAATTATGCGACAGCACCGCGTACATCGCCGTGGTCACCGCCGCCATGCCACTGGCAAACAGCAGACAATCCTCGGCGCCTTCCAAGGACGCCAACTTTTGCTCGGCGATGCGCTGGGTCGGATTGCCATAGCGGCCATACTCTTCGCGCTCGATCTTGTGCTGAAAATGATCGTGCAGCTCCTGAGTGTCGGCGAAGGTGTAAGTCGCCGTCTGGACGATCGGCGTCGCCAACGAGTTGCCAAGTTTCGGCCGCGGCTCGCCGCCATGCACCGCCAAAGTGCTAAAGCCCAACGACTTGCCGTCCGGGTTCTTGCTAGGAAATTTCTTAGTCATCGCTTGCCTGTGTTTGTGCGCCTATCAACCGCGGGCGGGTTTAAAACCCGCCCCTACGCATACTAACATTTGCGCCTTCTGCGCCTTTTGCGGTTAACTATCCGAATCTTATTTCTATGCGCCCTTTGCGTTCTCTGTGGCCAACCATGCGAATGTTTTTTGTGCCCTTTGTGCTCTTTGTGGTTAACTCTTCCGATCAACTATCGAGCAGCCGCACGCGCTCGACATAGCGCGAGATCGCATCGCTGATCTTCTTCGGATCGGCGCTCACCTGCACCGGCTGATTGGCCTGGCTGGCTTTGATTCCCGGCAGCGCGCCCGAATGGTAGGCGATCTTTTGATCGGCGAACTTGAGACCATGCGCCGTCGAGATCACCACAACCCGTTCATGGCCGCGAATGATTTTCTTATCGACCAGCTTGCGCAGCGCCGCCAAGGCGACGCCGGTGTGCGGGCAGTTGAACATGCCGGTGCGGTCGGCGCGGGCGACCTCTTCGGCCAACTCCTGCTCCGAGGCCTGTTCGACCACGCCGTCGAAGCGCTGCAAGGTCGAGATCGCTTTGCGAATACTCACCGGATTGCCGATCTGGATCGCGCTCGCCAAGGTAGTCTTTGCCGCCACCGGCTCGAAGTGCTCGAAGTTTTTCAAGTACGACAGATAGAGCGGGTTGGCGTTCTCGGCCTGGGCGACGCAGATGCGCGGCAGCTTGGAGATCAAACCCAACTCGTACATCATTAAAAAACCCTTGCCGAAGGCGCTGACGTTGCCCAGATTGCCGCCCGGCAGAACCACCCAGTCAGGCACTTCCCAATCGAACTGCTGGACAATTTCCAGGGAAATGGTTTTCTGCCCTTCGATGCGCAGGCTGTTCATCGAGTTGGCGAGATACAAGCGTTTTTGCTGGGTCACTTCCTGCACCGCCGCCATGCAGCCATCGAAATCGGTGTCGAGTGACAACACCAATGCGCCGTTGGCCAGCGGTTGAACTAGCTGCGCCGGCGAGACTTTGTCGCGCGGTAGAAACACCACGGTGGGAATTCCAGCCGCCGCGCCGTAGGCGGCCAGCGCTGCCGAGGTATCGCCAGTGGACGCGCAGGCCACCGCGTCAATCGGTTCGCCGTTGGCGATCATCTGTTTGACCACCGACACCAACACGGTCATGCCGAGGTCCTTGAACGAGCCGGTATGCGAGTTGCCGCACTGCTTGACCCAGAGATCTTCGAGGTGCAGCTGCTTGCCGTAACGATTGGCCCAGAACAGATTGGTGTTGCCCTCGCAAGTGGATACGATGTTTTCGTTGTCGATAAAAGGAAGCACCCATTCCTTTTTCGCCCAGACGCCGGAACCGTAGGGATAAATATTTTGTCCGACTCGGTCGTCGAACAGTTTGATCCAGCCCGCCGCCGCCCGGGTGCGCAGCGCTTCCATGTCATGGCGCACTTCGAGGAGATCGCCGCAGGAAGGGCAGCGATAGATGATCTCCAAGAGATTATATTGCCCAGGACAGCCGTTAATGCATTGAAACCATGCGTTGTAATTCATCGCCTGTTACCTTTCGCTGCCGCGCTTTATCACTGCCGAGTTGGACCGGAATATAGTTGGAACCAACATAGCGCCTATATTGCCTGCTTTGGCGGGAATTTTCCAATGGGCCGCGCGGATTGCGGCGGCGGCACGGCTGATGTACAGATCAAGCTGTCAACGCACCAATGGAGGCCCCATGGCGAAGATCAAACATATCGCGATCGCGACCCAAGACCCGGAAAAGACCGCGCAGTTCTACAAAGAGGTGTTTGGCTTGCGCGAGATCGCCAAGATCAACAGCCCAGGCGCCGTGGGGTTTCATCTCACCGACGGCGATATCAACTTTGCCGTGTTGAAATTCAAGAACGACCAGACCGCCGGCGTGCCCCAGGGCAAAGATTACAGCGGCCTGCACCATATTGGCTTTGAGGTCGACAGCATTGAGGCCATCGACCAGAAACTCACCGGCGCCGGCGCACCAATCCGCGACGACATCAATCGAGCCTTGGGGCTCGGCCGTAACCTCGCATCCCATGTCAACGCCGAGGTCAAATACAGCGCCCCCGATGGCGTCATCATCGACATCTCCGAGACCGGCTGGGCCGGCACGGCAAAGCACCCGCGTTAGGTTTTCCTATCCGTCATTCCGGCGTAGGCCGGAATCCAGGCGTGGTGGGTCTAGGTAATGAATTTCGTTGGTGCGTAATCGCCGACGCGAGAAACCTTGATCGCCCACACTCCGCTTCAAGGGTTGGCATCGATCCAGGCTTTGGCCAGGTTGATGACGAAGCGCTCGGCGTCGTCGCTCGATTTGAAACGATCGCCCAACCCACCCACCGAGTGGCTGAAGCGCTGACCTTCCCGCTTCCAGGTAATTTCCGCCCCGGCGCTCCAGTCCTTGGTGCTCTGGTTGAGTGAAGCGTAGGCGATGATCAGCCGGTCGTTGTGATAGAGGTTGGCCATAGCCGGCTATATCTCACTTCATCCCAAGATTCTCAAGCACTGATGCCCCTGTAATCCTGCGCCCGACCCGACCGCCGAGATCGCCCCACCGGGCAGCGCGACCCCATTCTGCCATCACCTTTATTACCTCAGGGTTACCTCGACGACAGCGCCTTGACCAGGACGCCGATGGCTTAACCGTTGCGTTGATAGCCGTCCAGTTGGGCAGTTCGCTTGGGCAAAGACAGAAGGGACGAAACCAATGAAAGCATCGCTCTCCAGCATCCTCGAACCTACCGACGATGGCATCATCGAACAACTCTCGCGCAAGAGCCACCGCGAGGCCGAAGAACGGTTGCTTTACGCCATGCTAGAAACCGCCATCGAGGATTATCAGAAGTACGTCACCGCCACCAACAAGAAAGGGCGCGAGTTCTTCGAACAGGCCGAAGCCTGGTTTTTCGAAACCGACTCGGGCGCGGAATTTTCATTTGATGATCTCTGCGACTACCTGCAACTCAACGCCTGCTACGTGCGCAAGGGACTGCTCGCCTGGAAGGCGCAAAAACTCTCCATCTCAACAATCGACCCAGCGCATCAAGAACTAACCACCCGAAGGGCCACCAACGACCGGCGAATCGTCGATAACCTGCGGCAGCCGCCGCCTGCTTGGCGCAACTGAGCCCCATCGATAGTCATTTCGGCCGGTAGGCGGCGGCGACTCGATCGAGTCGGATTTCGTGTTGGAACTTATTATGCGCCCTTTGCGTTCTTTGCGGCCAATCAGAGCATCCGCTATTTCAGCCCATACCCGGCCGCCACTTTATCCATGTAGCCGTTGTCGTCGAGCTTGCGGACGATGCGGTTATCGATGATCTCTTCGATTTTCACGTTGGCGACTTTGGGATTTTGCGTCGCCATCAGGCGGCGCACGTTGCGCAGGGCGTCGAGAGACGGAAACGGTTTGCGCTCGACGCTAACGAGCAAGTCTTGGTAACCTTCCTCGCCCACCGCCGCATCGCTGAACTGAAACCGCTTCATCATGGTTTTGGTCACCACGGCTTTATTTTGCGGCGCCAGGGTGAAGGCTAGACTGTCGACCAGCGCCATGACGATGCGCTCAGCGACCTCGCCGCGCTTTTGTAAAAACTCCGGCGATACGACAATCGCCTGGTTGACCATGGGAATGTTATGCGGCGTCAGATCGGCGAGAGCCGTAAAACCTTTGCTACGCAGCCGGCGCACCAGGGCGCCGTCCAATGTCGCGGCATCGATACGCCCAGCTTCCAAGGACTGGCCGATAAGAACTGAATCGCCGATCACCAGCAGATTAATATTATCGCGCTTGGCTTCGAGACCGACATGCTCCAGCGCCAGCATGGTATGCATCCAGGTACTGCCGCCGATGCTTTGGATGCCCATGCGTTTGCCGCGTAGCTGCTCGACGGATTTAATACTGGGATTGGCGATCAAGGTGTGGGTCAGCTTGCTCGACACCGATGAAAGGATGCGCAGATAAATCCCTTGAGCAGCCGCGCCGATCACCGCCGGCCCGCCGGTGTAACCGACTTCGACGTCGCCCGAGATCAAACTCGCCACCAAGGTCGGCGCGCCACGGATGAGCACGATGCGCGCTTCCAGCCCATGCTTGGCAAACAGCCCCTGCTCCTGAGCGATCAGCAATGGAATCGTCCGCGGACTCATCGCCGCCGCGCCGATGGTGATCTTGGTCTGAGCGGGGGCGCCGACCAATTGTAGGTTGGAGATAATCGCCGCCACGGCCAGCGACAGGTAGATGCGGCGCGAACCCATCATCACTCCTTCTTCTTCCGACCTTTGCGCCTTTGCGCCTTTGCGAGAGATAATCCGATTCCTAACCCTCCAAATGATCCAAATGGAAAAACTTGATCGCATTGTCAGCGACCATCTTTCTCTTTTCGTCCGCCGGCACGCCGGTCATTTGCGAGTCGAGGGTTTTGAGCGAATTGGGCCAGCGCGTCACCACATGGGGAAAGTCAGTGGACCACATGATCCGGTCGACGCCGATCTCATGGCGCAGCTTCATGCCGATACGGTCCTCGAAGAATCCCCAGTGGGCGTTGACGCGCAGATATTCGCTCGGCTTGAGCTTCAAGCGCGGCAAGCCCATCTCACGCTCGGCCCAAAAATGGTTGGTTTCATATTCCTTATCGATCTGCTCGCCGAAATAAGGCAGCCAGCCGACATTGTTTTCGGCCCAGTAAATGCGCAGCTTGGGGAAACGATCGAAGATGCCGCCGACGATGAACTGACTGATATCCACTGAGCCCGAATGGTGCGGCGCCTGGCGCGCGAAGCGCTGGACGAAATCAGTGGGCGGCCGCCGTTCGCCCTCGGGTTCTTTGGGATACTTGAACAGCGGCGTCTCGCGTGAGCCGACTTTGGTCGGGAAGCTAGTGTGAATCACCAGCGGCATGTCGAGGTCCAAGGCGGCCGCCCAGAAGCGGTCGTCTTCCGGCGAAGGATAGCCCTTGCCACTCGGGAACGTGCTCAACCACGCGCCCTTAACGCCCATGCGTTTGCAGCGCGTCATTTCGGCGATGTCCTCATCGACGCCGCTGTTGGGCAGTACCGCCATGCCGATCAAGCGATCGCGGTCGACGGCACAGTATTCCTCGGCGAAAAAATCGTTGAAGCCTTGAACCACGCCGATGCGCGCCTCCTTGTCACGGATGGAACTGTTGCGTACGTCGAGGGCGAACAACACTTCAGCGTCGATGCCGTCTTTGTCCTGCTCGCGCAAACGCTGCGCCGCGTCGCCGCAGCCCGGCGTGTTGTCGTAGTCCAATTGCGTCGGGTCAAACACTTCCGGCGCCCGCCCGCCATATTGACTCGTCCCGCCGTAAATCAGCGCCTTGCCTTCCATCGCCAAGGCGTCCTTGCCGTTGGCCAGTTTGATCCGCCGCGGCGCCCGGTCGCGGAATTTCTTCGCCACCCGGTGGGTCCAATGCTCCGGCGGCGACTCGTAGTGGCTGTCGGCGGAAATGAAACGGTAATGTCTGGCCATCGATGATTCCTCTTTTAACGTTGAAAATGTTTGGTCGTAATCTTTTTGATGAAATCCCGGGCGCCGGGCGCTACCACCAGCAGCTGCTTCACCAGCGGCTGGACTTTCGCGGCCGAAATCATCTCGGCATCCTCGCCGCCGACGTTGCGCAGATCGCTCATGAACTGTTTATCGCTTTCCAGTTTGTCAAAGGCGGTGCGCAGCATTTGTAAAGTCGCCTGGGGCGTGCGGCGCGGTGCGAACAACGGCCGGCCGGCGGCGTCCGATCCGGCCCAGGTGACATAAGCCGTCCAAGCTTCCCCCACTGGCTTGCGATTGCCGAGCAGCTCGTCGAAAGTTTGCACGTCGGGAAATTCCGGCCGGCGCAGGAACGTTCCCTTGGCGGTCAACTTGCCCTGCTGGGTCAGCGGGCGAAAGCCGGCGCCGATCAGCTCGCGCAGGGTCAGCAAATTCGCCGTGGCGTAGAGATCGGCCTCGCCGCGCTCGAAGGCCACGCGCATCTCGCCACCGCCGCGGTAGCCGAGAATCCAGCGGACGTTCCAGTTCAAATACTCCGCGCCCCAGAGAAAGATCGTGCTCCAGCTATCGTCGCCGGTACGCGCGGCGATGCCCAACGGCTGTTTGTCGCGGCTGGTCAAACGGTCGAGTTTATCGGGACGGACCAGCACCACGGCGGAAGCTCGATCGACGCTGCCCAGGACTTCCCAGCCGCGCATGTCGTACTTGCCGCCTTCGACGCCGAAGGCCTGCTGGGTGATCGCCGTGCTGCCGACGCAATAGTAAAGCGTCAAGCCGTCCGGCTTGGCCAGGTCTTCAAAATAATTCGACGCGATCAAACCGCCGGCGCCGGGCATGTTTTGCACGATCAGCGATGGATTGCCGGGAATATATTTGCCGAGATGGCGCGCAATCACCCGCCCCTCGGCGTCCGAGCCACCGCCGGGCGGAAAGCCGACGATGATACGCACCGCCTTGTCTTTGAACGACGGCGCTTGCGCGCCGACATTTTCCACCAGTGTAATCGCAACCAGCCAAAACAATAAAAGGTTGAAAACCATGAATCCTCGTTACCGATGACGGCGATACTGCAATTGTTTTAGCGTAATCGAACGAAAGGATTCAACCGCACGCGCCGCCGCGAGCACTTTCACTTCAACACATCCTTCAATCTACTAGCCACCTGCGGCGGCAGCGTGAACAAGCGCTCGACGATCTTTTGCAGCTCCTCGCCGCTGGCCGGATCGGCGACCAGCCGGGCGCGTTGGACATCGGCCTGCATATCGGGTGACGCCAAGGTGTCGAGGAAAGCCTTCCGTAACAGCTGCACGCGCGCCTTGGGCGTCACCGGCGGCAGCGCGTAGGCTAGGCTCAGTAAAGCCGGAAACTGCACGCCGGCTTCGACCAGCTGACGGTCGTGGTCGTTAGTCGCGAAGTCCACCAAGAGCGGCACTTTCGGCAAATCGGCCAGCGGCTGGGAGCGCGTCTGCATGATCGCGTGGACCTCGCCGGCTTCGATCTGCTTGCCCCAGAGTAATTTCAAACCGTCCCAGCCGCCGCAGGCGCCGGCGAGCTCGCCGCCATCCACCGCCAGACGCACTTCGGCGAAGCCTTTGTAGCCGGTGATGATCTGGGTCGGCAAGCCGAGCACCGACTGCAACACCCGCGGGATGTCGACCATGTTGGAGCCCGGCGCCGTGCCGCCCACTTTGACTGGCGTCTTCGACGCTTTCCAGCGCTCGAAACTGGTGATGCCGCTCGCCTTGGAAAACGCGCAGACCGAATCGAACTTCGCCGGCACGCCGAGATATTCGAAGCGGCGCGCGTCAAACTCGATGCCCGGCCGGCCGAGAATTTGTCCCATCAAGAGACTACCGTTGAAAGTCGCGATGGTCAGACCGTCGGCGCGGGTGGATTTATAAGCTTGATTGGCCAGGATCAAGCCGCCGGCGCCGGTGACGTTCTCGACCACGACGCTGGGATTGCCGGCAATCTGCTTGCCCAAGTGGCGCCCGAGCATGCGCCCCCAAGTATCGAAGGCGCCACCGGCCGAGGCGCCGACGAGAATCTTGATCGTCTTGCCTTTGTAGAATTCGTGGGTAGTCGCCCGCGCCGAATGCGCCAAGCACAACATCACTACCATCAGCCATGCGAAACGAACCAGCAGTTGCCGCATAAATCTCTCCTCCGCGCTAATTTTGCTTATCACAATTCATCGCCAAGTAGTTAGAGCTGTGGATCGATTTGACAGCGCCGCGATGAATCGACTACGGTCGGCGTCAAATGGCCAGGGAGATTAGAGTGCTGAGCGCCGGCGCGGTCAAACCGGGGCTCACCAAACTCAGCCAAGAGTTTGAGCGGGAACACTCCGTCAGTCTCCAGGTCGAATTCGCTACGGCGCCGGCGATTGCCAAACGCATCGCAGGTAACGAAACCTTCGACATCGTCATCGCCCCGCTCGCGCTGCTCGCATCCACCCAATCGACGCTGCTGGGCCGTATCGGGGTCGGCGTCATGGTACGTGACGGCGCCGCGCTACCGAACATCGCCAGGGCGAAGCAGCTCACACAATCTTTGCTCGACAGCGCATCGATCATGTTCAACCAAGCATCCACCGGCCTCTACATCGACAACTTGCTCAAGCGCCTCGCCATCGCCGTACAAGTAGAAGCGAGAATCACCCGCTGCGGCGATTTTGCCGCCGTGCGCGATCTGATCGCCGCCAGCCACGATAACGCCATCGGCTTCGGCGCCACCACGGTGATCGCGGAGAGCGCCGGTCAAGGCGTGACATACGCCGGCCCGCTGCCGGCGGAGCTGCAAAATTACACGAGCTATGCGGCGGCATTGACGGCCAGCACCACGGCTGGCGAAGCAAAAGCGTTTATCGATTACCTGGCAACGCCGGCGGCGAGATCGATCTTGAAATCAGCGGGCATCGATTAATCGGGGTGCTAACAAAGCTGTACATGCTTCGACAAGCCTGTCCTGAACCGTGACCAAGCGCCCAGCGTGATCGGATTTACCTCAAGGATTTCGATTGAGTTTCCGTTCGTCCTGAGCTTGTCGAAGGACTCCGAGGATTTTATCGACATCCCGCTAGGGGCCTACGAAGTTCGCAAGGGAGGATTGCATGAAAAGACTCCTGGTCCTTGTAAGTGTTCTATGTTCACTGGCGCCTTTTCAGAACACTGCGCGGGCAAATACCCACGATTTCTACAAAGGCAAAGTGCTGCGCATCGTCGTCGGCAACTCAGTGGGCGGCGCCATGGACGACTGGGCGCGCTTCATCGCGCTCTATCTCGGCAAACATATTCCGGGAAACCCCGACATCCTGGTGCAAAACATGCCGGGCGCGGCGAGCATCATCGCCGCCAATCATGTCTACAGCGTCACCAAGCCTGACGGCTTGACCCTTGGGCTGATCAATCCGGCGATCTATATCGACCAACTGCTCGGCGCCAAGGAAGTGAAGTTCGATTGGAAACAATTCGCCTGGATCGGCTCGCCGGAGAAAATCGATCAGGTTTTATACATCCGCACCGACTCGCCCTATAAAACCATCGACGACATTCGCAAAGCCAGCGAAGCGCCGCGCTGCGCCAGCCTCGGCCGCGCCGGCTTGGGATATTTCTTACCGAAGTTTCTCGAAGACGGCCTGGGCGCTAAGATCAACATCGTCGCCGGCTACGGCGGCGGCGGCGAGATGAACATGGCCATCGAAAAAGGCGAAGTGCATTGCCGCGCCGGCACCGCGTCCGCCTATGTCAGCCGAGAGCCGACGCGGGGATGGATCAAAAGCGGCTTCATCCGAGCCCTGGTTCAGAGCGGCATCGCGCGCTACGGCAAGCTCGCCGAAGTGCCGACGATCCACGAGTTACTGGAAACTCACAAAGCCGCCGACGCCACCAAGCGGGTCGCCAAAGTGATCTTCGCCTCCGGCGATCTCGGCCGCCCCTTCGTCAGCCATCCCGGCACGCCGCCCGAGCGCGTCAAACTGCTGCGCGCCGCTTTCAGCAAAACCCTAAGCGACGCCGAGCTGCTCGCCGATGCCAAGAAGCGCGGCTGGGATATCGAGCCGCTCAGCGGCGAAGAGTCGGAGAAGCTCGCCAAGGAGATCATGGTCCAGCCGCCGGAGGTCATCGAGCGGGTGAAAAAGTTGCTCGCCAACTAAAGCCAAACATCGCCACTGCGCGATTGCTTTATGTACGCGTGCGACAAATAATTGGTTAGGCAGTCCGTTACCACAATGAAACACTCGGAATTCACGCTTAGCTTAGCCAAGGTCGGCGACGCCCAAGCCATCGCCAACATGTCGCGCGAGCTGATCGAGTACGGCCTGCCCTGGCGCTGGACCGCGCCGCGAGTGGCCGCTAGCATTCGCGCGCCGCAGACCAATGTTGTCGTCGCGCGTATCGACGGCCGCGTCGTCGGCTTCGCGATCATGAAATACGGCGAGCGCGTCGCCCATTTGAATCTCTTCGCCGTGGCTCCCGAGTATCGCCGCGCCGGCGTCGGCCGGCAACTGCTCCAATGGCTGGAAAAGTGCGCGGCAGTAGCCGGCAACGTCGCCATTGCTCTAGAAGTCCGCGCCACCAACAGCGGCGCCCAACGTTTCTACGAAAGCATGGGCTACCAAATCCTAGTGCGGCTCCCCGGCTACTACCAAGGCAGCGAAACCGCTCTGCGAATTGGACGAAGGCTGAAGATCGAGCGGAAATAGTGACCCTTGACTCATTCCCGGCGGTAATTTAGCCTTCCAGCTATGACCAATCTCTTTGAAGAAATTCAGGCAAAAGCATCGCAGTTATCTCAAGAGGAACGCGCAGCTCTGGCTCTACGCTTGATCGAATCCCTCGACGCCAAACAAGCTACTTCAACGGAGGAATGGCAATCTGCTTGGCTAGCGGAATGCGAGCAACGCCTTGAACGTTATGAATCCGGTGAAGATCGCGGGGTCTCGCTAGAAGCTACGCTCCAAAGAGCTCGTTCTCAGATCAAGTGAAGTCTATCCGCCTATTGACCGATGCCGACGATGAGGTCGTTGAGACCGTAGGATTTTATGAAACGCGGCGGAACGGTCTTGGCTCAGCATTCCTGGTAGAGTTTGAGAGATCCCTCCAACTTATCCAACAGCATCCAGAGTCTGGCCGACCTCTGGAAAGTCGCTTTAGGCAGATGCTAACCAACCGGTTTCCTTTCACGATCATCTATGTCGAACGCGAGCAAGAATTTTTAGTAATCGCCGTCGCTCACACCAGCCGCAAGCCCGGCTACTGGAAAAATCGCCTACTGGAATCCTAACCTGGTTGAGAGATATCGATAACCTACGGCAGTCGCGCAACTCCGATACCTACTTCCGACTCCTGGCTTCTGGCTTCCTACTTCCGCCCCCAAATCTGCTCAAAGAACCCGCTCTTCTCCATCTCGTCGAGATAGCGGCTATCGAGCATCTCTTGCGGCTTGACCGCTTTGGCGCGCGGCTCGGTCGGGGCGATTTCGTCGAGGGCGGATTGCAAGCCTTCGAGCTTCATCGCCAGGCGCGGCTCCAGCGCTTTGATCTCGACGTTGTAGCTCGCTTCCAAGAGTTTGCGGTCGTCGACGCGGAGGTATTTTTCCATGACTTTGTAAGTGAAGTTGGTATCGGTGTGCATGATCTTGGCCGCCTCCGCCATGGCGCGCATGAAGCGGCCGATCACCGGGCCGCGTTTGGCCAAGATCGAGCGGCGCGACACGAAGGTCGTCGCCGCATAGGCGATTTTCAAATCAGGACCGTAAACCACGTAATGATACCCCAGCCGCAGCGCCTGAGCGTCGGTAGGCACGGTCAACACCGCCGCGTCGATGCCTTGGGCAACCAACGCCGCCAAGGTCTCCGGTGCGCCGCCAGCTTGAATGTAGCTCACCTCGCGCGAATCGATGCCGAACTGGCGCAGCGCCTGGACGGCGAAATAATGCGGGTTGCTGCCGATGCGCGATACGCCGATGCGTTTACCCTTGAGTTGCGCCGGGGTTTTGATGTCGGGCTTGGCAATGATGCTATGGGTCAGCAGACTCTTGATGCCACCGATAAACACCAAATCTTTGTTACCCAGAACATAGGGCCGAGTAATCGTCGCGGCGCCGATCTGCGCCACTTCGCTGTCGCCGGATAATATCGCCGCCGCCGAAGGCGCCCCCGGCGTGACAAAAACCAGCGGCACATCGAGATCGTATTTCTTGAAAAGCCCGGCCTCCTGGGCGATCCACGGATAGGCCTGCGACATCACCCGCGCGGTGTAGAGAAAGTTGATGCGGTCGGCGGCAACGGTAAGACTTGCCGGCAGAAATATCAGTACCGTCAGCAGAATACTCAACAGCCATTGTCCTAGCGCCATAAAACCGCCCTCCCGTTCGATCGAACAGCACGTCGCCCAGTTCATACAACAAGTAGAGGATAGAAACCAAATCGATTTCCCGATTCCTACTCAAGCCTCGTGCCTCAAGCCTTCGGCCTCCTACTATTGCCTGCTGCCTGTTGCCTATTGCCTATCAAGATTCCTTTGACTTTCTTACCTCGATTGTAGCAACATCACGGCGATCCGACCAAAGGAGGCAAAACTCATGGCCACCAACATCGTCTCCACGCCGACCCACGAACGTTGCGTGACATCCTATGCCGCGCGCACCCAGTACAAACCCGGCACGGTGCATCCGCCGCATATCAAGGTGAAGGACGCCATCGACATCCATTGCCACGCCCATGAAGGCCAGCAAGATCCCTACGATCTGGCGCGTCGCGCGTCCTTGGCGGAGATGAAAGGCTTGCTGTTCAAAAGCATTCCCGGCGACGATCCAGTGCAGGCGACCCAAGCGGTGCAAGACGACGTCAATCGCTGGGCGGAAAAACAGCAAGGCGTGACGCCGATCACCTGCTGGTCAGCCTATGTCTTGGGCCGGCAGATGGCGCCGGTCACGGCCAAGATCGCCGGCGAGATGATCGACCGCGGCGTCAGCGCCATCTGGCTGCCGGTATTCACCCACGCCATCACCATGAGCACGGTGGGCACCTACGGCCGCTTCGTGCGCGGCCGGGAGAACTCCGGCTGGATCGGCCCCATCGGCTGGGACGAAGCGCTAAAAACCGGTCACTACGATCTCGACGCGGACGGCAAATTGAAACCGGAGATCCGTGACATCGTACACCTGTGCGCCGACCGCAACGTCGCGCTGTTCTTCGGCCACGCCACCCATCCAGAGATCTATAAGCTAGCCGAGGAAGTCGACAAAGCCGGCTTGAAGCGCGCCATCATCGACCATCCCTTCAGCCCGTTCTTAAACGTCTCGCCAGCGATGATGAAAGAAATCCGCGGTACCGGCGTGCTGTTCAACTTCACCTGGGACGAACTCTCGCCGCTCCTGGGCGTCGACCCGCAGATCATGTACAACACCATCCGCGAAGTCGGCGTCGAACATTTCACACTTTCCAGCGACGCCGGCGAGCCGCTCTTCCCCGACTCCGTCGAAGCCATGCGCTTGGTGCGCGGCTACATGGAAGCGTTCGGTTTGAATCAGGAGGAGCTCTACACGGTGTGCACGAAGAATCCGTCGCGGGTGGTGGGGTTACAATTACAATAGCCTCAGCAAACGATAATTTCGTTCAGTCGATAAACTGCAACTATGGACACTAAGAAATTCGCCAAGTTTATACGCGGCAAGGCGTTGGATAAATTACTGCACCAAGCTCGCAAAGCGAGTGCTCGATGTATCCTTGCCAACGAGAATGAGTTACCTGCTCCGGACAAAAAATCCGCGGCGCCCAAACGGGCCACTGGCGAGAACCGTTGATCAAGCTCGACACCTCCGTCCTACTCGTCTACACACTGACTGAATCGGTCGAGCGCGACCGGGCGAAGGACGTTCGCAAGGATCGATTCACGATCCTTAGCTGCCGCGACATCATTATACGCTCTCTCCATATGGTCGGGTTGGAATTGAACTAGCCTGAGGATAAAAGTATAGCGGTCCGCGTACAGCACACTTTCTCACGCCCTGCCGACCATTTTCCATTGTCAATTATCCATTATCAATTGTTATTTCAGCCCCAACTTATCGAACGTCCCGTCCTTCTCCATCTCGTCAAGAAAGCGCCGGTCGATGAGCTGCTCGGCCTTCACTGCTTTGGCGCGCGGGTCGGTGCGGGAGATTTCGTCCAAGTTCGCCTGAATCGCGCCGGCTTTGATGTCCAGGCGCTTTTCCAACACATTCAACTCCGCGCCGTAGGCGGCGTCGAAGACTTTGCGGTCGGTGAGACCGATTTTTTTGCTTATCACTCTGAAGGCCAGCTCGCGGTCGCTGATCATGAGCTTCAACGACTCGGCCATGACGCGCATGAACTGGCTGACGGCGCGCGGCCGCTTGGCGATCAGCGAACGCAACGTGACCAATCCAGTGGCGACGTAGGGCGGACGGATTTCCCGGCCGTCAATCACGTAGTTGAAGCCTTGAAAGGCCGCGCGGGTGTCCTGGGGCGTGGTCAGCGACGCGGCGTCCACCGCGCCGGTGCTGAGCGCGAGAAAAGTTTCCGGCGCGCCGCCAGTCTGAATAAACTGCGCGTCCTTCAACGGGTCGAGCCCCTTTTGGCGCATGCCGTACATGGTGAAGTAATGGGAATTGCCACCCAGGCGACCGACGCCGATGCGCTTGCCGCGCAGATCCTCCGGCCGTTTGATCTCCGGCTTGCCCATCAAACTATGGGTCAAGACGTTTTTCACCGAGCCGATGAAGACAAAGTCGGTATTGCCGCTCAGATAAGCCCGGATCGGCCCCTCGCCCCCGACAATCGCCACGTTGCCGCTGCCGCCGCTCATGGCCGCGGTGACGATGCCCGACGAAGCGATGTAGACCAATTGAAAGTCGAGATCGTACTTGGCATAGAGCCGCCCCTCCTCAGCGAACCAAGGCAGCGCCATCGCCACGCTCGGCGCCGATTGGAGACCAATGAGTCTCTCCGCAGCGTGAGAATCTCTACCGTGCATGGCGCACAGTGCGATGCCGACGCTCAGAGTCATTCGAAGCGAAGTTCGCCATTTCATCTTGGCCCCCTTCTTCCTATTGCCTGTTGCCTACTGCCTGTTGCCTCAGCTGCTTAATAAACCCGCTCGCCTCCATCTCCTGAACAAAACTCGGATCGACAAAGCTCCTGGGATCGGCGGCCGCCGCTTTGGGATTTTTCGGCGCCATGTCGTCGAGCAAAGTCTTGATGCCGGCGGGATCGGGGATCGGCGCGTCTAGTAATACCGACGTATAGTTGCGGTAGGTGCGTTCCAGCCCTTCGGGATCGGTGAGCCGGGTGTACTTACCGATGATCGCTTTGGTGCCTTCCTTGTCGGCTTTGACCAGATGCAGCGCCTCGGTCATCGCGCGGGCGAAGCGGCTGACCATGGGCCGGCGCGTTTTAATGGTCGCCTCGCGGACGACCACGCCGTTGCCGTGCAGCGGAATTTTAAGCGTCGCCATGTTGACCAGATCGCGGAAGCCCAACCGCTCGGCTTCTTTGATAAACGGCTCGTTCATGATCGTGAACTGGGTCAAGCCGCGCGAGATCGACGCCAGCCGCTCAGGATTGCCGCCGGCGGGCACGATCTTCACGTCCTTATCCGGATCGATGCCCAACCGTTTGAGCGACAGCTTCAATCCCATGTCGGAAATACTGCCGGCACGGTTCACAGAGCCGGTCTTGCCGCGCAGCTGTTCGACGGTAGTTATACTGCCGGCGCTGATGATGTGATCGATGAAGGTCGGAATGATCGACAGGATCATGACAAAGTCCGCGCCGCCCAGCCGCGGATTGACGACGTTGGGCGCGGAGGTCACGACGACGTCCAAATCGCCGGCGATCAAAGCCTGCATCGCCGGCGGCCCGGCGCCGAAGAAGATCGGCTCGATCACCAACCCCTGCTTGACGAACAACCCACGATCCTGCGCCACCCACAACGGCGTATGCGACGCCGTCATCGCCGCCCAGCCGACGCGGACTTTTTCCTGGGCCTGACTCGGCTCGGTTGCCAGCAAGACGAGAAAAATAACCAATGAAGCCTTGAGAGTCCTGGACATCAATCACCTCGTGCCTACTGTAGTACCATCCGCTGTCGCCCGCTGGCTAGAGAATATGCGACTTCGCTAGCAGCTTTCTTACCATTGCCTATTGCCTGTCCTGAGCAAAGTCGAAGGGCCTCATGCCTATTGCCTATTTAATCACGCGATCCGCCCGCACCAGCACATTCGGCGGGATCGTCAAACCGATCTGCTTCGCCGCTTTGAGATTGACAATGAACTCGAACTTCGTCGGTTGTTCCACTGGCAGGTCGGCGGGTTTGCGACCTTTGAGAATTTTATCGACGTAGGTTGCGGCGCGACGGTTCAAGTCCAGTAAGTTCACGCCGTAAAACATAAGCCCGCCGGCTACTACATACTCGCTCGAGTGATATATAGCGGAGAGCCGGTTCTTTACCGCGAATTCTACAATCTGCGTTCGCTGAGAAGCGAGGATTGGACTGTTTAGCGTGAGAACGCCGTCAGCTCGCCCCTTGCTTGCCGCTCGAAATGCAGTCTCAACATCCTTAGAATCTAAAACGTCCAGGTATTGAAGCTTCACTCCAAATGCCTTTGCGGCAAGTTCGATCTCGCTTATTACTTGCGCGTAGCCAGGGGTGGTTGAAGTCCCGATCACGGTCACGCGGGAGAGCTTTGGGACGACCTCTCTCAGAATCTCCAGCCGTTTACCGCCTAGCTCCGGCGCAAAGGTGGACAGTCCGGTGATGTTCCCGCCTGGTCGCGCCAGGCTGGCGACGAACCCGTTGGCAACAGGGTCGGGGTCGTTCGTCATGACGATGGGAATCGTAGAAGTTGCTGCCTTGGCGGCGCGGTTTGCAGCCGGAGCGCCCGTGACGATGACGTTTACCTTGAGACGCACTAGCTCGGCGGCGAGCTCGGGGAGGCGGTCGAGCTTGCCCTCTGCATATCGCCACTCAATCACAATGTTTTTCCCCTCTGCGTAACCAAGCTCGCGCAAACCCCGCCGGAATGACTCGGTGCGGGTCGCGTTAGCGGAAAGCGACTAACCTGTTAGGTATCCGATCAGGATGACCTTCGCCGGCTGCTGAGAATCGGCGGGAGGGGTAGCTGTCAGGAAGACAGCTGTCAGTAGCCCGAAGAGAATGGATTTCATCATGGCTTTATCTCCGATGTATTTGCTGACCACTGATTGCTGAAAACCGAGGGCTTTCATTTAATCACCCGATTCGCCCGCGAGAGAAACTCCGGCGAGAGCGTCAGGCCGATCTGTTTCGCCGCTTTCAAGTTGATCACGAATTCAAACTTCGTTGGCTGCTGCACCGGCAAATCAGCCGGCTTGGCGCCTTTCAAGATCTTGTCGACGTAACCAGCGGCCCCGCGATAGAGGTCAGTGAGGTCTGTCCCATAGGACATGAGACCACCGGCTTCGACAAATTCATCCTGTGGGTAAATAGCCGGCAACCGGTATTTAACGGCAAGCTCGACGATGCGTTTCCTTTCGGCGGCAAAGGGGCGAGTGGGTATCGTCATGATCGCACCCACTTGCTTCTGTTTGGCGGTTTGAAAGGCGCTCTCTATGCCCTTGGGGTCGGGTTGAGTGTCGATCTCCTCCAATTTGAGCTTCAGTGCCACAGCTGCTGGCCTGAGCTCTTTCAGTTGGAGGCTTCCTTGTATGCCGCTTCCCGGCGACCGCAGAAGCCCAACCCGAGTGAGCTTGGGAACCGCGTCCTTGAGTATCTCTAGCCGCTTGGTATTTAGCTCGCTCCCTAAAGTCGAAAAACCGGTGACATTGCCTCCAGGTCGCGCCAGACTGGCCACTAAACCTGCGCCGACGGGGTCGTTAACGTTCGCCATTACTATAGGGATGGTATTGGTTGCTTTCTTCGCCGCCAACGCCGGTGGTGTCGCTGAGACCACGATCAGATCAACCTTAAGGGCAACCAGCTCCACTGCTAGCTCTATCGTGCGGTCACCGCCTTTGTTTTCTGCAAACCGATATTCGATGGTAAAATTCTTTCCCTCGATCCATCCAAGCTTGCTCAGCTCTTGCCGAAACGCGTCCACGAGGACCGCGCTACCGGCAGCAGTGCTTGGGTCCAGGAAACCGATGCGAAATATTCTTCCCGGCTGTTGCGCCTGGCCGGCAGGGGCAGAAACGAGAATAGCCGTTGCCAATAACCACACGAGAATGGATTTCATCATGGATTTGTCTCCGGTGTCCTTGCTGACAACTGATCGCTGACGGCTAACGGCTGACCGCTGTCATTTGATTATCCTAGTCGCCCGCGCCAGCACCTCCGGCGCAATCGTCACACCGATCTGCTTGGCGGTTTTGAGATTGATCACGAACTCGAATTTCGTCGGATGCTCGCTTGTTGGCGTGCTCGCTTGTTGGCGTTGAACGAAAATAGTACAAGGTTGATAAAGGGAGCAACAGCAAATGGCAACTTCAAAGAAGCTGAAAGAGCAGGAACCCGGAGAAGAACCGTTCGCTGCTGAAGAGCGAGCGTACTGCAAAAAACGCGCAGCTTTGCTACAACGCTACCAGGGCCAATTTGTTGCTCTCTATCGAGGCCGCGTCGTCGGCCACGGGCCCAGCGATGAAGATTTGGCCCGGCAAATGTTTGAAAAATTCGGCGATGCACCGTTCTTAATCCAAAGAGTTGAGAAAAAACCTACGGTTTACGAGGTGCCCTCGCCAGAAGTGGTGCGCTGACCGTGCCCGCCTACGACCGCGCCTTTAATCCGCCGGCTCCGGTCGCCGACGTAACCGTCGCCAATCCGGTGACGAGAAATAAACGTTCGAGCGTTCGCGGCAAGATGGATACCGGCGCCGATATCACGGTTATTCCGGAAAGACTTGTCGTATCGCTCGGAATCAGTCCCAAGGGCCGTGTTTGGACACGCGGGTACGACGGCACTTACACCCAACGTCCGGTTTATTATGCTCGCTTTACCGTGGAAGGTTTTGTCCTCGCGACCGTGCGCTGCATTGCAACGAACCGCGCCGATGTCCTGCTGGGACGAAATGTGCTGAACCGCTTTCTGATCATCCTCGACGGTAAAAACCTGACGTTCGAGTTGACCGATCCTTAGACAGACAGTCGGCCCGTCTCTGGCGAACCCGAAGAACCGATTTCTAGATTGCACAATTATTTAATCACCCGATTCGCCCGCGAGAGAAATTCCGGCGAGAGTGTCAGTCCGATCAGCTTGGCTGCCTTCAAGTTGATGACAAACTCAAACTTGGTCGCCTGCTGCACCGGCAAATCAGCCGGCTTGGCGCCTTTCAAGATCTTGTCGACATAAACCGCCGCGCGCCGATAGAGGTCATCGAAGTCCGCCCCGTAGGACATTAGGCCGCCGGCTTCGACAAAGTCATCCTGTGGGTAAATCGCCGGCAACCGGTACTTGACGGCAAGCTCGACGATCCGTTTTCTTTCGGCGAAAAAGTTGCGCGTGGTCATCGTCAAAATCGCACCCACCTGCTTCTGCCTTGCGGTTTGAAAGGCGCTCTCTAAACCTTTGGCATTGCGTTGAGTATCGATCTCTTCCAATTTCAGCTTCAGTGCCGCAGCCGCGGGTCTTAGCTCTTTCAGTTGGAGGTCTCGTGCTAGGCCGGCCTCGGCCCCCTGCGGCCGCAGAACTCCAACTCGGGCGAGCTTGGGAATCGCGTCCTTAAGTATCTCTAGCCTTTTGCCATTTAGCTCGGGGCCAAAACTCGAGAGCCCGGTGATATTGCCGCCCGGTCGCGCCAGACTGGCGACCAAACCTGCACCTACAGGGTCCCCAACGTTTGCCATTACGATGGGTATCGTAGTAGTGGCGCTCTTAGCGGCTAACGCCGGTGGCGTCGCTGAGACCACGATCAGATCGACCTTTAGACGAACCAAGTCCGCCGCAAGCTCAGGCAGGCGCTCTGAACCTTTGTTCTCGCCGAACCGGTACTCGATGGCGATATTCTTTCCCTCAGTCCAGCCAAGCTTGTTCAGCTCTTGCCGGAACGCGTCCACGAGGACCGCGCTACCGGAAGCTGTGCTTGGATCGAGGAAACCGATGCGGAAGAGCTTGCCAGTCTGCTGCGCCTGGGCAGCGGGAGCAGCAATCAAAATGGCAGTTGCCAGTAACCACACGAGAATGGATTTCATCATGGATTTGTCTCCGATGTTTTTGCTGACCACTGATCTCTGACTGCTGACCGCTGTTATTTAATTATCCTAGTCGCCCGCGCCAGCACCTCCGGCGCGATCGTCACGCCGATCTGCTTGGCGGTCTTGAGATTGATCACCAACTCATACTTCATCGGCTGCTCCACCGGCAGGTCCGCTGGCTTAGCGCCTTTGAGAATCCTGTCCACGAAATAAGCGACGCGCCGGTAGCTCTCCGCTTCGTCCGCGCCGTAGGACATGAGCCCGCCGGCCTCTACAGCTTCTTTGTTCTGGTACATCGACGGTAACCGGTTCTTTAGCGCAAAGCCGATGATCCGTTTTTGGTTATTATTCAATAGCACGCCGCCGGAAACGTAGAGACCGTCCGCGCGCTGCTTGTCCATCGCAGCAAATATTCTGTCGAAATCGTCCGTACCTCGTACATCCCAAGGTTGAAGAGTCAACTTCAGCGCACGCGCCGCCTCTTTCATGTTGAGTACAGCGGCTTTGCTGACCGGATCGTAGAGAAACGCCACACGGGCAAGTTTGGAAACGGTTTCTTTGAACAGCTCCAACCGCTTCCCGCCTAGTTCCGTGACAAGGTTGGTAATGCCGGTGACGTTGCCGCCGGGACGGGCAAGGTTGTCAACGTAGCCTGCCGTCACTGGATCGCGCCCGGCGCCCATCATAACGATTGGAATCGTCTTGGTTGCATTCATGGCCGCCTCGATCAATATGCTCCCTCCTGCTACCACGATGATATCAACCTTGAGACGTGCCATCTCGGCTGCAAGATCAGGGAGCCGATTACGCTTCCCCTCCGCATACCGGTACTCAATGAAGATGCTCTGTCCTTCGATGTAGCCACGTTCGCGCAGAGCCTGCCGAATGGCCTCGAGACGCGCGGACTCGCTAGCTGGATCGGTCGGTGCCAGATACCCGATCCGCGGGATTTTCTTCGGCTGCTGGGCGGCGGCTGCACCAAGTTGCGTTTGAATCGCAAAGCCGATGGCCAAGGTCAGAAGCATTCGTTTCATGGACTCACCCCAATCAAAGAGCTACAATCGAGACACGGAAAGGTTGACGCGCAGACAGCAAGCGATTTAGTGTTGCCCAGGTTGACAGCCGTCGGCGGCGGAAGGATGCCATTATGGACAAAGACGATCTGTGGGTTGTCGAACATTTCAGCGAGCTGGTGACGCAATATGCCGGCAAATACGTGGCCGTCGTAAACGAGACGCTGGTCGCGGTTGGAGACTCGGGCAAAGAGGTTGAAGACAAGGCTCGGCAAGTGGAACCCAACAAAATGCCCTCAGTGCTGCGTGTCCCACGCGAAGAGGACATGGCGTGCCTGCTATAGAATTTCCATATACGCGCCACAAGGGCTATTTCATGCCCATCGTGCCGATTTCCATCAACGCCCATAAGATTTGGGCTTTTGTCGATTCCGGGGCGACGTTCAGCATTATGACGGTGGGCGAGGCAGCGCGCATCGGTATCGACTGGCAAAGCGGCCGACGCCAGATGATTGTCGTTGGCGATGGCAGCTATATCCCCACGTATATTCACGATCTCCCCGTCCAAATCGGCGATGTTCAGATCACCGTCCCAATCGGTTTTTCCGAACGGCTCGGTGTTGGCTTCAATCTTCTCGGGCGCACGGGAGTATTTACCCAGTTCGAAGTTTGCTTCAACGACCACGCGCGCAAGGTCACCTTTCAACCGATCGCCCCGAACATCGTCTGATCTCCGTTAATCCAAAAACGCAAAATCATAAATTTCTTTCTATTGCCTCGTGCCTGCTGCCTATTTGATCACCCGATTCGCCCGCGAGAGAAATTCCTGCGAGAGTGTCAGTCCGATCTGCTTGGCCGCCTTCAAATTGATGACAAACTCGAACTTGGTCGCCTGCTGCACCGGCAGATCAGCCGGTTTGGCGCCTTTCAAGATCTTGTCGACGTAACCCGCCGCGCTTCGATAGAGGTCAATGGTGTCTGCCCCGTAGGACATCAGGCCGCCCTCATCGACAAACTCTTTCGAAATGTAAATAGCTGGCAACCGGAATTTCCCAGCCAACTCGACGATCCGCTTTCTTTCGGCGAAAAAGGAACGAGCGGCGCCCGTCATAATCGCTCCCACATGCTTCTGCTTTGCGGTTTGAAAGGCGATCTCTAATCCTTTGGCGTCGGGTTGAGTCTTGATCTCCTCCAATTTCAGCTTCAGTGCCACAGCTGCAGGCCTGAGCTCTTTCAGTTGAATATCTCCTCCTCCTGCCGCCCGTGGCTGCCACAGAAGTCCAACTCGGTCGAGTTTGGGAATCGCGTCCTTGAGTATCTCTAGCCTTTTGGTGTTTAGCTCGGGCGTCAAACTCGAAAGTCCAGTGACATTACCTCCCGGCCTCGCCAGACTTGCGACCAAGCCTAGACCCACAGGGTCCGGAGCGCTCGCAATCACGACCGGGATGGTAGTAGTCGCTTTCATCGCCGCCAACGCTGACTGCACCCCTGGGACCACGATCAGATCGACCTTAAGACGAACCAGGTCCGCCGCAAGCTCAGGTAGGCGCTCACTCTTTTGCTCGGCAAATCGGGACTCGATGGTGATGTTCTTTCCCTCAATCCATCCAAGCTTGCTCAGCTCTTGCCGGAACGCGTCCCATAGGACGGCGCTACCGGAAGCAGTGGTTGAATCCAGGAAACCTATGCGAAAGATTTTCCCCGGCTGCTGGGCATTGGCGACGGGAGCAGAAACCAGAATGGCAGTTGCCATTACCCACACGAAAATGGACTTCATCATGGATTTATCTCCGATGTATTTGCTGACAACTGATCGCTGACCGCTGACCGCTGTCATTTAATCACCCGATCCGCCCGCGCCAACACATTCGGCGGCACCGTCGCGCCGATCTGCTTGGCCGCTTTAAGATTGATGATGAACTCAAACTTCATCGGCTGCTCGACGGGAATGTCGGCGGGCTTGGTGCCTTTCAATATCTTATCGACAAAGTCAGCGGCGCGCCGCCACAAGTCCGTATAGCTCGGCGCGTAGCTCATCAAGCCGCCGGCCTCGACAAACTCACTCGTTGGGTACATCGCCGGCAACCGGTTCTTGGCCGCGAAGTCTAACACTTGGCGTTGCCGAGTATTTATAACTGGATGGTCGTTCGTAATGAGCGCCTGGGCGCCGTCCCTTTTCGCGCGCGCAAATGCGCTGTCAAAATCGTGGAGACCGCGTACCTCAAGCGATTGAAGTTTGACTCCCAACGCCTTGGCCGCAGCCTCCGTCTCTGTGTAAAACCGGTTACCACTCGCACCGGATACCCAGAGGCGGGCCACCCGAGCAACCTTTGGGAAACTTTCCTTGAGCAGTTCCAACCGTTTGCCATCTAGATCCCGCAACATGAGGCTAAGTCCGGTGACATTCCCGCCTGGTCGCGCCAGGCTGGAAACTAGCCCAGCTCCCACTGGATCGCCAGCACCGGTGAAGATGATGGGAATTGTCGCGCTCGCCTTCTTAGCAGCTGAAGTGCCCAGGCCGGTGGTGACGATGACGTCAACCTTGAGACGGACCAGTTCGGCTGCCAGGTCAGGCAGCCGTTCGAGTTTCCCTTCGGCATATCGGTACTCAATGACAATATTTTTCCCTTCGACATAGCTGAGCTCGCGCAGCCGTTGGCGAAATGCTTCGAGCCGGGGCGATTGGAAGGACGCGGTGGACGGCAACAGAAATCCTATCCGGGGAATTCCCGCCGGCTGCTGCGCCTGAGCCGCCGCGCCGCACATCGCGAGTGCGAGCACGAGGGTGGCAAACCCCACCAATTTTCGATTTTGGA
The DNA here is from genome assembly GCA_945889495.1 of Syntrophobacter sp. SbD2. GTDB lineage: Bacteria > Desulfobacterota > Binatia > UBA9968 > UBA9968 > DP-20. The sequence continues at coordinate 556 of CAMDBU010000062.1, read as the reverse complement.
TTTTAGATTTTGGATTGTCGGAACAAGAATCGGAACCTCGCTGCGCTGAAAATACATTCATAGGTTTTCTCCCCTAATCTAAAATCGGCAATCGAAAATCGAAAATGTCATTTTAGGACCCGATCCGCCCGCACCAACACATTGGGCGGGATCGTCAGGCCGATCTGCTTCGCCGCTTTGAGATTGACGATGAACTCGAACTTGATCGGCTGCTCAACGGGGAGATCGGCGGGTTTGGTGCCTTTCAAAATCTTGTCCACATACGTAGCAGCGCGCCGGTACAAGTCCAAATTGTTCACGCCGTAGGACATGAGACCGCCAGCATCCACACTTCCCGGATTTGCGTAAATTATCGGGAGCCGGCTCTTTACCGCGAGTTCTAAAATCTGTCTTTGGTTACCAGCGCCGGAGCTATAATCAAAAAGAGTGGAAATAGGAAAAAGGTGGCGTACCCTTTCGAGATGATCAAAACGAAAGGCTGCCTGTTTGAGCAGGCAGAGAAAGGATACGCCGATGAAAGAGAAACATATTGGGGGAAGCGAATCAAAGGAAAACT
>CAMDBU010000061.1 GCA_945889495.1 Syntrophobacter sp. SbD2 | reverse complement strand
CGAAGATCGGCACGCCGCCGCGGATCACATCGCCCTCGCCCAAGGGCTGGGTCCAGGTCACGCCGAGGCCGCGCAACGCCCGCGCCAGGTACTCGCCGGAGGGCTTCAACTCGGCCATCGGTAGCGATTTATCGCGCACCGTGACGATCGCTTCGCCGTCGGCGGAAAAGATCTCCACCCTACCGAGATTGTAATCGCGCTGTTTTTCCTCCGCCAACCGGCGCAGCTCCGCCAAGCGCGCCGCGTCGAACAAGCGCTCTTCGGAGATTCTTTCGCTCAAGCGGCGGGCGAAGAACATCGCGTTGTTGGCCGAGTTTTGATAATAGGTCTGGCCGATTTCCAGCGACCCCTGGAGCGCGCTCTCGACCTTGGTGTCGAACCAGCGGTCGAAGGAATGGGTCAACAGGCCGCCGGCGATGGCGAACAACAACAAACTCGGCACGATCGACAACGCCACGAAGGCCAACACCAAACGCGACTGCAAGCGCGAACCCAGCAACCGGCGGCGCCGCTCGAACACCAGCTTGACCAGATTGCGCACCACTAGAAACACCAGCAGCACCAGCAGGATGATATTGATGTTGATGATGAAGAAAAAAATGATGTTGCTACCGAGGGAATCTTCCAGCGAGATCGCCGGCGAGCGCACCTCGAAATAAATCAACGCCGCCACCATCAACGCCGCCACCGCGATGACGATGCCCTCGCGCTTGCGCCGCTTGGCCTCTTCGGCTTTGACACCGTCTGAGTGGTTAGATGTTGGGGTTAGAGCTTCCATGGGCGCGACCGCATGAGCGGAGATTGAACTCAGCGGATTCTAACGTTTGAACAGGTAAGCGACAAGCGAAACCACGATGCTGACGATAATGCAGCTGGTCAGCGGAAAGTAAAAATTAAACCCTTCCCGTTGAATGTGAATGTCGCCCGGCAGGCGGCCCAGCCACGGCAACTTGTCCGACCAGGACACCAGCACACCGGCGATCACCAGAAGAATGCCGAAGTAGATTAGCGTCTTGCCCAGTCCCGCCATGATTCAAATTGCCAGTTTAAGCTTGCTCGCCAATCATTCGAACAAATCCGGCTGCGCTTTGCCCGCCACCGGCTTGGCGCCGCCGGGCTGGCGGCCGAAATGTTCGTACGCCAATACCGTCGCCACTCGGCCGCGCGGCGTGCGCTGAATGAAGCCGGCCTGAATCAGGAACGGCTCGTAAACATCTTCGATGGTGTCTTTCTCCTCGCCGATAGCGGCGGCCAAGGTCTCCACCCCCACCGGCCCGCCGGCGAATTTATCGATCATCGTCAACAGCAGCATGGTGTCCATCTTATCGAGCCCCAGGCGGTCGATCTCCAACATGCGCAACGCCTCCACCGTCACCGGCCGGGTGATCTTGCCGTCGCTTTTCACCTGGGCGTAGTCGCGCACCCGGCGCAGTAACCGGTTGGCGATGCGCGGCGTACCGCGCGACCGGCTGGCGATCTCAGCGATGCCGTCGGCTTCCTGTTCGACGCTGAGAATTGCCGCCGAGCGGGTGAGTATGCGCGCCAACGATACCGTGTCGTAAAAATCCAAGCGGAAACTCTGACCGAAGCGGTCGCGTAGCGGCGAAGTCAGCAAACCCGAACGGGTGGTGGCGCCGATGAGAGTAAATTTTTTGAGCGGCAGCTTGAGCGATTTGGCCGCCGGCCCCTGCCCCACCATAATGTCGATCTCATAATCCTCCATGGCCGGATAGAGCACCTCTTCGACCACATGGTTGAGCCGGTGGATCTCGTCGATGAACAGGACATCGCCATGGTCGAGGTTGGTGAGCAACGCCGCCAGATCGCCGGCGCGCTCGATGATCGGCCCCGAAGTAGCTTTTATATTCACGCCCATCTCGCGGGCGATGATGTATGCGATGGAGGTCTTGCCAAGCCCCGGCGGGCCGTGAAAGAGAATATGATCGAGCACATCGCCGCGCGCCCGCGCCGCCGCGATGGCGACCTTAAGATTGTCCTTGACCCGCTCCTGGCCGACGTATTCGTCAAAGCCGCGCGGCCGCAGGCTCAACTCGAATCCCGAATCTTCGTCGGTAGGATGGCCGTCTAGCATGGTTATCGTGTAATCTGACAATCTCAGAGGGCGGGTTTAAAACCCGCCCCTACATCCGGGTTCGGCAATTCTTTTTTGTGTTCTTTGCGTTCTCTGCGGCCAATCCCCCTCCTTCATCCTCCCCCGCAAGCGGGGGAGGAAAGAGGTGGGGGCTCTGTGATCTCTGTGTCCTCTGTGGTGAAAAATCTTCTCTTCCTAATGCCCCATTTGCCGCAGCGTCTCGCGCAGGACATCTTCCAGCGATAGCTCGCCGTTTTTGAGTACGTCGCGGACGGTTTTTTCGATCTCCGGTTTTTTATACCCCAGATTGATCAAAGCGGAAACCGCGTCCTGCATCTTTTGCGACGAGGGTTCCGGCGCCACCGAGCTATCGCTTGGCGCCGGCGCGAACGTCGCAAACTTATCTTTCAACTCGACGATCATCCGTTCGGCCAATTTTTTGCCGACGCCGGGGATCGACACCAAACGCGCCTGATCGCCGTTTCTCAAGGCGCGCGCTAAATCGTCGGCCGGAATGCCGGATAAAATATTGAGCGCCAGCTTGGGGCCGATGCCCGACACCGCCATCAGCATTAAGAAAACCTGCTTCTCGCCCAGATCGTGAAAGCCGAACAGTTGCAAAGCGTCTTCGCGCACGTGGGTGTGGATCTGCAAGCTCATCGGCGCGCCGATATCCGGCAGGCGGTAAAAAACATTGAGCGGGATAAACACTGAATAGCCGACGCCGCCGACATCGATGACCACTTCGCCGGGCTGCTTATGCGCCAGCTTGCCGCTAATTTGCGCGATCATGTGAGGAAATGTTTTGCGGCGACTTGCATGGCCGCGTTATCGTCCCCTGGTGGTGCGCGGCCGCAGCTGCGTCGGCGACTTCGGCAGCGCTTCGGCGACCCGGCTGGCGAACGCCTGGCGATTGAGGTGGCAGATCGCCGCCGCCAGCGCGTCGGCGGCGTCCGCCGGCACCGGTCCGGACACTTTCAAGATCGCGCCGATCATCACTTGCACTTGCTGCTTGGTCGCGTGGCCGTAGCCGACCACCGCCGACTTGATCTCCACCGCGCTGTATTCATGCACTTCGACATCTTGCTCGGCCGCCGCCAACAGCGCGATGCCGCGCGCCTGGCCGAGTTTCAACGCGCTTTGGACATTGAGCGCGAAAAAAACTTTTTCCAGGCTGACGCCGTCGGGACGAAACTCGCGGACGACTTTCGCTAGCTCGGTATAAATGCGGCGCAGGCGGTGCGCCTGGGGCTCGGCGCTCGACGAGTTGATCGTGCCATGGCCCATATGGCGCAGCGCGTTACCGATCACCTGGACAACGCCCCAACCGGTCGCCATGGTTCCTGGATCGATACCCAGGATGATTCGCGGCAGCGCTTTGTTGCCAGGTTCAGCCACGGCGGCTAGTTCGCCTTGTCCATCAATTCGTCGGGGATGTTGAAATTGGCCGCGACGTTTTGCACATCGTCATGATCTTCCAGCTCTTCGCTGAGCTTCAAGACCTGCTCGACATTCTTGGCGTCGACGTCGACGGTGTTTTTCGGCACCAGGCTGACCTGGGCGCTGGCGATAGGGATTTTTTCTTGATCGAGCCGTTCTTTGACCTTTTCAAAATCCTCGGGCTGGGCGATCACTTCGAAGACATCGCCCTCGTCGCGCACATCCTCGGCGCCGGCGTCGAGGGCGATATCCATCAAGCGGTCCTCATCGACCTGCGATTTGTCGACCGTCAGAATCCCCTTCTTGTCGAACATCCAGCCGACGCAGCCGGTCTCGCCCATGTTGCCGCCATGCTTGGAAAACATCCGGCGGATCTCCGACACGGTGCGATTTTTGTTGTCGGTCAGCACCTGGGCGATGATCGCCACGCCGCCCGGGCCGTAACCTTCGTATTGAATTTCTTCGTAGGTGACCCCTTCGAGCTCGCCGGTACCCTTCTTAATCGCGCGCTCGATGTTGTCGCTCGGCATACTGCTGCCGCGGGCGGTCAAGACCGCGGTGCGCAGCCGCGGATTGGCGTTGATGTCGCCGCCGCCCATGCGCGCGGCCACGGTGATTTCCTTAATCAGCTTGGTAAATATCTTGCCGCGCTTGGCGTCCTTAGCGGCTTTCTTATGCTTAATCGTGCTCCACTTAGAATGGCCAGACATACTTCAATCACTCCCTAGTAAGTTGTCGATAAGCTAACACAAACCCCAGAGCGGGTAAACTAGTCTCAGGGCCGCAGTGAAACTCACCACGAAGACGCGAAGAGCGCGAAGTTCGGAATACTAATGTTGCAAAAAATCCATGTCCTTCGTGCCCCTTCGAAAAGATTTGCCTGTGGCTGCCCTGCGCAACGACATAGCACCAGCTTCCGTCATACCCGCGAAAGCGGGTATCCAGGTTAAATCGGCGCAGAACGAACCTGGATTCCCGCCTGCGCGGGAATGACGAACTGGGTTGACGCGGCTTGTACGTCGACCGCAAAGTCATCACCACTTCGCATTGAAACAAATTAGCGCCATACTTTCTTCTCTTCGACTTTGCGCTATAATCGGCCAACGTTAACTACCATGAGCCCATCCTATCGCTATTTATTAATCGGCTTGCTCCTCGTCAGCGCCTGTTCGGTGCCGCCGTCTCGGGTCAAGCTGCCGCCGGCGCCGGGCGGCGACGGCCGGGTCAGCCAAACCGGCATCGCTTCCTGGTACGGCCCGGGCTTTCACGGCAAGGCCACCGCCAGCGGCGCGATTTACAATCAAGACGACATGACCGCGGCGCACCAGACCCTGCCCTTGGGCAGTAAGGTGATGGTCACCAACATGGAAACCGGCCGCACCGCTGAAGTGCTGGTCAACGACCGCGGTCCGTTCGCCAAGGGGCGGATCATCGATCTATCCTACGCCGCGGCTCAAGCCATCGATATGGTCGGCCCGGGCACCGCGCTGGTGCGCGTCGATGTGCTCGATAGCCCGGTGCCGCTGCGGGCGATCCGGCCGACCCTCGACTACACGTTGCAACTCGGGTCGTTCGCCCAATTGGAAAATGCCCAGCAACTGCGCGACCGCATCGCTAAGAGCTTCGACCGGGTGACGATCACGCCGCTGCAATCGAAAGACACCACCTACTACCGGGTCCATTTGGGTCAATTCACCAGCCGCGACGCCGCCGAAGAGATGGCCGCGCGGGTGAGCCAGGCCGGCTACTCGGTGATGATCATGGAGAAATAGGTGAATGTCCCGGCGCCATCCCACCGTTTACGTCAAGCCCTGCTGCCGCTTGGACTGTTGAGTTTCGTCCTGGGCTGCTTCCCGCTACAACCAAAAACCATTGCGCCGCCGTCCAAAGATCAATTGAGCGCGCTCAAAACCAGCCTCGCCCAGCTGCGCGGCCTGGAGCCGAAACGCGACTTTGAATTTGTCGCCGGCGAGTTAGCCGAAACGGCACCGATCGCCGACGACATAGCGCTCGAGCGCGCTTACAAACATCTGGGCCTGCTCGGCGCCAACGACGACCTAAAGACCGCGCTGGAAAAATATCGCCGGCTGGCGCGGCTCATCGACTACGACAGCGCCAACGACCGGCTGCAGATCGGCGCCGATGCCCAGCGCCTCGGTAGCGCGTTGCCACCGCCCTACCAGCGCGCGGCCGGCGAGCTGGCCCACGCCATGGCCATCGTCCAGGCCCTGCAAGAGCAGCATTTCCATTGGCAAGAAAAAATCAGCCGCGCCAGCAATGATGATAGCCAACTGGCCCACCGCGCTGTCGCCGGCGGCGACGCCCTACTGACGGCGCTGGCCCATGGCAGCGACGGCAAATTGAACTCAACGAGCCATCTAAGCGCCGCGCGTCAAGTGGCCAAACAGATGGAACGGCTGGCCGACGACCTGCCGCCGTTCCTGCGTAGTCAATTGACTCTGCCCCTGCGCGAAGGCAGCGACTTCGCCGCCTGGGCGATCAAGGCCAAAGGCACCGCCGGCTTGAACGCGCTCTACACCGATCCGCCGAGAACCAGCGCGCAGATTCTCCATCCCGAAAGATATTTTTTCCGCACCCACCCGGCGCAACGCATCGCGCCGGCCGGATTGGCGCGCCAACTAACGCCGCCGCTGGTCGATCAGTCCATGGGAGAATTTTTGCTGCGCGGCCTGTTGGAAAGCGAGCATGGAGCGCCATCAGCGCGGCAGATCGCCGCCGGCTGGCGCGGCGACCGCTACCTTTCATTTAGCGAGCAGAACTTTCAGACCACCGCCTGGTATAGCGCCTGGGGTTCGGCGGGCGAAGCCGCAACTTTTCTCAGGGGTTTTCAAACCATCGCCGACAAACGTCAACGCATGCGGCTACGGCGTAGCGCCGGCAGCGCCGATGAAACCTTCATCGATCATACCCGCGACCGCGGCAGCTTCGCCTTGGCCCGCAAAGGCAGTGTCGTGCTTTATCTAGTAACCAGTCGCGAGCGCTTGGCCGCGCTGGCCGAGGAGGCGTGGAATGATTTGGCGCTGGACATTGATTTGCCGCCAGTCCGTTTCGAGTCCGCCCGCGGTGCGGGTCAATTATCGCTCAGCAAAAGATAGCGCCCCGCTTCTTTTTTCACCCGGCCGTCCCGTTCGAGTTTTTCCAAATGCGCCTGAACGGAAAACTCGGCGACTCGTTTGAGCGCCGCCGAGACGTCGACGTAGATCGCATCGGTGATGTCGCCGATGGTGTTGCGGTTGGCGCGTAGCGCGCCCAACACCTGCTGCTCGCGCTCCATGCGGTGCTTGATATATTCGCGCACCTTGGCTTCCGGCTTGCCGATCAGCGGCCCATGGCCGGGTAGGATCAAACTCATCTCGAAGCCCAACAATCGCTCCAACGTCTTCATGTAATCGCTCATGTTGCCGTCGGGCGGATGGATCACCGCGGTGCCGTAGCCGAGAATGTTGTCGCCGCTGAAGAGCACTTTATCGCCCTGCTCATAGAAGCAGCAGTGGCCCGACTCATGACCGGGGGTATGCAAGACTTTCAACTCGCCGCCGCCGAAATCGAGCACATCGTTGTCGTCGTACTGAAAATCCTCGCCGCCGAGATAGCCCTTGCGCGAACGGTGGATGCCCAACTTGGCGCCGCACCGTTTGCGCAGCGCCAGGGCGCCGCCGGTGTGATCGCTGTGGATATGGGTGAGTAAAATCTTTTCGATCTTCTTCACCCCCATGGCCTCGGCCTGCTCGATGATGCCGTCCATGTTGGAGTCGGCGCTCAGCGCCACATCGATGACCAGCCCGGACTCCTTGCCGACGATATACTGATTGGTCCCTTGCAAGGTCATGAGCCCAGGATTGTTGGCGGTGAACTTACCGATGAAGTCAGGCGTAGCCATGGGTTTTCCTTCCGCGCCGTCGGCGCCGCTGCGCAAAAACGTTTGGGCAAAAAAAAGCGCCAGCGAGTTTTTTGCCATGCTCGCTAGCGCTTGTCGTCGGGTCATAAAAGTAAGGATGAAGGCGGAGGGATGAAGGATGAAGTGAAGATTCGGACCGGTCCGAATTCATCCTTCCGCCTTCATCCTTCATTCTCGGCTAATTCGCCAACAACTGCCGCAGCACATACTCCAAGATCCCGCCATGACGATAGTAATCCAACTCCGCCGGCGTGTCGATGCGGCAGATCACTTTGAACTCGGTGGCCTTGCCGTCGTCGGCGGTGGCCTTGACCGTCAGCTCCTGGCGCAGTTTCAGATCGTTGCCGATGCCGAGAATGTCGAAGGTCTCGAAGCCGGTGAGGCCATGGGTGGTGAGATTTTCGCCGGGCTTGAAGACCAGCGGCACAATGCCCATGCCGATCAAGTTGCTGCGGTGAATGCGTTCGTAGCTCTCGGCGATGGCGGCGCGGATGCCCAACAAGCGCGGCCCCTTGGCCGCCCAGTCGCGCGACGAGCCCGAGCCGTATTCCTTGCCGGCGATGACGATCAGCGGCGTGCCTTCGTTTTGATACTGCATCGCCGCGTCGTAGATCGACATCGGCTTTTTGTCCGGCAAGTGTACCGTCACGCCGCCTTCGGTGCCCGGCGCCAGGGTATTTTTCAGGCGGATGTTGGCAAACGTCCCGCGCATCATCACTTCATGATTGCCGCGCCGCGCGCCATACTGATTGTAATCCTTGGGCAGGACATCGTTGTTGGTCAGGTAGCGCGCCGCCGGGCCATTTTTTTCGATCGAACCGGCCGGCGAAATATGATCGGTGGTCACCGAATCGCCGAGCAGCGCCAAGGCGCGCGCGCCGGTAATCGGTTTGATCGGGTTGGGCGTCTTGCCCATGCCGTCAAAGTACGGCGCTTCGCGCACGTAGGTCGACTGCATGTCCCATTGGAACAGTTCGCCTTCGGGCACCGGCATGCCGCGCCAGCGCTCGTCGCCTTCCGAGGCCTTGCTGTATTCTTTTTTGAACATTTCCTGGCGCACCGACTTGTTCATCACGTCTTGAACTTCCTGGGCGGTGGGCCAGATGTCTTTCAAGTAAACCGGATTGCCGGCCTTATCGTTGCCCAGCGGATCGTTATACAGATCGACATCCATGCTGCCGGCCAGCGCGTAGGCGACGACTAATGGCGGCGAGGCGAGATAGTTCGCCCGCACGTTGGCGTGGATGCGTCCTTCGAAGTTGCGGTTGCCCGACAACACCGCAGTGGCGACCAGATCGCCCTCTTGAATGCCGTTGGCGACCGCTTCGGGAAGCGGTCCGCTGTTGCCGATGCAAGTGGTGCAGCCGTAGCCGACGATGTGAAAGCCAAGATTTTCCAAATCAGGCAGTAAGCCGCTGTCTTTTAAATACTCCGTCACCACCCGCGATCCCGGCGCCAAGCTGGTCTTGACCCAGGGTTTGCTCCGCAAACCTTTTGCGCCGGCTTTCCTGGCCAATAAGCCGGCGCCGATCAACACCGAGGGATTGGAAGTGTTGGTGCAGCTGGTAATCGCCGAGATCACCACCGAGCCATGCTTCAAATCGAACTTATCGCCGTTCAATTGCACGGCGACTTTTTTGTCGGGGTTTTTGCTTTTCATCAGTGACGGCAACGCCTCGGCAAACGCTTTCTTGCTGTCGGTGAGGGCGATGCGGTCCTGGGGCCGGCGCGGCCCGGAGATGCTCGGCACGACGGATGCGAGATCGAGCTCAAGCGTATCGCTGAAGATCGGATCGGGCGATGCGTCCGTGCGGAACATGCCCTGCTCTTTGGCGTAGCTTTCGACTAGTTTGATTAAATGCGGATCGCGCGCGGTGAGGGTCAAATAGCGCAACGTTTCATCGTCTATAGGGAAATAGCCAACCGTGGCGCCGTACTCCGGCCCCATATTGCCAATCGTCGCGCGGTCGGCCAGGCTCAAGCTCGACAGCCCGGAGCCGTAGAACTCGACGAACTTTTCGACCACGCCCTTTTTGCGCAGCATCTGCACCACGGTGAGAACCAAGTCAGTGGCCGTCGCGCCGGCCGGTAGTTTGCCGTGCAGTTTGAAGCCGATCACTTCCGGGATCAGCATGATGATCGGCTGGCCCAACAATGCCGCCTCGGCTTCGATGCCGCCGACGCCCCAGCCGACCACGCCGAGACCGTTGATCATCGGCGTATGGGAATCGGTGCCGACCACGGTGTCGGGATAGGCGAAGTGGGCGCCGTCTTTTTGCGCACGGAACACCACCGGCGCGAGATATTCGAGATTGACCTGATGACAGATACCGACGTCCGGCGGGATCAAACGGAAATTATCGAAGGCGATCTGGCCCCAGCGCAGAAACGCATAGCGCTCGACATTGCGCTCGAACTCGATCTCGGAGTTTTTCTGGAAGGAATCGGCGCTGCCGAAAAAGTCGACCTGCACCGAGTGGTCGATGACCAGGTCGACGGGCGCCAGCGGGTTGATCTTTTTCGGATCGCCGCCGAGCCGCTTCATCGCCTCGCGCATGGCCGCCAAGTCGACCACCGCGGGCACGCCGGTTAAGTCTTGCATCAACACCCGCGCCGGCATGAAGGCGATCTCTTTGCCCGAGCTGACGTTGCCGTTCCACGTGGCCAGCGCTTCGATGTCGGCCTTGTTGACGTGGTGGTTGTCTTCCTGGCGCAGCAAGTTTTCCAACAAGACTTTCAACGACACCGGCAGCCGCGAGACATTGGGGAAACCCGCCTTCTCGAGCAAATCCAAGCGAAAGACATCATAGTTCTGTCCCTCGACGGTCAAAACCTTGCGCGTGCCGAAACTATCCACATACTTCTGTGCCATGAGCGCTCCTTAAAGGGAAAATGACGGTAGGCCCTATTTTGTAGCGAGCGTCGGGTGATAAAGCAACAGGGGGACAATGGAGAATTGAGAATGGAGAATTGAGAATTGGGCTCGGAACCGAAGCAATCGCCGAGGTTTCAATCCAACGTCTTCAATTCTCCATTTTCCATATCTCCACTATCCATTTCTCCCACCTGCCTTCCGCCCAGCGCATCCCAGATCGCCTGGCTGACATCTTCGACGGCGCGCTCTTTGGGCAGACAAATCACCGCGCCGGCTTCGCGCATGGCGCGCAGGACAAAATCGTCGATGCCGAAGGACACGCCGATGACGATCGTCGATGGCAGTTGGCGGACGATTTCTCGAGTTGCCTCGACGCCGTTCATGGTCGGCATGTTGACATCCATAATGACCACCTGCGGTTCGATGTGAAGCGCCAACGCCACCGCTTCGGCGCCGTCGCCGGCCTCGCCGACCACGGCGAAGCCGGTTTGCTCCTCGAGCGCCCGGCGCAAACCTTGGCGCAGCATTTTATGGTCGTCGACGATGAGTATTTTAATCGCGTCATCATCGACTGAGGCGCGCGCGCCGGACCGGATCGCCGGCGCGACCGGTTTGGCGGCGACCCTATCGTGCGCCTCCATCGGAATCATGATCGACACCCAAGTGCCGATCCCAGGAGCGGCACTGATTTCCACCGTTCCGCCGCGCAAGGCGACCCGTTCGCGAATGCTGAACAAACCGAAATGGCTGCCGCCGTCGCCGTTGGCGCGCGCCGATGTCTGGTCGAACCCTTTACCTTGGTCGGTGACCGCCAGCGAGAGCGCCGTGCCATCACGTCCGTAAGCCAGAGTAGCGCTGTCGGTGGCGCCATGCTTGACGACGTTCCACAGCAGTTCGCGGGCGCACTGAAACAGAAACACCGCGTCGCTCTGCGCCGGCGCGAAATCCTCCGTCGGCCCGTCGATTTGGACGTGCAAGCCATGCCCGCCCATTTGCTCGCCCAACCAGGCAAAGGCCGCCGGCAGACCCAAGTCGTAAAGCACTGGCGGACTCAACTCGGCGATCAGCGAACGGGTGTATTTAACCGATTCGTCGACGGTGCGATCGAGGCTGGCCAGGACATCGGCCATCGAAGCGCCGTGCGCCTGCTCGCCCATCAACTCGCGCGCGCGCCATAGATATATATTAACCACCGCTAAAGACTGGGCCAAGGTATCGTGCAGCTCCACCGCCAGCCGGCGCCGCTCGCGCTCCTCGGTCATGGTCAATTGCGCCACTAGCGCGCGCAATCCGGCGCGCGACTCGGCAAGATCTTGGGTGCGCTCCGCAACCCGCCGGTCGAGTTGCTGGTTCAACTTGCGCATGGATTCTTCGGCGGCTTTGCGTTCGGTGATATCGTAATTGATACCGTCGATATGAGTGACGACGCCCTGGGCGTCGCGCCTTGGGCCAAAGTGAGTCAGTATCCAAATCATCTTGCCATCGGGACGAACAAAGCGAAACTCACATTCGCCGTCCTGTCCATCCACTTCGGACTTCCAGCTTGCTTCTTGCAAAACCGCCAGGTCCGCGGGATGGACATGGGCGATAAATCGGTTGCGGCCGATGGCTTCATTGACGCCGATGCCGCACATTTCACGGATACGGTCATCCCATTGGCTTTCACCAGTACGCAAGTCACGCGCCCAGGTGCCCATGCGGCCTACCGCCAGGGCATGTTGCAGCCGCTCTTCACTGGTCCGGAGCGCATCCTCGGCGCGTTTGCGTTCGGTGATATCGAGCACGACACCGATCGTCCGGGTATGCCGGCGCGCGTCGCCGCTGCCCGCGAAAAATGTTTGCGCGCGATTCATCACCCAACCGATGCTGCCGTCGGCGCGCTGGACACGGTGCTCTAAAGATAATTGCCCAGGTCCCGATGGATGATGGGCGCGCTGGCGCGCGCTATCGACCCGCTCACGATCGTCGGGATGGATTCTCGCGGCAAAACCACCGACACCGTCATGGTAATCGCCCGGCAGGTCCAAAATCTGGCAAAGTGTCGGCGTGTAATAGCCCTCACCCGTCAAGTGATCGCGCTCGAAAACACCAAGATTGGCGACATCCACCGCCTGCTGTAATAACGATTCGGTTTTCGTCAGATGAGCAACCATGCGCTGCAATTCCAAGGTGCGCTCTTCGACGCGCCGCTCAAGTTCATCGTGGGCGTGACGCAGTGCCTCCTCGATGCGCTTGCGCTCGGTGATATCGAGTACCGTGCCGGCCATGCGAAGCTCGTTTCCACCCATGTCCCGTTCAACTTCGCCCCGCCAATGAACGTGGCGGACATCACCCGTCGGATACACCACCCGAAACTCGATGTCGCAACTTGCCGTTCCATCGAATGCTAGATGCAGTTGCTCTTGCACTCGCAACCGATCGTCGGGATGGACGCGCTTAACCCAGTTGTCATAGTTCGGCGCCACCGAACCGGGCGCGTAGCCAAAAAGGCGATAGCTTTCATCCGACCAGCTGTTTCGCCCGGTTTGAAAATCCCACTCCCAACTACCGAGATGAGCGATTGACTGCGCCGTGACGAGATGTTGCTCGCTCCGGCGCAACGCTTCTTCGGCCAGCTTACGCGCGGTGATATCGGTGGCGACACCGAGCACCTGCGTCGGTCGTCCGTCGTCGTTAACAATCGGCCGCTTGATCGACTGAAACCACCAGGTTTGGCCGTTGGCGTCGGTAAATTTCTCCTCGGCGGTAAACCTTTCTTGCAGCGTGTCCATCACTTCAAGATCGATCTTGCGGAATTGCGCCACTCCCTCAGTCTCGCTATTGATGTCGGCATCGGTCTTACCGATGAGTTGCTCTGAGGTCGCACCGTAAGCCGTTGCCAGCGCCTTATTCACCAGGGTAAAACGGCCCTCACGATCCTTGGCGAATATAAAGTTGGGATCGGTGTCGATGATCTGGCGGATGTTATCGTGGGATTTTTGCAGATCGTCTTCGGCCTGGCGCCGGGCCAATTCGGTGCCAATCCAGGCGGACAGCAACTTGATAAAGTCTCTATCCGCCTCATTGAACGAACCGCTCAGAGGTTCTTTTGCGACAAAACACAGGGCGCCGAAGACTTCGTCGTTAACCATAATCCGTGTGCCGAAGTAGCACTCTAAACCGAGCGTACGATAACCGGGATGGCGATTCATCTCGGAGCGTCCAACATGCTCGATACCGATAGGTTCATCCGCGTCGAAGGCGACCGTACAATAGGCATCGCGCAGCGGCACCCGCGCGGATTCCACCAATTCGCCAGCGGGTGAATGGACGTAGATCAACTCAACTGCGTCCTGCACACGCCGCGTAACGGCGCCATTGGCAACCCCCAAGCGATCGCAGGCATGCCGCAGCAGTTCGTGAATCCGCGTATCGAAAGAAACATTGGCGGCGTTGGCGATCTCATAGAGCCGCCGAATGCTGTGCGCGCCAACGCGCAACGCTTGTTCGGCCCGTTTGCGCTCGCCAATGTCGCGAATCGTCAGCGATACGGCGATCAGGTGGCCCTTGTCATCGAGAATCGGCGATTGCGTGATCGACACGTCGATGCGCTTGCCGCCGCGGGCAAGCCGCACGGCGTCCCAACTTGGGGGCAACTCGCCACGCATCAACGACGCGCGTCTTTGCTCCACCTCAGGCCGCAATTCCTCCGGTACAATGAAATCGATGACCCGTCCGATCGCTTCTTCGGCGCGATAGCCAAACATCCGCTCGGCCGCGGCGTTCCAGCTCAGCACCCGCAGATCGAAGCCCCGGCTGATAATCGCGTCGCCCGAGTTCTCGACGATGGCCGCCAGCCGGGCGATTTCAAAATCGTTACGTTTGCGTTCGCTAACGTCCGTCAGAATCCCATTCCAAACTATGCTACCGTCGGCGCGCCGCGCCTCGGGCACCAAATGGCCGCGAATCCATTTGATCGACCGATCCGCCAATTGAACCCGACCCTCAAATTCCCACGGCGTCAACTGCTGAGCGGAACGGAGTATCGAGTTCTCCAAATCAGCCTTGTCCTCCGCAAGTACCGCATCCCACAACAACGAAAAATCTTCGACCACTGCGCCGGCGGGCTGACCGATGAGATCGACAATCCCGTCACTGACCGAAAGAAATCTTTGCCGCCCATCCGGCCGCAGCTCAAATTGGTAAACCGCGCCAGGAATCGCGTTGGTGAGCCGGCGCAACTTATTTTCGCTCTCCCGTAGCGCCGATTCGATCTGGCGCCGCTGAGCGATCTCGTCGCTTAGTCTTAAGTTTTGCTCATGTGCTCTGTCGTGCGCCTCGGTCAGACCGCGGCGGGTTTTGTGCAGTTCTTCGGCCAAAGCGCTGAGCGCGAATCCCACCAGCCCAAATAGACCGAGCGTGACCAGATTGCCGCTGTCAGTAAGAGCCATGAAGCCGCGCGGCTCAAAAATCGCGAAGGCGGCGAGAATCACGCTCAGCGCGGTGGCCAATAAGCCAGGACCGAACCCGCCGTTCATGGCGCTCAAGGTCACGGCCAACGTGAACAGCACCACCCGGCCGCGCTCGCCAAGAATCGGCTGCAGGCCGGCGCGCAGGAGATAGGTCAATCCGGTTACGACGATCGCAACCAGATAGCGCCAGGGGTACAACTTTTCGAGTGCGGATATCATGTCGGTTCTCCCGCCAGCATCGATCCTCCATCCTCGGCCCGGTGCCAACAGATTCGCGAAACCGGAGCAACGCCTACTTAATGCGTCACTCCGCGCCGCTCCTCCACCGCGTCGATGATCGCTTGGTGAATATCCTCCACCGCCCGTTCTTTGGTAACGCAGGTGACGGCGCCGGCATCCTTCATCGCTTGGGCGACTTCCCGGCCGATTTCGAAGGACAAGCCGACGACGATCGTCGCCGGCATCTCTTGGAGAATCAGGCGGGTCGCTTCGACGCCGTTCATGCCCGGCATGTTGATATCCATCACGATCACGTCGGGGCGCAACTGGCGCGCCAACGCCACTCCATCCGGGCCGTCCTCAGCTTCGCCGACGACATTGAAGTCGGCGAACTTCTCCAGGGCTTGACGCAAGCCGCGGCGCACCACCGCGTGATCGTCCACCAGCGCCACGTTTATGCGCTTGGCCGCGGCGACGATCCTGTCCGTGGGCACGGCATGACGCTCAATGTCCGGCGGCCGATCGCTTGCCGGCACGGCAAAGCTAAAGCGCACCGTAGTTCCCTGCCCCGGCTGCGAGCTCACCTCGAGCCTGCCGCCAAAAAGCTCCAAGCGTTCGCGAATGCTGAATAGCCCGAACTGTTCCGTGCCGCCGGCGCGGCTTTGCGCTATCGCCGGATCGAATCCCCGGCCATCGTCGGCGACTTCGATGTTCAACTCCCCTTGCTCGAGCCGATAGGTCACCGTCACGCGGCTGGCCTCGGCATGCTTCACCACGTTCCACAAAAGCTCGCGGACGCACTGGAAAGCCAACACCGCGCGATCCTCCTCCAAGCTAAAACCGTCGGCCCTGCCGCGCACCTCAACCTCCAGCCCATGTCGTTCCTTCTGCTGGCCGGCGAGCCAACTGAGCGCCGCTGGCAATCCCAACTCATAAAGCACCCGCGGACTGAGTTGCGCCATCAGCGAGCGCGTGTAGGCGATGGATTCATCCACCGACTCCTGGGCCTCACTCAGACGTTGCTTCAAAGCATCGCCGTCGGCCAACCTGACCGCTCGCCCGATATTTAACCGGCAAACCGTCAGCATCTGCGCTAGATAGTCGTGCAGCTCCACCGCCAAGCGGCGCCGTTCGCGCTCTTCAGTCTTAGAAAGGTCCGCCACCAAGGCGCGCAAGCGCGCTTGCGAGTCGGCCAACTCCTGGGTGCGCTCGATAACCCGCCGGTCTAAAGCCTCGCTGAGTTTGCGCAGTGCCGCCTCGGCGCGTTTGCGCTCGGTGATGTCGGTGGCGATGCCGCACAGTCCATAGATTACGCCCTCGCCGTCGCGCAAGGGAAATTTATTGACCAGGCTGGTGTGCTCGCCGTCGTCGTACTGGGCCACCTCTTCGCATTGAATGGCGGTGCCAGAATCGAACACTTGGCGGTCATGCCGTTGAAACAGCGCCGCCTGCTCCGCGGCAAACAAATCGGCGTCGGTTTTGCCAATGCTGTCGGCGACGGGAATTTCAAACAGCTCTTCGAAGCGCCGATTGACGTGAACGTAGCGGCCCGCGGTATCCTTGATAAACACCGGCGCCGGACTGTGGTCGAGGATCGCCCGCAAGCGCGCTTCGCTCTCGCGCAGGGCCTCCTCGGCTTGCTTGCGCTCGGTAATGTCGAGGGCGGTGCCGACACTGCGCAGCAGCCGCCGAGTCGCGCCGGCGCCGTCAAAAAACATTTGCGCGCGCACCAGCAGCCAGCCGATGGAGCCGTCGCGCCGGATAATCCGATACTCGATCGCGAGATTGCCATCGCTCGACGCGTGAGCATCGCGAATAGCCGAGTTGATTCGCTGCGAATCCTCCGGGTGTAAACGGCGGCGAAACTCACCCGAAGTCGGCGTTAGCTCGTCGGGCCAATCGAGCATGCGTCTAAAGGCTGGAGAAAAACTCAACTCGTCGGCGATGAAGTCATGTTCGAAAACGCCGAGATTGGCGACGGTCACCGCCTGGTTCAACCACTCTTGGTTTTTGCGCAGCAATTCTTCCGCGCGTTTACGTTCGGTGATATCGAGCACGGCGCCGACGGTGCGCACCGCCTGGCGCGATGCGCCACTTCCTTCAAAAACAGTTTGCGCCCGATTGATCACCCAACCGACGCTGCCGTCAGGACGAACAATGCGGTGTTCCACTGAGAAAAACCCGTGGCCCAGCGGATCGTGGGCGCGCTGCCTGGCCGCATTGATCATATCCCGATCGTCGACGTGAACCCTGGATAAATAACTCCCCAACTTCCCAGTGTCATCGCCAGACAAGTGTAAAATCCCGCACAGGCTGGGCGAATAATAGACCTCGTCGGCAACATGATCGCGCTCGAAAACCCCTAAGTCCGCCACGTCCACCGCCTGCTGCAGTAACGCTTCGGTCTTGGACAATGCGGCAACCGCCTGTCGCAGCTCCGCCGTGCGCTCCTCGACGCGGCGCTCGAGTCCGTCATACGCCCGCCGCAGCGCCGCCTCGGCGCGTTTGCGTTCGGTGATGTCGAGTACGGTCCCGGCCATGCGCAACGGCGCGCCGCTGTCATCACGGACAAGCTCCCCCAGCGCATGGACGTGGCGCACTTCATCGTCACGGGGAACCGCCCGATATTCGATATCGTAGTCGGTCGTGCCGGCGAACACCGCGTCGAGATGGGCCAACACCGCGTTACGATCGTCGGGGTGAATACGATTGAACCAGGTGTCGTAATTCGGCTCGACAGTCCCAGGTTCGTACCCGAACAGCCGATAGTTTTCATCGGACCAACTGTTTCGGCCGCTCGGAATGTCCCATGACCAACTGCCAAGGTGAGCGATCGACTGGGCGGCCCGCAGATCGTGGTCGCTCTCGCGCAAAGTTTCTTCTACCAGCTTGCGCGCGGTGATATCGGTGGCCGCGCCCAACACTTGAGTGGCTCGGCCGCTGTCGTCGAGAATCGGCCGTTTGACCGTCTGCAACCAGCGGGTCTTACCAGTGGCGTCAGTGATGGTCTCCTCTTCGATGAACGCTTCGCGCAGCGAATCCATCACTTCGAGATCTTTTTGCCGGTAGAATTCGACTTCGGCGGCGTTGGGATTGAAGTCGGCGTCGGTCTTGCCGACCAGGTTTTCCACCGTCGTGCCGTAAGCATCGGCCACCGCCTTGTTGACCAAGGTAAACCGTCCGGCGCGGTCCTTTGCGAAAATGAAGTTGGGATCGACGTCGATGACCTGGCGCATATGATCGTGGGCGCGCTGCAACTGCTCATGGGCCTGGTAGCGGTCGAGTTCGCCGCTCACCCACACCGCCATGAGCTTGAGAAAATCCCGCTCGGCTTCCGTGAACGGCTCGCCATGGGGCTGCGCGCCGAGAAAGCATATCGTCCCCGCGGTAATCTGATTGACGACGATCTTGGTGCCCAGGTAGCATTCCATGCCCAAGGCGAGATAGCCCGGATGGTCGCGCCACTCCGACGCGCCGACATGCTCGTAACAAATCGGCTCATTGGCCTTCATGGTGTCATTGCAAAATGCCGCGTCTAAGGGGATTCGCGTTCCCTCCGCAAACGCACCATCGGGTGCATGGGCAAAAGTTATTTCCAGCTCCTCGCCCTGGACTTTGGTCAAAAAACCATAGGGGATGGCAAACCGCTCGCAGCCCAATTTAAGCAGCTCGCGCACGCGCTCAGCGAACGGCAGGTCAGTGGCATTGGTAATGCGGTAGAGCCGGCGAATGCTCCGTTCGCTCACCTGCACCGCCTGCTCGGCCTGGCGCCGCGCAGTTACGTCCACGGTAGTCCCGGTCATGCGCGTCACCGAGCCATCGGCGGCGCGCTCGACATCGCCGCGCACATCGGCCCACTTGATCGAACCATCCTTGCAGATCATGCGCAGATCGCAGACATATTTTTCCGCCCGCCCCTCGACCACGGCTTGCGAAGTCGCCATGGCGATAGCGCGATCGTCGGGATGGACCAATTCAAGCCAGCGGTATGGGTCGGGGTCGAGTTCATCCGGTCCATAGCCAAACATCGCCTTAAGATTAGCATCGGTGGTATAGACCCCGGTCCGATAATCCAAATCCCAGACGCCCACCGTGCCCGCCGAGGTCGCCCGCGCATAGCGCTCCTCGCTGGCGCGCAAGGCGATTTCCGCGCGCTTGCGCTCGGTGATGTCCTGGATCACCGCCATGGCGCGCCGGGCCACGCCATCGTCGTCGCGGATCAAGTTAACGGAGATTTCGCCCCAAATCGTGCCGCCATCTTTGCGCAGGTAGCGCTTCTCAAAGGAGAATGATTCGACCTCGCCACTTACTAGCTGAGCGAATTTCGCCATATCAGCGGCACGATCGTCAGGGTGGGTGATGTCGCTAAAGGTGCGGCTCAACAATTCCGCCTCGCTGTAGCCGGTCATTGCGCAGAAACGCCGGTTGACCCGCAGCAACTTGCCGGTGGCCGGGTCGGCCTGGCTCATGCCCACCGAGGAGACCTCGAAGGCGGCCCGGAACTGTTCCTCGCTGGTGCGCAACGCCAGTTCGGCGCGTTTGCGCGCGCTGATGTCGCGCACGATGGTGCAATGAAACTCTTCACCCTCATGCTCGATGTAATTGACCGTCACTTCGGCGTCGAACAGAGCGCCGTTTTTGGTTCGATGTTGGGCCTCGAAAGTGACCGCGCGCTGCTGCTTGAGACTTTCCCACTGCAACGACCACTCCTCGCGCCGGCGCGACGGACTCAGATCCAACGCGGTTTTGGTTAACAACTCAGCGTGATCGTAACCATACAGCGCGCACGCAATGTCGTTGGCGTAGAGAACCGCGCCATCGGCACCGATCCAAAACATCGGGTCCACCGCCCGGTCCACGCCGAACTGGGTGAGCCGCAGGGATTTCTCAGTGCGCTTGCGCTCGCTGATATCGCGCACGATCAGGGACACGCTGATCAATTGGCCGGCGGCGTCTCTAATCGGCGATTGGGACACCGACACATCGATACGTCTACCGTCATATGCCACCCAGACTGTGTCTACCGGGACCGACGGCAACCCTTGATTGATCAATCCCCGGCGCTGCAAGACCAGCGTCTGCCGGTCCGGCGGATTGAACATGTCGATAGTGCGCCCGACAACCTCCTCGGCGGGGTATCCGAACATACGCTCGGCGGCAGCGTTCCAAGTGAGAATCTTCAAGTCCAAATCCCGACTCACGATCGCATCGCCGGAATTCTCGACGATGGCGGCCAATCGCGTCCGTTCGAACTCAGCCAACTTGCGCGCGCTGATATCGCGGACCGACAAGGACACGCCGATGAGCTTGCCGCTGCGGTCTTTGATCGGCGACTGGGTCACCGAAACATCCACCGGCGCGCCGCCGCGCTTCAGCCAGACACTGTCAACGGTGGGCGGTTGCGCGCTATCGTGAATCAGGTTGCGCCGGCGCTCGACGTCGGCAAACCGTTCCGGTGGAATTAGTAAATCAGTCCGTTGCCCGATGACTTCCACGGCCGGATAACCAAACAAGCGCTCGGCGGCAACGTTCCAACTGGTGATCTTGAAATCGAGATCGCGGCTGATGATCGCGTCGCCGGAGGTCTCGACGATGGCGGCTAACCGGGCGATTTCCGTTTCGTCCCGCTTACGCTCGGTGACATCGGTAAGAATACCGTTCCAGACGATGCTGCCGTCGGCGCCGCGAGGCTCAGCGACCGCATGACCTCGAATCCACTTCAGCGATTCGTCAGCCGCACGCATGCGCCACTCAAATTCCCAAGGCGCCAGCGTCTCGGCCGAACGTGTCGTCGCCGCCCACAACATTTGCCGGTCTTCCGGCAGGATCGGCTCCCACAGCAGAGAGAAGTCGGCGAGGACTTGGGCCGCGGAACAATTGACCAAATCCTTGATGCCTTCGCTCACCGACAACAATCTCTGCTGGCCATCGGCGCCGAGCCGGTACTGGTAGAGCACGCCGGGCACCGCGTCGGCGACCCGGCGCAGTTTCGCTTCGCTATCGAGCAGCGCTCGCTCCACCGCCTTGCGCTCGCTGATATCGCGCATGAAACAGTGATGGCCGACATGGCGACCCTGGTCGTCGACGATTTTGACCATCAAAACCTGCTTGGAGAAGTTCGCGCCGTCTTTACGCACCGCCCGCGCCTCAAATTCGCCCTTGCCGACTTCGACCATGCGCTCGTAGGCGGCCAACGCCGCCGGCCCGTCCTCGCTATGAACCGTTCGTGCCCAATCGGTGCCGATCAACTCCGCCGGCTCGTAACCGAGCATGCCGGCGTACATGTCGTTGACCTGAAGATAATGGCCTTCGGTGTCGAGGCGGGCGATGCCGGGCATGGCGTTGGTCAAGGCCATATGAGCTTCTTCAAGCTCGGCCGCGGTCCGGCGCCATCGCACTCTCAAACTGCGCTCGTGCAGGTAGCCGCCGCCGAGCAGGAGGATCGCCAGAAAAGCCGGGACCAGGTAACGGAGCAGGTTTTCCATTATCGGCTGCGGCTCCAGGCTGCCGAACCACTTGGCGTAGATCGCGGCGTATTCACCGCTGGCGCGGACATTGGCGAGCGCTTCGTTGATCTTTTCCAACAGCTCAGTTTGGCCCTTGGCCACGGCGAAGGCGAATTTTTGCTGGTAACCGAGCTGGATAGCGAGCGGGCGAATCTTGTCGTCGAGTTTGAGCGTGCGGGCGGTGTTGAGGCCGACCAGCCGCCCGACCAGCATGGCGTCATGGGTCGTCGATTTCGCCAGTAGCTCCATGCCGGCGGTCGCCCTGTCGACCACGGTCAGGTTGGTCCAACCGCGCGTCCGGGCGTACTCATGGGCGGAATCGAACTTGATGACGATCAGCGATTTCTTCGCCAGGTCGTCTTCACTGGTAATGCCGCTATCGCCCTTGCGGGTGAACACTGCGCCGGTCATGCGCACGTGAGGCACGGAAAAGTCGGCGAAGCGGTGGCGCTCGTCGGACGGCGCAAGATTGACCAGCACATCGATCTCGCCGCTTTTGAACCTTGCGAGATTCTCGTGGAACAAACCGGTCTCGATCTTGGCGTCGAGATGGGCGTCGCGCGCCACCGCCTGCCAGAGTTCGACCGCGAAGCCATCCGGCCGGCCGCCTTCACGCACCAGCACGAAGGGCGGGAAATTAAGCTCGCTGCCGACGATCAACTGCGCCTTGGGCGCGCCCTCGGCGGCTGGCGCCAGCCGCGCCAACGACAAACATAAAAGCACCAACCATAGCCACGGGCGGCGGCGCGGCAACCAATTGATTGCAGCGCGTCCGTCAATCCGGCAGCGATCGCCGGTGGTGAAACTTTCGTTCGCTAGAGACATTTAATGAAGCCCTCGATGGTTTGGGTTGAATTGCCTTCCGAATCTACCGGCGCGTGAGCTGCTTCGCAAGAAAATCTCGGTTTTTTCTGATCCTTCGACAGTTATTTGCTTGACGCTACGGATCGCCATCGACTACAAAATGTCAGAACCATTTGCGCTAGAAAGCAAAGGAACTCAATTATGGCCAACGACAACACCATCAGCCGGCGCAAATTCATCGGCGCGGTCGCCGCCGTCGGCGCCACCGCGCTGTCCGCCTGCGCGGCCAACTCGCAACCGACCTCGCGCCTATGGGCAGCGGATCGTAGCTCCGGCAAGCCGCCACCGCGCGGCGAGTTCATCGTCAAGAACGCCTTCATCGTCACCATGGACCCAAAGCTCGGCGACATCCCCAACGGCGATGTCCATGTGCGCAACGGCGCCCTGGTCGCCGTTGGGCCCAACTTGAACGCGCCCAATGCCGAAGTCATCGACGGCCGCAACCGCATCGCCTGCCCCGGCTTTGTCGACACCCACTTTCATCTCTGGGGCAGCTTCGCCCGCGGCGTGGTTGCCGACGGCGACTTCGATTACTTCCCGGTGATGAGCAAACTCGGCCCGGTGATGTCGCCGGAAGACGCCTACGCCAGCGCGCGCTTGGGCATCACCGAGGCGATTTACTCCGGCCTGACGACGATTCACGATTGGTCGCATAACATTATCGACGGCCGCTACGCCGACGCCGATCTGCGCGCGCTGCGCGACTGCGGTATCCGCGCGCGCTTTTCCTACGGTTACAGCCGCAACCTGCAATTGAAACCGAAGGAGACCGCCGACTTCAATGACATCGCCAGGGTCAAACGGGAATGGATGGGCGCGTCGAACGACGGGCTACTGACCATGGGCTTCGCCTCCCGCGGCGCCGGCGACACACCGCCGGAGGTCTATCGCAAGGAATGGGAATTCGCCCGCGGCATCGGCTTGCCAATCACCCAACATGCTGGCCGCTCCATCGCTGAGATCAAACGCTTTCGCAGAATTGAGATGCTCTACAACGACAAGCTGCTCGGCCCCGACGTCCAGCTCATCCACACCTACAGCGCGTCGGAACGGGAACGCGCCATGATGGCCGAAACCAAAGTCCACAACAGCATCGCACCCTACACCGCCTCGCGCCTGGCCTCCGGCCTGCCCCACCTTGGCGATCTGCTGAAGCGCGGCGTGCAATGCAGCTTGTCGGTCGACACCACCACGGTCGGCGGCAACGCCGACATGTTCAGCATCATGCGCCTGATGTTGCAGCTAAACCACCTGCGCTCCATGGACGTCATGGACGTGCAGCCGCGAAGAATCTTGGAACTGGCGACCTTGGACGGCGCGAAAGATTTGGGCATCGCCGACAAAGTCGGCTCGCTGACGCCGGGCAAGCGCGCCGACTTAATTCTAGTCAGAACCAACGACATCAACGTCGCGCCGTTCATCAATCCGGTGCTGTTACTGGTCCAGCAGGCCAATCCATTCAATGTCGACACCGTGGTGATCGACGGAAGAATCTTGAAACACAAAGGCGAGTTGGTCGCTATCGACACCGAGGAAGTGATCAATAAAGCGGCGGAGGCTTTTCACGCGGCGCGCAAGCGCGCTGGTGGGCCGTACTAGGAATGGGCACGTTCCAATCGTTCCAAACGTTGCAGCCGTTCAAATCGTTTTCGGACTGCTGAATGCGGTCGAAGGGTAGTTAAGATGATTATTTTTATACTATGCATCGCGCTGCTGTCCGGTGCCGGCGTGCCGGCGGTGCACGGGCAATCGTTGAAAGTTCCCTACGTCTCGCTGTCACCCACCGCCGGGCCGCTGTGGATCGCCCATGAAGCCGGCTTGTTCAAAAAATACAATGTCGGCGTCGAGCTGCTTTATATTCCGGGCGGCTCGGTGATCATCCAGTCGATCATGTCCGGCGATGTCAAAGTCGCCAACATGGCGCCGCCCTCGGCCATTGGCGCCTGGGCCAAGGGCGCCGATCTGACCTTGATCGCTAGCGGCGTCGATCAACTCTTGGAAAACGTCGTCACTGGGCCGGGCATCAAGAAGCCGGCCGATCTTAAGGGTAAGAAAATCGGCGTCAGCCGATATGGCTCGCTCACCGACATGGCGCTGCGCGAAGCCCTGCGCCACTACAAACTGTCTCCGGACAAAGACGTGACGATCCTACAGACCGGCGGCGAAGCCACCCGCTTCGCCGCGTTGACCACCGGCGCCATCGATGGCGCGATGCTCTCCGGAGACAAAAAAGTTCAAGCCGAGAAGCTGGGCTTTCACGTCGTCATCGATCTGAGCGAGCTGCCGATTTATTATCCGGTGAACGGCGTGGTGGCGTCGAAAAAATTTATCGCGAGCAATCCTGAGTTAGCGCGAAATTTTCTTAAGGGTTGGCTCGAAGGCATCAAGGCATTCAAGACCGACAAGGAACTGTCACTTAAGGTGCTGGCGAAATATTTGAAGCTCAACGACCGCGACGTGCTTGAAAAGAGCCATGAGATTTATCGGCCAGTGTATAAGAAACTGCCCTACGGCGACCGGCGCGCGGTCAAGTTCGCCTTGGACCAGATGAGCGTCGAACTGCCGGCCGGGGCCAAACTCAACCCCGACGATTTCATCGACAACACGATCCTCACAGAACTGGAAAAGTCCGGCTTCATTGACCAGATATATCGTTAAGCCAAAAGGAGAAACCCATGACCGCCAAGATCAAACATCTCGCCATCATCAGCGACAACTACACCCTGCTCAGCCGCTTCTACCAGGCGCTGTTTGGCATGAAGACCGGCAAATCGCCGCGTCCCGAAAGCGCGGTGGCCATCGGCGACGGCTATATCGGCATGAACATAATTCCGCAGAAGCTTGGCCGCCAGGCCGGCCTCGAACACTTCGGTCTGGAAGTCGAAAGCGTCGATGCGGTGGCCGAGCGGCTGCGCGCCAAATATCCCGCCGTGCAGTTAGTCAAGCGGCCGACCAACCGCCCCTTCGCCGGCATCAGCACCCACGATCCCGACGGCTACGTCTTCGACCTGTCGCAACAGCAGATGACCAACCGCGCCGAAGTCTATGTCGAGGGCGAGTGGAAACAGGAACGCTACATCAGCCACTTCACCCTGCGTTCTTTGAATCCGGCCAACCTGGCGAAGTTTTACCGCGAGGTCTACGATCTCCAGGAAACCGAGAAACCGACCGACGATCCCAATCATTATCTAACCGACGGCCGGGTGACCATCGTCATCGCGCCCTGGGCGATTTCCGACTACGACGGCGCCGGCATCGAACCGCGCCACATGGATCATTTGGGATTTCACGTCGAGAATATTGACGCGTTCAAAAAAGATTTGGCCAAGCTGGTCGAACGCAACCCGAGATTGTCGCCCAAGCCCGGCGGCCATGAAGGCGCGATTCGCCTCAAACTGCTTGCCAAATGCCCCCATGGCCAATTCCAACTGGCCGACCCCGACGGCGTGCCCATCGATGTCACGACCGGACGATAAATAGTTCGCAGCTACGTCGAACCAACCAGTCAATGCGAAGCATCGCGAAGTATTGCGCCGCTCTCTGCATCGCCACCCTGCCGGTCCAACTTGCCGCCCAAGAGCCGCTGCGCGTGCCCTACGGCGTGACCACCTCGTTGCAGCATCTGCCGGTGCTGGTTGGTAAAGACAGCGGCCTATTCGCCAAGCAAGGTTTGAACGTCGAGCCGATTCACATTCGCGGCGGCGCGCTGATCACGACCATGATCATGAGCGGCACGGTGCAATTTTCCGGCGCTGGCGCCGAATCGGTGGTATCGGCGCGCATCGAGGGCGGCGATGTCAGCCTGCTCGCCTGCCCCGCCGATACCGATGTGGTTTACTTCGTCGGCCGCCCGGAGATTAAAAATCCGGCGCAGTTGAAGGGCAAAAGCAGCGGCGTCACCCGGCTGGGCTCGACGACCCATTATTATCTGCGCGCGGCGCTACGGTCTTTGGGTCTGGACCCGGAGAAGGATATGACGATTTTGCAGTTGGGCGGCGGCGCCGAGATCGTCACCGCCATGCGCAGCGGCCGGGTCGCCGCCGCCGCACTTCCCTACCGCAACACTTACAGCTTGATCCAAGCCGGCTGGCCGCTGTTGGTCGATCAATCGACGGCGAACTTTATCTACCCGTCATCCTGCGTGGCGACCAGCCGGAGTTTTATCAAAAGCAGCCCGGCCGTGGTTGAGCGTTTTCTCAAGGCCTATGTCGAAGCGATCCGGCTGATCAAAAAAGACAGCGCCGTGGTCGAACAATCGATCAAGAAATGGCACCGCGAAAGCGACGCCGGCTTTATCAAAAAAACCGCCGAGGTCTACGCCAAGATCTTCAAACCGATCCCCTACGTCTCGGATCAAGGTCTGGAAATCGTCTTGAAGGAACTAGCCACACGCCGCCCGGTGTCGAAAGAATTCTTCGGCAAACCGGAACTGTTCCGCGACCACGGCCCGCTGGAGAAACTTCTGAAAGACAGTAAGGAGTGAGGAGTTAGTAGTGAGGAGACTTCGGATTCCGAACTCTTCACTCTTCACTCTTCACTCCTTACTCCTTACTCCTTACTATTTACTCCTTTTACTCCTTACTTCCCCGCGCCAAACACTTTCGCCAAAAACCCTTCCTTCTCGAGCTCGGCGACGTACTTGTACAACACATAATCCTTGGCCTGTAGATCCTTCGCTTCGGGACGATTGCGTTTCAAGATCTGCGCGGTGAACTCGACGCCTTCGAGGGTCGGATAGGGTTTGGTCGGAAAGGTTTTGCTGTAGTAGCGGTAGGTCTCTTCCATTTGGTCGCGATGTTTTTCCGGGTCGAGGCGCAGATACTGGGCGATGGATTTTAGGACTTGCGGCTTTTTCGCCGGGTCTTTCCATAGACTCAAGCCTTCGATGAGCGCGCGCAGGGTGCGCATCGTCATATCGTGATTTTTGTCGAGAAAATCCTTGGTCGCGACGATCAGTTGGTGCGCGTAGGGAATCCCCGACTCGGACAGATCGATGACCTCGTTGAAGCCCAACTGCTTGCCGGCGAGATTGAGCGGCGGGCTGACGATGGCGGCGTCGACCACGCCGGCCTTGAGCGCGGCGAAGCGCTCGCTCTGACCGCCGCCTTGAAGGATGAACACGTCCTTGTCCGGCCTGAGGCCATATTTCTCCACCGCCGTGCGCACCGCGGTATCGGAAGAGGAACCGAAGCGGCTGATGACAATCTTTTTGCCGCGCAGATCCGCCGGCACTTTGATCTCGGCGCGGGACAAAATGCTGAACGGAAAGGTGTTGATCATGCCACCGACGAAATAAATATTGGCGCCGCGCAAATTCGCCGTCAGCGTCGCCACGCCGTCCTGGGTGGCGAACTGAATATCGCCGGCGACCAGCGACTGCATGCCGACGGTGCCGCCGGGGAACGAGATCAGCTCCAGGTTGAGGCCATGCTTTTGAAACAGCCCGGCCTGCTTGGTGACATGATAGTGGGTGTTGGTGCCGGCCGGCGCTTCGATGCCGATGCGCACCGTCGGCAGCGCCTTCTGCTGCGCCCACGCCACTGGGCCGAACCAGTAAATCGCCGCTAGTATTCCGATAAAAATCACACGCTTCATGGTCGCACTCCTTTTCCTGTCGCGCCGTTGTAACGGCAGCGCCGCAGGCTGTCAAGCAATTGCCGATCAAGTTCGGTTGATCGCCAGAGAAGATTCCACTACGGTCGTTGTTTACCGCAGCGCAAATCGAACGATCTTTCATGGCCCCACCCGTCACACCCTGGCAAGTGCTCAAGCAACGCGACTTCGGTCTGTTCTGGGCGAGCTTGCTGTTTTCCGCCGTCGGCAGCCAGATCTCCACCGTCGCCATCGCCTGGCAGGTCTATGAAATAACCAACTCGCCGTTTCAGTTGGGCTTGGCGGGATTGTTTCGCGCCCTGCCGATCATGTTGCTGTCGATTCCCGGCGGCGTGCTCGCCGATCGCATGGATCGCCGGCTGCTCCTGATCGTCACCCAGAGTTTGGCGGCGCTACTCGCCTTGGCGTTGGCGCTGCTGAGCTACTTCGGCACCGTGCAGGTCTGGCATATTTATCTGGTGACCTTTCTTTCCGGCGCCGTCGGCATCTTCGATTCGCCGGCGCGCACGGCGTTGATTCCGACCCTGGTCAAGCCGGAGCAACTGGCCACCGCCTACGCGCTCAACATCACCTGGCGCCAGATCGCCACGCTGTCGGGCCCGTTCATCGGCGGCGTCATCATCGCCAGCGTCGGCTTGAGCGCGTCCTATTTCATCGACGCGCTGAGTTTTTCCAGCGTAATTATCTGCCTGGCGCTGATGCGCGCCCGGCCGGAGCCGCCCAGCGGTGAGAAAAAAGAATCACCGCTGCAAAGCGTGCGCGGCGGTTTTGAATTTATCCGCGACAACTCGGCGATTCTTGGCCTCATGGGCATGGACACCTGCGTGCAGTTCTTCGGCGCCTACCGCTCGATGATGCCGGTGTTCGCCCGCGACATCCTCGCCGTCGGCCCCACCGGCCTGGGCGCGCTGCTCGGCGTCCCCGCCTTCGGCGCATTGGCCGGCTCAGCCATCGTCATGGCCATGGGCAATCCGAAGCGAAAAGGCGACCTGATCATCGCGGTCACGTTGATCTACACGGCGGGCTTGGTGTGCTTCGCGTTATCGCGCTCCCTGGCGCTGTCCTTGGTGATCGTATTCTTGCTCGGTCTGGTCGACGCCATCGGCGAGACCCTGCGCGATACCATGATCCAGCTCATCACCCCCGACCCCATGCGCGGGCGAGTGAAAAGCTTCGATCAAGTCTTCATGTCCGCCGGCACCTACCTGGGCCACGCCCAGATCGGCACGGCGGCGAGCTTGTTGGGCGTCACCGGCGCCCTGGTCATGGGCGGCTGTCTAGGTTCAGTGGGAGTGCTGCTGGTGGCAAAGTTTGCGCGCGGCTTGCGCGAGATCGATAGCTGAACAAGACCGATAACGTCGGTCAGGAAATTCGCTTAGGCAAGTTTTTCAATAGCGGATTGGAGATTTTTCAACGCGCGCAATAGGTCCGTGCTGGTGAGAATGCCGCAAATCTGCCCCGCATCATCGACCACCGGCAAGCAGTTAACCCGATGATCGAGCACCAACTCCACCGCCTCGGACAACGGCGTTTGCGCCCGCACCGTGATCGGCTCGGAGACCATGATGTCAGCGATCAGGGTGGTGTCCGAATCGTAACAGCCCTCGCCGCGTAAAATATCCCGATCCGAAAGCACGCCAGCCAGGCGCCCATCCGGCTCGGCGACCAGGAGATGATGAAAAGAATGGCGCGCCATCAAATCCACCGCCTCGCGGAACGGATGATGCGGCGGCAAACAGACAACTTCCGTGATCATCAGATCACCCACGTGCCGTGGCATGCCGGCGAAGCCTAGCTGGGCGGTGACATTTCCGGCGCCGTTTGGTGAATCTGCCATAGGAATCCTCGATCTTTAACTTTAGTCTACCTTAAAAAATCAATCGGCAGGCCAAACTTGAACTTTAGTCGCCACGACGCGCCGCCCGCACGCCAGGCAATTTAGCCAAATCATACCGGTTAAAAATGCATGATCCGCCCGGTGGTATTGTCGAACAGCGGTCCGGCCAGCGTGGCGATATATTGCGCCGCCTGCTCCGGTTCTTTCAATCCCTGCGGGTGTTGGCTGATCATCTCGGCATAACTCGGGTCGCCCGGCTTGGCGCTGCCCCAGCTCGACATCGGCGTGCGCGTCGGACCGGGGCTGAGAGCGTTGACCATGATGTTATGCTCGCGCACTTCTAGAGCCAGCGACTTGGTGAAGCTCATGATGCCGCCCTTGGCCGCAGAGTAGGCGCTACCGCGGCGCGCGCCGTTAAGCGCGATGCCGGAGACGATATTGACGATGCGCCCGCTCTTCTGCCGGATCATCTGCTTCACCGCCGCCTGGCAGCACAGAAACGTGCCCTTCAAATGCGTGCCGATCACTTGATCCCACTGGCTTTCTTCGATGTCGACCACCAGCGCACGGGGATAAATCCCGGCGCAATTGATCAGGATGTCTAACGCGCCAAACTCCTGCACGGTACGCTCGATGGCAGCGCTGACCTCCGCTTTGCTCGAAACATTGACGCCGACGCCGATCGCCTTGCCGCCGGCGGTGACGATCGCCGCCGCGGTCTCACCGGCGGTATCAGCGCGTAAATCCGCCGCCGCGACTTTGGCGCCTTGGCTCGCCAACAGCTGCGCCGTGGCCCGGCCGATGCCGCTGCCGGCGCCGGTGATGAATGCAACTTTTCCTGTGAATGACATGGCTCGATCCTCCCCTGTGATGAATCATTGTTAGCGCGCTACCGCAGCCAGCGTCAAGGCGGAGTTTTTTCTTGTGTTTTTTCTTGAATTCACCACACTGGCGGATTACTGTCCGGCGATCACAACGGATGGACGGAGTCGGTATCGATGACAACTTTGCTGAAAGCCGCGGGCAACCTGCTAGTCATTCTCACTGCGCTAGTCTTGACCGCTTCTCTCTGCCCGCGCATGGTTGAAGCTCAGGAGCGCCTGCGCATCGCCTGGGCTGGCGGCGCATCCAACGCGGCGATCTGGATTGTGCAGGATAAAGCGTTGCTGAAAAAGCACGGCGTCAACGCCGAGTTCATCTCAGTCAACGCCAGCACCATCGCGCTGCAAGCGATGCTCGCCGGCGAACTCGACGCCATCGTCACTTCGGTGACCACCTTGGTCAGCTCGCGGTTGGCCGGCGCCGACGTGAAAATCATTCTCGCCATGGTGCCAACCTTTCCGGCCCATATCGTCGCGCCGAAAAATTTGACCGACATCAAACAACTCAAAGGCCGCACCGGCGGCGTCGGCCGGCCCGGCACCACCACCGAGATCGGCATGCGCATGGGACTCAGCCGCCTGGGCATCGACCCGAACTTGGACGTGAAGCTCGTGCCGGTGGGCGCCACCGCCGACGCGCTCGCCGCCCTGGCCAAAGGCGTCGTCCAGTTCGGCGTGCTGGTGGAGCCGTTTGTTCGTGAGGCGGAGAAGCTGGGCTTCAAGTCGCTGGTCGACATCGGCGCGCTCAATTTGCCGTTTCACTGGAACGGCGTCCTGACCCGCGAAGCGACGATCCGCGCCAAGGCGCCGTTGCTCGCCAGGCTCGGCCGCGCCCTGGTGGAGGCGATCCATAGTTTCAAGCACGACAAAGCATCGACGCTGCGCACCATCAGCAAATACACCCGCATCACCGACACCGAGAGCCTCGAACGCACCTACAACGGCTTCATAAAAATATTACCAGAGACGCCGCTGCCGTCGGCCGACGGCGTCAAAAGCTATCTCGACTTCCTCGCGCCCACCCGGCCCGAAGCCGCCAAGGCCAACGCCAACGAGTTTGTCGATCTGAGCTTCGTCCAGGAAATCCAAGCCTCAGGCTTTATCAAGCAGCTCTACGGCCGCTAAATAGTGCCTGACAGAAAACCCCGTTTTTTTAGAACCCGGCCTGCTAATTTTTGAGCGCAACACGCGGGTTTCGTGTTTTCATGTGCGAACGGCAAAGTTTTGGAGTTATTGCGAATCCCCACACGCGTTGCGTCAACTTCTGGA
>CAMDBU010000060.1 GCA_945889495.1 Syntrophobacter sp. SbD2 | reverse complement strand
TCGCTCACCGCAACCCACATCCCTCGCTGCTCTTCGTGTCTTCGTTTTCCCATCGCCATGCAGAAAACTTTAGTACGTTATGTCGTTAGTGTCGATCTTCATCACCACGGATCACCCACTTTATTCTCGACTTTCACCACGGGCTGCTAAGTCTACGCGGCGGTTTAAAGCAAATCCCGGGTCGCATCGTTGAACAGCTCATCCACCGCAATGCGCTTGGGAATCAATCCTTGCTGGGTTGAATAATCGACGATCAGCTCCAGGCTGCGCCGGATGTTGGCCAGGCCGAACTGCAACGGATCGAATGCCGCGCCGGCGGGCGCCATCGCCTGCTTACTGTCGCGAACCAGCCGGAATATTTCCTTTACCGCCGCCGGATTGGCTTGCGCCAGCGACTCTTTGACCACCAGCATATGATTGATCGGCAGCGCGCCCTGTTTTTTACACCAAGCCTTCGCCGCGTCATCGGGGTTGGCGATCACCGGCTGCAAGCGGGTATCTTTGAGATCCGGTCCACCGACCACCGCGGCGTCGAGCTCGCCGTCGATGAGCATTTGCGCCATCGACTTACCAGCCGGCGCGCGCACCGCTGTCGGTGGATCGGTGTACTCGGCGACATGAGGATCTTCGAAAGTCACCCAACGAATGCTGTTCAAATCGACGCCATGATCGTTTTGCAACACGCCGCGCACCCAGGCGGCGGTGGTAACCGAATAGGCACGAATGCCGACGCGCTTGCCGCCAAGTTCGCTCGGCGCAATCCGGCCGCGCTCGGCGTTGTAAACCAAAAACGGATGGGGCAACGCGCCGACGATCACCGCCGGCAACAACACCAGCGGCTTGCCATGGGCGCGCGCCTGCAAGTAAGTGACGATGGCCAGCTCGGCGACGTCGTACTTCAAATGGCGCACGACATCCTTGAACGCCGTGTTCGGCACCTTCACATTGGCGAAATCCAAAGCAACACTGGCGGAACCAATCGCCCCCGACTTGAGCGCCTTGGTGTTGGGATAATCGCCGAGCAGAGTAGGCAAATGTAAAACGCCAGCCTCGTCAGTCATGACTTTTTCCTTTCCGCACTTTGCGCCTTTGCGGGAGAAATTCCGAACATCCGATTACAACCCACGCTCAAGAAACCGCAGCAGCACCGGTGCCACGGTAAGATTGGGCTCCTCGTCGACGCGCTTGCGCGCTGGATTGTCGTCGGCGAGGGTGAACCAATGATGGCCAGCGCCGGGGATCAACAGGTCTTCGATGTCGGCGCCTTTGTCGCGCAACGCGGCGACCAAACGCTCGGATTGATTGTGATGCACGATGGCGTCTTCGTCGCCGTGAATGATCATGTATTTCGCCGCGGGCGGCGTCTTAAGCGCTTGCACCCGGTGTAGCGGCGAAAAACTTTCGTAGTCGGCTTTCGCTTCGTCGTAGGATTTGCCCATGAGCTTTTTCACCGGATCGTCGGTGCGCTTGGGCGGCTGGGTGACGCGCCACCAGTCGGGTAGATCGTAAATGCCGTAGACGCCAACCACGGCGCGAATATGTCGCGCCGTCGATTCATGGAGCGACAACATCGCCGCCATATGGCCGCCGGCGGAGTCGCCGATGGTACCGAGGCGCGACGGATCGAGACGCAGCGCCGGCGCCTGGGCGATCAGCCAATCCAGCGCCCGGCAGACATCATCCCACACGCCTGGCCAGGCTGGGCTCACCTGGCTCGACAAACGGTAATCGACGGCGACCACCGCGTAGCCGCGCGCGGCCAGATACGGCCCCCAACTTTTGTACTGCCGCTGCGAACCGCGCAGCCAGGCGCCGCCGTGCAGGCAGATGAGCGCCGGATGGAGCCCCGCGCCAGTTGGCAAATAAACATCGAGACAAAGATTCCCCGCCGGCCCGCCGCCGTAGGGAATATCGAGACGAATGTCGACGTTTGTGTTCATGGAATCCACCTTTCGCGCCCTTACTCGTAGCACTGTAATTTTCTCCGGGCAATCGGTGCGCCGGCGCCAATTGACAGTGCCGAAGCCCGCGTAATATACCGGCCTAGAGGTATTCACCATGTCAGCGAACAATTCCAAATCCGCCAAAGTCCGCGCCCGGCTCGATCATCCGATCATCGACACCGACGGCCATACCGTCGAACTCACGCCGGTCTACTTCGATTACATCAAAGAGCTTGGAGGCGCCGGCATGGTCGAGCGCTATAAAAAAGCCGTCGGCGGCCGGGCCAACAACCGCTGGGTGGATCTCAGCGACGAAGAGCGGCGCTATTCGCGCGCAACATGCCCACCCTGGTGGGCGCGGCCGGCGAAGAACACGCTCGACCGCGCCACCGCGTCACTGCCGCATTTACTTTACCAGCGCATGGATGAATTGGGCATGGATTTCACCGTGCTCTATCCGACCTTCGGTTTGACCGAACCGCCGCGCATCGAGGACGAGGAAGTGCGCCGGCTCGCCTGCCGGGCGTTGAACGCCTTTCACGCCGACATCTATCGCGACTACGCCGACCGCATGACGCCGGTAGCGGTGATCCCGGTGCACACGCCGCAAGAAGGCATGGAGGAATTGGAATTCGCCGTCAAGCAATTGGGCTTCAAAGCCGCGGTGATCTCCCATGTGCAGCGGCCGGTGCCGAAGATGTTGCAGGAACATCCCGAGCTCGCCGCCAACATGACCTATCTCGATCTCCTCGCCCTCGACAGCGAGTATGACTACGATCCATTCTGGCAACGGTGCGTCGAACTCAAGGTCGCCATCACCACCCACGCCACCGGCCAGGGTTGGGGCAGCCGCCGTTCGGTGTCGAACTACATGTTCAACCACATCGGCCACTTCGGCGCTGCCGGCGAGGCGATGTGCAAAGCGTTGTTCTTCGGCGGCGTGACCCGGCGCTTTCCCAGTTTGAATTTCGCTTTCCTCGAAGGCGGCGTGCACTGGGCCTGCGGCGTCTACTCCGACATCGTCGGCCACTGGAAAAAACGCAACGCCAAGGCGATCCACGATCTCGATCCGATGAACCTGGACCGCGCGCTGATGCGGGAATTGATTGCTGAACACGGCAACGCGAAAATGACCGCCAAGCTCGACGACATCATGCAGTGGCTGAGCCAGCCGCAGCGCCATCCGCAAAATCTCGACGACTGGTCCGCCTGCCAGGTGGAGAAGCTGGAAGATCTTCGCCAACTCTTCGTCGAGAACTTTTACTTCGGCTGCGAAGCCGACGACCCCATGGTCGCCTGGGCGTTCAACGCCAAAAACAATCCCATGGGCGCCAAGTTGAAAGCGATGATGAGCTCCGACATCGGCCACTGGGATGTCACCGAGATGAACGAGGTGGTCGAAGAGGCCCATGAGCTGGTCGACGACGGCTTGATCACCGATGAAGACTTTCGCGACTACACGTTCACCAACGCGGCGTCGCTTTACGCCGGCATGAATCCCGAGTTTTTCACAGGCACGGTGTGCGAAGGCGCCGTGGCGCAGCTGTTAGAAGGCAAGGCGCGGGCATGAAACCGCGATTGTGGTTGGGGTTGACCGCTGCGCTGTTTTTATTTGCCAGTGAAGCACGCGCGCAGAAAAGCCCGCAAGACTTGCTCGACGAGATCAACCGGCTGCCGATGAGCGAACGGCAGCGCCGCTTGGAAGACGGCGCGAAAAAAGAACGGGAAGTGGTCTGGTACTCGACCATGAACCGCGAGGACTCCAACGAACTGATTCGCGCCTTCGAAACCGACTATCCATTTCTCAAAGTAAACTTCGTCACCGCCGGCGGGCCCAAGACGCTCAACCGCATCACCGCCGAGTACCGCGCCGGCGCCCATCTCTACGACGCCACCGGCTACCGCGCGACCTTCCTCACGCCGACGCGCAAGGCCGGCGTGATCATGCCCTACCGCACGCCACTGCGGGAATTTCTCCGCCCCGGCTTCGTCGATCAAGAAGGATATTTTAACGCGACTTTCACGCGCGCCTTCATGTTCATCGTCAACAAGAATTTAGTCGCGGCGAAGGATTATCCGAAGTCGTTTGCCAACTTGCTCGAGCCCAAGTGGAAGGGCAAGCTCGCCATGGATAACGAGTCCTACGATCTGCTCGCCGCGCTGCTCGATCACTATGGCGACAGTGAAGGCCGGCGCATGGCCGAAGCGCTGGGCAAGCAGGAGCCGAGCTTTCGCCGCGGCACGACCCTGGTCGGCCAGCTGGTCGCCGCCGGCGAATTTCCCATCATGGTCGATGGCTCGAATCACCTGGCCTACGATTTGAAAAAGAAAGGCGCGCCGATTGAATATCTATTTCCCGAGCCGTTCATTCCGGTGATGATTCCCCAAGGTTTCTGGGTCGCCGCCAAACCGCCCCATCCGCATGGCGCCGCGCTGTTCGTCGATTACATGCTGTCGAAAAAAGCCCAAGAGATCATGGCCGGCCAGGGCCGCTGGGTGAGCCGCAAGGACGTCAAGTATCAAGTCGATCCCGGAGCGCGTAAGCTCCAAGTGGTCTCCCATGAGAAATGGGGCGAGCGGACCAACGAATTAGTTCAGCTCTACAACCGCCTGATCATGCGCGAAGCGAAGTAATCATGAACATCCGCAAAGCCCTGACCATCGCCGGCTCCGACTCCGGCGCCGGCGCCGGCATCCAAGCCGATCTGAAGACCTTCGCCGCCCATGGCGTCTACGGCACTTCGGCAATCACCGCGATCACCGCGCAGAATACCGTTGGTGTCACAAAAGTCTTGGCACTCAAGCCAGAACTAGTGGCCGCCCAGATCGACGCGATCATCAGCGACATCGGCGCCCACGCGGTGAAAACCGGCATGCTCGCCAACGCCGCGATCATCGATCTGGTGGTAAAGAAGATTCTCCAGCATCGCATAAAAAATCTCGTCGTCGATCCAGTGATGGTGGCGACCTCGGGCGATTTGCTGATTCAGAGAAGCGCCGTCGCCGCGCTACGCGGGAAGCTGATTCCCTTGGCGACGGTGGTGACACCGAACATTCCCGAAGCCGAAGTGCTTATCGGCATGAAGTTCGAAACCAACGAGGACATCAGGGAAGCGGCAAGACGAATCGTCAAGCTGGGCGCCAAGTCGGTTCTCATCAAAGGCGGTCATCTCAAGGGCCCGGCCACCGATCTATTTTTTGATGGCAAAGAATTTATTTCACTTCGCGTCCCGCGCATCCGCACCACCAACACCCATGGCACCGGCTGCACACTCTCCGCCGCCATCGCGGCGAATCTAGCCAAGGGTCAGAAGCTCGAAGCCGCAGTCGGCAACGCTAAGCGCTACATCACCGCAGCCCTGCGCCACAGTTATCGCATCGGCGCCGGCCACAGCCCGGTGCATCATTTCTATCGCTACTGGAAAGCGTAGCCGTTCCGAAGTTTGAAATCTGAAATTTGGAATTTGAGATACGTCGCGACAGCGACGTCATAGCCGCATGTCGGCGACGATGGCGCGGGCCGCGGCCACTGGATCGCTGGCTTCGATGATCGGTCGGCCGACGACGATGTAATCGACGCCGCCGCGCACGGCATCTTGCGGCGTCATGACCCGCTGTTGATCGTTGCGGTTGCCGTCGGCTGGGCGAATTCCAGGGGTGACGATGATGAAGCGTCGGCCGCAGGCCTCGCGGATATCGGCGACTTCATGGGGCGAAGCGACCACGCCGTCCATGCCGGCCTCTTTCGTGAGCAACGCTAAGCGCACCACTTGATCGGCGACTTTGCGCTCGACGCCGACCCGCGACAGATCGTCCTGGTTCAAACTGGTCAGCACGGTGACCGCCAGCATGATCGGCTTACGCAGCTTTTGCTGGCGGCAGACGCGCTTTACCTCTTTCACCGTCATGCGCATCATCTCTAAACTGCCCGAGGCGTGGACGTTGAACATTTTCACGCCCAGCCGGGTCGCTTCGATGGCGGCCTTAGCGACGGTGTTGGGAATATCGTGGAACTTGAGATCGAGAAAAACTTCGCCGCCCAACTCTTGAATCTGCCGCACCGCCTGGGGCCCGGCGTGAGTGAACAGCTGCTTGCCGATCTTGAACATGCCGACTTCGCCGGCCAACTGGCGCACCAGCTCGGTGGCCTGTTCCAAAGTGTCGACGTCGAGGGCGACGATCAAGCGCTCGCGCATGGAACCATGTTTACGCACCAGCTCGAGCTTCGATGCCATGGCTTATCCCTGCACCGCCTGAGCGATTTTTTCAGTAATAACTTTCACCGCCTCGCCGACCGGCACTTCTTCGGTCTTGCCGTCGCGCCGGCTACGCAATTCGAAAAAGCCCTTGTCCAATCCTTTGGCGCCGATGGTGACGCGCAGCGGGATGCCGACCAGATCGGCGTCCTTGAACTTGACCCCGGCGCGCTCGTCACGGTCGTCGAGCAAGACTTCGACGCCAGCGCGCTGCAAGTCGCGATAAAGCTTTTCGCCAGCGTCGCGCAACTTGTCTTCTTTGTAATTGATCGGCAGCACCAGCACCTGAAACGGCGCGATCGCCAGCGGCCAGATGATGCCGTTGGCGTCGTTGTTTTGCTCCACCGCGGCGGCCACCATGCGGCTGATACCGATGCCGTAGCAGCCCATTTCGATGGGCTGCTCGCGCCCCTCGGCGTCGAGATAGGTGGCGCCCATCTTTTCGCTGTACTTGGTGCCGAGATAAAATACCTGGCCCACTTCGATACCGCGATGGCTTTGCAACTTGCCCGACTCGCAGCGTGGACAGGGATCGCCCGCAACCGCCAGACGCAAATCGGCGAACGCGCTCGGCGTGAAGTCGCGCTCCTGATCGATGTCGACGTAGTGCGTGTTGGCTTCGTTGGCGCCGGTCACCGCGCCGCGCATGCCATGCACCGAAAGGTCGGCGACCACGCGCAAGGACAATCCGATCGGGCCAATATAACCGGTGACGACGCCGGTCGCCGCCGTCACCGCCGCTTCGTCGGCCAAGGTCACTTCGCGGCAACCGAGCATGGTGCGCAGCTTCAGTTCGTTGATTTCATGATCGCCGCGCACCAAGGCCGCGATCAAATCGCCGCTGTCGGTTTTGTAAACCAGCGTCTTGATGAATTTGTTGGCGCCGAGTTTCAGAAACTCGGCGACTTCAGGCACGGTTTTCTTCCCCGGCGTGGCGACTTTCTCGAGCTTGGGTAGTTCCTCGGAAATGTCGCGCGCCGCCGGCGGTTTGCCTTTGACTTCAGCCTTCTCGACGTTGGCGGCGTACTCGCACTGGTCGCAGCTGACGATGGCGTCTTCGCCGGACTCGGCCAACACTTGGAACTCATGGGACAGGCTGCCGCCGATGGCGCCGGTGTCCGCCTCCACCGGCCGGAAGCTCAGACCGCAGCGCGTGAAGATGCGCTTGTAGGCCTGGTACATGTTGTCGTATTCACGCCGGCAGTCCTCGACCGTAGTGTGAAAACTATAGGCGTCCTTCATGATGAACTCGCGCCCGCGCATCAAACCGAAACGCGGTCGCACCTCATCGCGAAACTTAGTCTGCACCTGATAAAGATTGATCGGCAGCTCGCGGTAGGAGCGCACCGAACGGCGGACCAAATCGGTGATCAGCTCTTCATGGGTCGGGCCGAGACAGAAGTCGCGCTCATGGCGGTCTTTGAAGCGCAACAATTCTTTACCGTAATACTCCCAGCGGCCGCTCTCCTGCCAGAGCTCCGCTGGCGAGGAAATCGGTAGGAGTAATTCCTGGGCGCCGGCCCGGTCCATTTCCTGACGCACGATGGTTTCGATCTTACGAATGACTTTGAGAGCCAATGGAAAGTAGTCGTAGATGCCCCGGCTGATCTGGCGGATATAACCGGCGCGCACCAATAATTTGTGACTGATGACCTCAGCATCGGCCGGGACTTCTTTCAATGTCGGGATGAGAGTTTTACTCCAACGCATAGGCTTAATACAAAGCAGATTGAAAATTGCAAAATGCAAAAGTCAAAATTGCCGAGTCTCTTTCTTTATTTTGCATTTTTCAATTTGCACTTTGCATTTTGCCTTGGGCTGTTTCCATTTCGGCGGCGAACTTGGCCACTTCTTCCATCAGCGCGTCGACGATTTGCGCTTCGGGAACTTTGCGGATCACTTCGCCGCGTTTGAAGATCAGACCGATGCCCTTGCCGCCGGCGACGCCGAGATCGGCGGCCCGCGCTTCGCCGGGGCCGTTGACTTCGCAGCCCATCACCGCGACGTGGATGTTATGATTGCTGTAGGGCAGCATGCGCTGCTCCACCGCTTTCGCGAGAGAAACTAGATCGACATCGGCGCGGCCACAGGACGGACAAGCGACAAACGTCATGCCGCCCTTACGCAGCTTCAAGGCTTTTAGAATTTCCAGACCGACGCGCACTTCTTCCACCGGATCGGCAGCCAGCGAGACCCGAATGGTGTCGCCAATGCCTTCGGCCAAGAGCGTGCCTAGACCGACGGCGGATTTGATCGTGCCGATGCCCGGCGTGCCGGCTTCGGTGACGCCCAGATGAAACGGGTAATCAACTTTGTCGGCGAGCATGCGGTAGGCCTCGATCATCATCAGCGGATCGGAAGCTTTGAGAGAAATTTTTATTTCCTCGTAACCGACATCTTCGAGTATATGAATGTGGCGCAGGCCGCTCTCGACCATACCCTCGGCGGTGGGGCCGTTGTATTTTTGTAATAAATCTTTTTCCAGCGAGCCGGCGTTGACGCCGATGCGGATGGGAATTTTTCTTTCCGACGCCGCTTTGACCACTTCCTCGACATACTTGCGCGCGCCGATGTTGCCGGGGTTGAGGCGCAACCCGTCGACCCCCTGCTCAATGGCGATCAGCGCCAGCTTGTAGTTGAAGTGAATGTCGGCGACTAAAGGAATGCGAATTTTTTTCTTGATCTCGCCCAATTGCTCCGCCGCCTCGCGCACCGGCACGGCGCAGCGGACGATTTCGCAGCCGGCGGCTTCCAACGACCAGATCTGTTGCACCGTGGCACGCACGTCGCGGGTGTCGGTCTTGGTCATCGACTGGACGGTGATCGGCGCATCGCGGCCGACTTTCACTTTGCCTAGTTCAATTTGTCTGGTTTTGCGCCGTTCAATCATGGCTCAACTATAGAGAACCGGGTCACTGGGGTCAACTTGGTTAATTTTTGTCAGCTGGAACTTTGCAGAAGTAGGAATTATCTCACGCCAAGCTCGCCAAGGACGCAAAGTTAGAATGGCTTGTTTTCTGACCCTTCGCGACCTTTGCGAGCTTGGCGCGAGACCATCCGAGTTTTGCTGGCCGCTACGTCTGCCTAAGCATCACCCTCGCTGTCATCTTCCATCGACGGTTGCGCTTGCTGCGCCGGCGCCGGGTTGGGCCGGTTGTCGCGTTGCGGCCGGCCGCCGTCGCGCCCCTGTGCTGGGCTGTCTTCTTGAATGCGGCGGTCGCCCTCGGGGATGATCAGCAGCCGGCGAAAAGCGCCTTGGCCGAGACTGCGTGTGGTCAGCCAGGGATCGTCTTGCAAAGCCGCGTGAACCACTTTACGGTCGGCGGCGCTCAGCGCATCGATGGTCACGGTCTTACGTTGGCGCTTGGCTTTCTCACCCAAGCGCAACGCCATATCTTGCAGGGTCTGGCGCCGCCGCTCATGGTAGTTCTCGATATCGATAAGAATATGTGGCGACTCGTTGCCCGGCCGCTCGCCGGCGATGCGCGTGACCAGATATTGCAGCGCCTCTAAAGTCTGTCCCTTGCGGCCGATGATCAAGCCGCTGTTATCGCTTTTGACTTCGAGAATGGTTTCCTCGGCGTCGATGCCGGCTTTCTGCTCCACCGTCGCGTTCATGCCCATGAGGTTGAGAATCTCGGCGAGCGCCACCTTGCCCTTCTCGACCATGGCGGCGATCTCCGTGGCGCTCAGTGGCGGCGGTGCATCCACTGGGCGCGCTTCAGCTTGCGCTGGCGCCATCTCTGCAGCTCCCGGCGCGGCCACGGGCCGCTGCGGCGAGTCCTGGCGCGCTTGAGGTCTCTGCCGTGGCTCAGGGCGCGGTCGCTGATCTTGGGGTCGGGCGCGCGGCTCGCTTCTTTGCGGTTCCGGCCGGCGCTGTTCCGTCCGCGGCGGTTCGGGCCGGCGTTGTTCTGGGGGGCGCCGCTCCGGTGGACGAGGTCGCGGTTCGGCGGCGCGGGCCGCTGGCTGGGGTTCGCTTGTCGCATTGGCCGGCGCCGGCTCAGGTTCGAGATTGAGCTTGCGCAACGATGCGCGAATCTTGGCCTTCTGCGCGCCGAAGCCCAGGATGCCTTTGCGCCCTTCGGAAATGATGTCGACGGTGATTTTTTCGCGCTCGACTCCGAGCGCTTTGAGCGCGTTGGCGATGGCGGTGTCGATGTTGTCGCCTTCGGTTTCGACGGAATCCATAAGACTTTCCTCGGCTACTTGTCTTTGCTGTTGATCCAGTACTGTTGGGCGATGCTGAGCACGTTGTTGACCAGCCAGTAGACCGTCAAGCCAGCCGGAAACGACACGAACATGAAGGTAAACATGAGCGGCATCAACATCATCAATTTTCTCTGATTGGGGTCGCCGGCCGACGGCGTCATCCATTGTTGAATGAACATGGTCGCGCCCATGACGATGGTCAGAATCGGAATCCCCAAGTGCCAGCTGTTAAACATAAACGGCAGCGCTTCCCAGTCGGGGCGCGACAGATCGGGAATCCACATGAACGGCGCATGGCGCAGCTCGATGGGCGTGCTCAGCGCGTTGTACAAGCCGATGAACACCGGAAACTGCATCGCCATCGGCAAGCAGCCGCCCAACGGGTTGACTCCGTTGCGCTTGTACAGGTCCATGATTTCCTTGTTGAGCTTCTCTTTGTCGTTGGCGTAGCGCTCTTTCAACTTCTCCATCTGCGGCCCGAGCTTTTGCATCGCCTTCATGGAACTAAAGCTCTTATGGGTTAGTGGCCACATGATCAGCTTGATCAGCACGGTGAGAATAATGATGTCGATGCCGTAGCTGCCGGTGAAACGGTGAAAGAAATGCAGCACGTAGAGCAGCGGCACCGAGACGAATCCGAAATAGCCATGGTCGATGGCGCGGTCGATGTCTTTACCCACCGACTTGAGCAGCTCCAGCTCCTTCGGTCCGATGAACAGCCGGTAGCGGCCGGTGGCCGCCGGCCCGGTGACCGATGCGATCAACGCCGCGCCATTCTGGCGCACCGAGGTTTTATGTCCCGCGCCGTTCTCCGGCATCAAAGCGAAGAAAAAATAGGTATGACCGAAGCCGGCCCAGGCGACATCGCCGCTAAACTCATGGCCCTTGAGCGCGTCCGCCGGCGCTTCACGCTTGATCTTGTTGTCGACCAAGGCGACGTAGCCTTCGAAGGGCGCGCCCGGTTCCGGCACCGTGTGATCGCTCTTCTCTGTAATGATGATCTCTGGAACTGGCGCCGTTCCCGTCGCCGCTTGGACCGCGACATCGAACTGAATCGGATAGAGATTGCCGGTAAAGGCCAGGGTCTTGGTGATGGTCATGCCATCGGCGCTCTGGCCTTGAAATACCAGAGTGCCCTTGGCGTCGCCGGTGAGTTTGAGATCGCCGCCCTGGACGCCGTAGGCGAGCGCCGCATCGTCGAAGGCCGCCGGAGTTTGCCAGCGCACGCCCAGCGGCAACGGCACGTCTTTAGCGAGCGAGACAATTTCCTGGAGCGGACTTTGCGGCGCTGCGCTGGCACGATAATTTTTGATCTGAAAGCTTTTTAGCCGCGCGCCATGGCTGGTGAAAGTCGCGATGTAGTTGTCGGTTTCCACCCGCACCAGTTGCGCCGCTTGGCTGGGCGAGGGCACTACCGGCGCCGCTTGCACCGCCGCCGCGCCGGGCGCCGCCGGCGCGCTGTCAGGTTGCGCCGCTGGGGCGGCGGCTGGCGCGGCGGCGGTTTTTTCCGCCACCGCGGGCTCGCTACCGGGCGGCGGGCCATAATAATAATTCATCAACTGCTGGTAGCCGATCAACACCATGACCG
The DNA here is from genome assembly GCA_945889495.1 of Syntrophobacter sp. SbD2. Taxonomy (GTDB): domain Bacteria; phylum Desulfobacterota; class Binatia; order UBA9968; family UBA9968; genus DP-20. Next base: position 20,491 of record CAMDBU010000060.1, on the reverse strand, counting down.
ACAAAGCGATGCCTATGAGTGCGCGTTTATCCATTGATTAAGTTCAACTGACCGGATCGTATCCGCCGGCGCTCCAGGGATGGCAGCGGCAGAAACGCCTGAGTGCGTGGAGCAATCCTTTGATTGCTCCGTGACGATAAATCGCCGATTGTGCGTAGTCCGAACATGTGGGGTAAAACCGGCAGGCTGGCGGCAGCCAAGGTGAGATCACCAAGCGATAAGCGCCAATCGCGAAGATCAAGAGCCGGCGGATCATGGGCTTATACCGACCGGCGTCCGCGCGGCGGCGCAAACCCCTTGACCAATTCAGCGTCGAGCCGGTCGGACGGCAACCCCACGGCGCTCTGGCGCGCGATCACGAGATAGTCCACCGCTGGGGCTAAGGCGGCGCGACGGCGCCGGAAAAACTCCCGCACTTGCCGCTTGATCCGGTTGCGGATCACTGAGTTGCCAACCTTACCGCTAACGGTGATGCCCACCCGGGATTCGGCATGATCGCTGAGCTTGCTGATAATGACGAAGTTTTCCGAATGGACCTTGTATCCAGATCGCGAAAGCCGCAAAAATTCGGGTCGTTTCCTCAGGCGGGCCGACTTCGGGAACGCTTGCTTACCCTTCAGCGCCTTCCTCCGCGGTTATGTGCGCGCCCGCTTGGGCGGCACCGACACGGTCAATTTTTTGCGCCCCTTGGCGCGGCGCCGCTTGATTACGTTGCGCCCGCCGGGAGTCGCCATGCGAGCGAGAAAGCCATGGGTGCGCTTGCGCTTAATATTGCTCGGTTGATAGGTTCTTTTACTCATATAAGACTACTTCCCCTTCAGGCCGCCTTCACAGCCAAGTGACTATATCAATCATACCGCCCCAGCGAAGTCAATTTTAACCGGCCTCGGGTTTTAACGACCGTTGCATCAAATCGCGCACCGCGTCGCCAGGTCGCTTGGCGCCATATAGCACCTGATACATCTGCTCGACGATCGGCATTTCCACTGCCAGCCGCTGCGCCAGGTCGTGTAGCGCCCGGGTGTTGCGCACCCCCTCGGCCACGGTGCGCGCCGACGCGGTGATCTCTTGCAGGCTTTTGCCGGCGGCGATCTGTAGGCCAACAGTCCGGTTGCGGCTCAAGTCGCCAGTGCAGGTGAGTACCAAGTCGCCCAAACCTGGCAAACCGGCCAAAGTCATCGGATCGGCTCCCATGCGGGTCGCCAAGCGGGTGATCTCGGCCAGGCCGCGAGTGATCAACGCCGCCCGGGCATTTAGCCCGAGCCCCAAACCATCGCTAATGCCGGCGGCGATGGCGATGACATTTTTCACCACGCCGCCGATCTGCACGCCGACGACATCGAGGGAGGTATAAACCCGCAAGCTCGGTGTGCTGAGAATCTCCTGCATCATCAGCGCGACCGTTTCCGAATAAGCGCCCACCGTCACCGCCGCTGGCAATCCACGAGCGACTTCGCTGGCGAAGGTCGGCCCGGATAAAAAACCATGGCGCGGCGTACTGGCGGCGCCAAGAATTTCACTGAACAGTTCGGCCATGGTTTGCAGGGTCGCTTCTTCCAACCCCTTGGTACCACAGAGCAATAACGTTCGGTCGTCAAAGTGCGCCGCCGCCGCGGTGAAAACTTCACGCACCGCGTGGGACGGCACGGCGCAAATCACCAGCGCCTTGGCGGCCACCGCGACTTGCAACGATTGAGTTACGACGAAATTATCCGGCAACCTAATGCCCGGCAGATAACTCACGTTCTGCCGTTGTTCGCTGAGCTCGCGAAAACTCGCCGCGCCATGGCACCATAGGGTCACCCGCTCGCCCTTGTCGGCCAACACTTTGGCCAACGCCGTGCCCCATCCGCCGGCGCCGACAACGCCAATCTCTCTAGCCATGGTCGATCTGCAAAAAGAAAAAATTGTGCTCCGAAATCGGATCTGGAACCGCCACCCACCGCCCAAGGGCGTATGACGATACGCCCCTACATCGGACCACCGCTGTGAATTTATTTTGAGCCCTTTGCGTTCTTTGCGGCCAAATCTCCGATTCCGACCTACGCGTCGCCGGCGCCGTCGTCCTCTTCTTCTTTTTCCGCCACCCGCGCCAATGACACCAGCCGCTCGCCTTCTTCCAGTTCGATCAAACGCACGCCCTGGGTGTTGCGGCCGATGATGCGGATGTCCTTGATGCGCAGACGGATGATTTTGCCGATGTTGGTGACCAACATGAGCTGGTCTTCTTCGGTCACTTGCTGGACACCGATGACCCGGCCGGTGCGGTCGCTGGTCTTCATCGTGATGATGCCCTTGCCGCCGCGCGACTGCAGCCGGTATTCGTCCATCTCGGTGCGCTTACCATAGCCGCCCTCGGATACGGTTAACACCGCGAAGCCGCGGGTGAGGATCTCCATGCTGACGATATGATCGCCTTCATCCAAACGCATGCCGACCACGCCAAAAGTACCGCGGCCAGTGGGCCGCACCTGCTCTTCCTTGAAGCGAATCGATTGCCCCTCGGCGGTGGACAGGATCAGCTCCTGCTGGCCGTCGGTCAAACGCACGCCGATGACTTCGTCGTGATCCTCCAGGCCGATGGCGCGAATGCCGCTCGGTCGTGGATGGGCGTAGAGCATCAGTTCGGTCTTTTTGACCAGACCGTTCTTGGTGGCGAATATAATGAAGCGCCCTTCCTGGAACTCGCGCACCGACAGGAACGCCGAGACCTTTTCGCCGGGCTCTAGATTCAACAGATTGACGATCGGCTTGCCGCGCGCCGCCCGGCTCGCTTGAGGCAGTTCATGGACCTTGATCCAATAGACTTTGCCGACGGTGGTGAAGAAAAGAATATAGGAGTGCATCGAGGCGATGAACAAGGACTCGACAAAATCTTCTTCCTTGGTCGTCGTGCCGATCTTGCCCTTGCCGCCGCGCCGCTGCGCCCGGTAGAGCGTCACCGGATTCCGCTTGATATAGCCCTCATGGGAGATCGTCACCGCCATGTCTTCGTCGACGATCATGTCCTCGATGGAGATATCGTCGGAATGATCGACGATCTGGGTGCGCCGCTCGTCGCCATATTGTTTCTTGATCTCTTTGAGCTCGCCGACGATAATCTTATAAATTTCCTTTTCGTCGGCGAGAATGGCGCGCAGCTTGGCGATCAGCGCGACCACCTCGCGGTGCTCCTCCATGATCTTGTCGCGTTCCAAGCCAGTCAAGCGCTGCAAGCGCAGATCGAGGATCGCCTGGGCCTGCAATTCGCTCAGTGCGAACTGACTCATCAAGCCGTCTTTGGCTTCCTTGCCGTCGGCGGAGGCACGGATCAGCGCGATCACCGCGTCAAGATTATCGAGTGCGATGCGGAAGCCTTCCAAGATATGCAGCCGTTCCTCGGCCTTGCGCAGATCGTGGGCGGTGCGCCGGGTCACCACTTCCTTGCGGTGATCGAGGAAGCACTTGAGCATTTCTCTGAGCGTCAAGAGCTTGGGTTTGCCATCGACGATGGCGAGCATGTTCATGCCGAAGGAGTCTTGCAGTTGGGTATGCTTGTGCAGCTGGTTGATGATGATCTCAGCCACCGCGTCGCGTTTGAGCTCGATGACGATGCGCATGCCTTCGCGGTCCGACTCGTCGCGCAGATCGCTGATGCCGTCGATCTTTTTCTCGTTGACCAGTTGGGCGATCTGTTCGATCAAGCGCTTTTTGTTTACCTGATAGGGGATTTCCCGGATGATGATCTGCTCTTTGCCGGTACGCTTGACGGTCTCGGTGAACGCCTTGCCGCGCATCTGAATGATGCCCTTGCCTTCATGGTAGGCGCGGATGATCGGCTCGCGGCCATGGATGAAACCGCCGGTGGGAAAATCCGGGCCGGGAATATGGCGCATCAACTGCTTGACCGTCATATCGGGATTGTCCACCAACGCCACCAAGGCGTCGATCACTTCGCTCAGGTTATGCGGCGGTATATTGGTCGCCATGCCGACGGCAATGCCGGCCGAGCCATTAATCAGTAAATTGGGAATCCGCGATGGCAGCACCGACGGCTCTTTGAGCGAATCGTCGTAGTTGGGGACGAAGTCGACGGTCTCTTTTTCGATGTCGGCGAGCATTTCCTCGGCCAACAGGGTCATGCGGATTTCGGTGTAACGCATGGCCGCCGGATTGTCGCCGTCGATGGAGCCGAAATTGCCCTGACCGTCGACCAGCGGGTAACGCAGGTTGAAGTCCTGGGCCATGCGCACGACCGTATCGTAGATCGCCGTGTCGCCATGGGGATGGTACTTACCCATGATATCGCCGACCAGACGGGCGGATTTTTTATACGGCTTGTCCGACGTATTGCTGGCGTCGTACATGGCGTAGAGCGCGCGCCGGTGCACCGGCTTCAAGCCGTCGCGCACGTCCGGCAGGGCGCGGCTAATGATCACGCTCATGGCGTAGGCCATGAACGACTCGCGCATCTCTTCTTCGATGTAGACCGGAACTTTTTGCGGCTTGATTGTAGCTTCCATGAATCGCTCGCTAACTTAACTGCCTGATGGTTTGTCGGTGCCCGGCGTAGAACGCTGCCAAGCGCGCGCTAGATATCCAAATTACGCACGCTGAGCGCGTTGTCTTCGATGAACTTGCGGCGTGGCTCGACCTCATCGCCCATCAAGGTGGAAAAAATTTGGTCCGCTTCCACCGCGTCCTCGACGCGCACTTGCAACAGTACCCGGGTCTCGGGATTCATCGTCGTTTCCCAGAGCTGTTCGGGGTTCATTTCGCCCAGCCCCTTGTAGCGCTGGATATATTGCCCCTTCTTACCGCCCTCCATGACGTAGGCCAGGATGCCACTCAACGACTTGAGCGGCGTCTTGGCGTCGCCATCTTCCATGGAATAGGGCGGCATGCCGAGGCCGATCATCTCGCTGAACAGTTTCTTGATCTCGCGGAACTCCGGGCTCAGCAAGAACTCGCGGTCGATGACCGTCTGATAGCCCGTGCCGTTGGCGCGGGTGCTGACCACCAGCTTGAAACAATTGTGCTCGGGATCTTCTTCCAGAGCGCAGGACAGCGGCGCGTGTTCGGGAGCGCTCAGGCCAACGTAGGTCGCCAAGCGTTTTTCCAGAGCCAATAGCGCGTCGCGGTTTTTCAGCGTCTCTTCGCCGAAGCCCTCTTCCAGCAATAACGACTCAACAACGACGCGGTTTTTGCGCTTGCGGCCGATGGAGATCAGCAGCTTTTCCCAACGGGCGACCTTCTTGACGAACGCCTGCAACGGCTGGCCGGCCAAACCGTTGCCGTTGCCATTACCGTTTAGTCCAGCGCGCAAGCGCACGCCGTCGGTGCCGAGATCGATCAAATGATCTTCGAGCATCGCTTCGTCCTTGAGATAGCGTTCCTGTTTGCCCTTTTTGATTTTGTAGAGCGGCGGTTGGGCGATGAACAGATAGCCCTTCTCGACCAGCTCGGGCATCTGCCGGTAGAAAAACGTCAGGAGCAGCGTGCGAATATGCGAGCCGTCGACGTCGGCGTCGGTCATGATGATGATCGAATGGTAGCGCAGCTTGGCCTGGTCGTAATCTTCTTTGACGCCGGTGCCCAAAGCCGTGATCATCAGGCGGATCTCTTGGGACGACAGCATTTTGTCGAAGCGCGCCTTCTCGACGTTAAGAATCTTTCCTTTTAACGGCAGAATCGCTTGATTGCGCCGGTCGCGCCCCTGCTTGGCCGAACCGCCGGCGGAATCGCCCTCGACCAAGTACAGCTCGCTCAAGGCCGGATCGCGCTCTTGGCAATCGGCCAATTTGCCCGGCAACGAGCCGGAGTCGAGCGCGCCCTTGCGCCGCGCCAAGTCTTTGGCTTTGCGCGTCGCTTCGCGCACCCGTGCCGCTTCGACGCCCTTGGCGACAATCTTTTTCGCGTCGGCCGGATGCTCGCTCAGATAATTGCCGAGCTTCTCATTGACCAACGCTTCGACAATGCCTTTGACTTCGCTGTTGCCCAACTTGGTTTTGGTCTGGCCTTCAAATTGAGGCTCGGGAACTTTGACGCTGATGACAGCGGTCAAGCCCTCGCGGACATCGTCGCCTTGGAGATTTTCGTCGTCCTTTTTGAGCTGACCGCTGCCGATGGCGTAGTTATTGATCGAGCGGGTTAGCGCTGAGCGGAAACCGATCAGATGGGTGCCGCCCTCGATGGTGTTAATGTTGTTGGCGAAGGTATAAACATTCTCGGCATAACTGTCGTTCCACTGCATGGCGATCTCGACGCCGACGCCGTCCTTCTCGCCCTCGCAATGGACCACCTTGGCGTGGATCGCGCTTTTGGCGCGGTTCAAATGCTCGACAAATGACCTGAGCCCGCCTTCGTAGAAGAAATCATGATTTTTCTGCGTGCGCTCATCTTCGATAGTGATATGCACGCCGCGATTGAGGAACGCCAGCTCGCGCAGCCGCTGGGACAGGATGTCGAAACTGAACTCGCTGACCTCGAAGATCTGACTGTCGGGCCTGAAGGTGACCTGGGTGCCGCGCTCCTTGGACTTGCCGACCTCTTTCAATGGCGCTTGCGGATCGCCGCGCCGATAACTTTGCTGATAGACTTTGCCGTCGCGCTTGATTTCAATTTCCAAAGTTTCCGACAACGCGTTGACCACCGAAATGCCGACGCCATGCAGACCGCCGGATACTTTGTAAGAGTTCTTGTCGAATTTGCCGCCGGCATGCAGTTTGGTCAGCACCACTTCGGCGGCGGAGATTTTTTCCGTCGGATGGAGATCCACCGGAATACCGCGGCCGTTGTCGATTACCGTGACGCTGTTGTCGATGTGGATTTTGACTTGAATGAGATTGCAATGGCCGGCCAGCGCTTCGTCGATGGAATTGTCGACGACTTCGTAGACGAGATGATGCAAACCGCGCTCGTTGGTGTCGCCGATATACATGCCGGGACGCTTGCGCACCGCTTCCAGCCCTTCCAAGATTTTGATGTTGCCGGCGCCGTATTCTTCATCTGCTGGAGTTTTTTCGTCAGCCATTTTCACCCATCGCTAAAATTTAAAATTTGCTAGAAAAGTTCTGGAGTTAGACAGAGTTTCCGCTGATAGAAATAGTATCGGAATGGAGTTCGAAAGTAAAGCACAGCAAGAGCTATAAGGCCTTGAATTTTCAAGTGGTTTTTTGAATTTTTTAGGCTCCTGTCAATTTCCGACAAGTTGGTCAGTTTTAGCTCCTCGACGCGGTTGACTAGCGCGCTCCACTAGGCCACAACAGAGGCCGTGCAAAGCCTCGTCACCGCATTCAAATACCTAACGATTTTGGGCCGTTGGCGAGAGTCCGCCGACGACCCAGCGGGCTTTAGCAACGCCCCGCTGTGGTTTCCCGTGGTCGGCCTAGTGATCGGCGTCATTCTGGCCGCGATCAATTATCTACTTGCGTTGCAGGTCGCCACGGAAATTCTCAGCGTTCTGATTGTCGCGCTGTTGATCGTGGCCACTGCCGCCATGCCGATGGCCGGCACCAAGATTACTTTCGACACCCTGCCGCAGCGCGAACATGGCGGAGAGATTTATGGTTTCGCCGCAGTGCTGATCGTGACTTTGTTAAAGATTCACGCCATCAACACCATGGACGACAAAGTCGCCGCCAATCTCACCGCCGCGCCGGCGCTCGCCCGTTGGGCTCTAGTGGTGTTGTTGTACGGCTACCATGACCGTTGCGACGCGACCATGCGCGCCATCGCCGCTAATACCAAACTCTGGCACTTGGTGCTTACGACCTTGGCGACCTTGGCAATACCACTTACTTGCTCGGCCGCGAAGCTTTGTGGATCGGCCTGGCCTTGTCGCTCCTGGCACTAGCCAGCCGCGCATTGCTCCATCGCCGCCATGCCATCCTCACCGTCCATAATTTGGGCGCGGTCACCGATGTCGGCGAAGCGCTGGCGCTGGCTTTGATCACCATTCTGTAACAAACCGCGGCTATTTTAATCATGGAAATTTTCAAACCGCTGTCACCAGTGATTCCGGTGTTCCTACTAATCGGCGCCGGATTTATTTTCGCCCAGTGGAAAAAAATCAGCCTGGCGTCGGTGACTGAGATCGTTGTTTACCTGGGCACGCCCTCGCTAGTCTTCAGCTCGCTGGCCAGCAAGCCGATCCAAGCCGGCGATATTTTCGTCCTGAGCGCGGGCGTGGTGATCATCTTCGCCGGCGTCGGTCTGTTGATCCGCGCCTACTTCGCGCTGTCGGGGTTTCACTCGCGCGGCTTCGCCCTGCCGGCGCTGTTTATGAACGCTGGCAACATGGGCATCCCGCTGGCGTTCTTCGCCTTCGGCCCGGCCGGCCTGCAGCGCGCCACGCTGATGTTCGTGATCATCACGTTCCTGCAATATTCGCTGGGCATTTACATCTTGAACGGCCGCGGCAACTGGCGCGAAAGTTTTCGTCTGCCGCTGATCTACGCCGCCGTCGCCGGACTGATCGTCAATCTCGCCCAGGTGAAAATTCCCGAGCTCCTGCTCCAGCCGGTATCGATGATGGGGCAGGCGAGCATCCCGATCATGCTAATCAGCTTGGGTTACCGTCTGCACGAAGTCGAATCGCTGCAATGGGGCCACGCGCTGGGCGGCGCCTTGGTGCGCATCTTCGGTGGCTTCGCCGCCGCCAACCTCGCGGTCTTGGCCATCGGCGCCACCGGCGTCAACCGCCAAGTGCTGCTGCTCTACGGCGCGCTGCCCGCCGCCGTAATCAATTTCATCTTGACCGAAAAGTACCGCCAAGATCCTGCCCTCGCCGCGTCCATCGTGGTCATCAGCACGTTTATTTCCGTGCTCACCATTCCCATCGTCTTTTGGTTGATCCTCTAACCGGCTTGACAGCCGCGCACACGCATTATAGTTTCCGCCTACATTTAGTCACAGCCCTAGGTTCTCAGGGAAGTCCGGTGCAATTCCGGCGCGGTCCCGCCACTGTAAAGGCCACGAAAGCCGCAACTCAGCCACTGTTCAAGGGAATGGGAAGGCGCGGCGAGTAGAATCAAGCCTGAGCCAGGAAACCTACCTAGGGTGATTACACCAGCCTCTCCGGAGAAGAGAGAAAGGTTGCATAACTTTTCCTAAAACCCTCAGAGGCCAGTAGTGAGCTCGGATGAAGCTGGCACTATTTTTTTTCTTATCCTTTGCCGTCCATGGGGCGGCGTTGCTGATTCACGTCGCGTTCAACGTGTCGGCGCCGGAGCGCGCCATCGTGGTGGCGATCCTGCCGCTTGAGTCTGCCAACGAGCCGGGTGGTAACGCCGGCGCAACAAAAACCGCCAAGGCGACTACGATTAAGCGCACCGCTGCCGCCGCGCCCAATCCGACACCCGTCGCCGCGCCAACTCCCGTAACCGAAGCTCCGTCAGTTGCCAGCGACAAGATCGTCACGTCCATCGTCGGTGTGGCGGTGGCAAGCCCGTCAAATAACCACGCTGATATTTTGTCACCTGGCGTCGAAGCGGCGAGAAATCATGCAACCGCGCTACGAGCGGGTACGGGTTCCGGCAATGGCGATGGCACTGGAACGGGGCAGGGCGGAGCGATAGTCACTCAAGCCCGCTATCGCGACACGCCGCAACCCCATTACCCCGACAGCGCCCGGCGCGCCGGTAGAGAAGGCCGGGTGTTGTTGCGCGTGCTAGTCGACGCCGAGGGCAGAGCCAAAGCCGTCGAGGTCAACAGCAGCTCCGGCCACGGTATGCTCGACCAGGCCGCCAGCGAAGCGCTCAAGAAGTGGCGCTTCGTGCCGGCCCACGCCGATGGCCGGCCCATCGAAACCTGGGTCAAAGTACCGATCGAGTTCCAGCTGTCGAACAATAACCGCTGAACCTAAGGAGGCATCGAGTCAGTCTTATCAACCGCAGAGCGCACTAAGGGAAAGAGGTGACGCGGAAAGGCGGAAGGCAAAAGGCGGAGGGATGAATAATTCATCCTTCCTATTTCATCCTTCATACTTTCCGGGGACTCCTCTGCTGCCCCGCAACTGTAAGAGCTACGAAAGCTGCAACAAAGTCACTGCTCAAGCCAGTTTTGCATTTCGGATCGACGAATTTGGCTTTAATCCAAAATCGAAAATCTAAAATCCAAAATCGGCGGGTGGGAAGGCGCGGTGAGTAGGTAAAATCGTGATCGTGGTTCGCGATCGTGTTCGTTGGAAGGGATTTCCGAGCACGAGAAACGAGCACGACCACGGCCTTAAAGCTCAAGCCAGGAGACCTGTCCGCTCCGCCACAACGTTCCCCTTTCGCGGGAGAAGGAGGGTTTGATGAAAGCACGGGGTTTAGTCTTACTATTTTTGCTGGGCGCGCCAGCGTTGTCGCACGCCCAAGATACGTTGCCGCCGGTGGTGGTGACCTCGACGCGCTTGCGCGATGTCGAGCAACCGGCCAGTCAGGTTCCCGGCAAAGTGATCGTCGTCACCGCCGAGGAGATAAAAAATCTTGGCGCGCGCAACATCCAGGAAGTCTTGGAATATCAAACCGGCATCGTCGCCCATGACGCGGTCGGCAACGAGTTTCAGAAAACCATCGATCTGCGCGGCTTCAACGGCCAACCGGTGACGGCGACCAGCGTGTTCGTCGACGGCGTGCGCATCAACGAGCCGGACTTCAACACGATCAATTTCGATTCCATTCCCATCGACGACGTCGAGCGCATCGAAATCCTGCCGGGGACGGCGACGGTGTTTGGCCGCAACGCGCTCGGCGGCGTCATCAACATTACAACCAAACGCGGACGCCGGGACCGGCCCCATTTCGGTTTCGATATCGGTGGCGGTAGTTTCGGCCGGCAGAAGTATTCGTTCAGCACCGACGGCCCGCTGCCGCTGGCCAACTTCGACTACTACTTCGGCGCCACCAGGGAACTGACCAATGGCTTTCGCGAAGAGTTCAACTCGCGCCACGCCGGCGCGGGGATCACCCGCCTGCTCGCCAAACTGGGCTACCGCCTGGGCGAGAACACCGACGCCAGCCTGGCTTACACGCGCGTGCTCGATAGCATCAGCCAGGCCGGTTCGCTGCCGGCAAGCCGTCTGCGGGTGGACCGTAACGACAATTTGACCCCCGGCGATCAGTCTAAAACCAACCTGCATCAGATCGCGGCCAATTTGAATCAGAAACTGCCCATGGGTTTTTCGCTGGCGCTCAACAGCTTTTACCGGCGCAACGATATCGAGATATTCAATCGTGGGTTGAGCAGCGAATCGACTTTAGCCACCGCCACTCGTTCCGGCGGCGTGACGGCGCAAGCGAGCCATGACGGCGTCATCCTCGGCAAGAAAAATCTCTTGACCCTGGGAGTAGAATATAGCCGCAACAACTTTGACTCGGCCAACGACGGACTATTTCTCCCTAACTTCACGTTTCAAAACCGCCGTAGGACGAAAGAAAATGTCGCCGGCGTCTTTATCACCGATAGCTTTCACCTGTTCGACTCTTTGGTCGCCAGCGCTGGGCTGCGTTACGATTGGGACAAACTCAATTTCACCGACGAGATCGATCCGACTCTCAGCGGCGTCAAAACTTACAGCCGCGTCAGTCCTAAAGGCGGGCTGGTCTACACCCCGATGAAGAATTTGAGCATGTCGTTCAGTTACTCGGAGGGCGTGCGCATGCCCACCGTCGACGAACTATTTGCCCAAGGATTGTTTGGCTCCAACCCAGACTTGAAAGCGATGAAAAGCCGCAATTACGAAATCGGCGCGCAAGCTCGGCTGCAAAGTTGGCTCGACGCCTCGGTAGCGCTTTTCTACACCCCGGTGCGCGATGAGATTATGTTTATCGCGCCCGACCCCCTCGACCCTTTCACCGGCCGCAACGAAAACATCAAACGGACTTTGCGGCGTGGTATGGAAATTTCGCTCAAGGTCCGGCCCGATAGTTGGATCGACGGCTTTCTCAATTACACGATCACGAAGGCGACCTTCGAGAATAAATTCTTCGTTCCCGGCCTCAACTTTTTCGACCCGCTACGGTTGGTTCAAAAAGGCGATGAGCTGCCGGCTGTGCCGCGCCACCGGGTCGGCGTCGGCATCAATCTGCGGCCCGTCGACGGCCTGACAGTTTCGCTGTTGGGACAATACGTCAGCTCGCAGTTCCAGTTCCGCGACGAGCCCAACCAATCGAAACAACTGGCTAACTACTTTGTCCTCAACAGCCGCGTCGCTTACCAATGGCGCCAATGGACCGCTCACGTGACAGTCAACAACCTGACCAACCAAAAATACTCAACCTCGGGAATACTCGTCGGCGGCACGTTCAATGAATCGTTCCGCGTGCCGGCACCGGGGACGAATGTGTTTGCCGGATTGTCTTATCGGTATTGACGCAATTTACGATACCATGTCGTCGCGCCGGCCATCTTTCGGGAGCAAGCGGGTTTTATTACTTGCCGCTCTCGTCGTACCGCTGCTTCGCCCGCCATCGGTTGGTGCGGGCGACCGCAGCGTCGTCGACGACTTGGGCTTCACCGTGACGGTCACACGGGAAATACGCCGGGTTGTATCCTTAGTTCCAACCAACTCGGAGATGGTTTGTTTGCTCGATTGCCAGCGACTCAAGGGGGGAACTCGTTACGACGAGTTCCCCCTGGAACTGCGCCAGCGACTCCAACGCAAGCAAGTCGACATCATCGGCGGCGGCTTCGACGCCAACTTGGAGAAAATCGTCCAGCTGCAACCCGATCTCATCCTTACCAACGGACCGAGTCAACAGCGCTTCGCCGTGCCGCTCAAAACCCTCGGCTATTCGGTGGTGAGTTTGTGGCCGCGCAACATGATTGGGCTGGTAAAAGATTTTTTGCTGCTGGGCGAGTTGCTCGGGCAAGAGCCGAAAGCGCGCAGCTTCATCGATAACATGCGCCAGAGCTTTCAAACGATTGTCAGCAAAGCCAAGAACCAGTCGAAAAAGCGCGCCTACTTGCAAATGTGGACCGAGCCGCTGATCACCGTCGGCGGCGCCTCCTTCACCGACTGGTTGGTCAGCGCGGCCGGCGGTGTAAACGTGTTCGGCGATCTGCCCTTCGACTCGGGACAGATCGGTTTGGAAGCGCTGATTCAGAGAAATCCCGAAGTGCTGATCTTTCTCGCCGAGCAAGCGCCTTTCGTAAAAACCCTGTCAAAGCGTCCCGGCTGGTCGTCCATCCGCGGCGTGCGCGACGGTAACTTTTGTTTCATCGACGAGCCCGACATTCGCCGCAGCATCATGTTCGTCGATGGGCTGGCCAAGCTGCACAATTGCTTGTTCCGTGAAGCGGCAGCGGCGCAACGGTTACCAACGGAGTTAAAGTGAATCGCCGCGGTTTGCATCCTTGGCTGATCGCGCCGGCGATCCTAGCCGTCCTCGCCATCGGCTTGAGCATCGGCCCGGTGCCGATCTCTTTCTTTCATCTGTCGGCAACGGATAAAGAAATCTTGTTCAACCTGCGTCTACCGCGCGTGCTCTCGGCGTTTTTGGTCGGCGGCGGTCTAGCGCTGGCGGGTGCGATCTTCCAAGGTTTGTTTCGCAATCCCATCGCCGACAGCTATTTACTCGGCGTCTCCTCCGGCGCGTCCTTGGGTGCCGCCGCCGCCATCGTCTTCAAGCTCGCGTCGCCGCTGGCGAGCTTCGCCGCCGTCAGCGTGTTCGCCTTCGGCGGATCGCTCGGCGCCCTCGCTATGGTTTTCTACTTTGGCCACCGCCAGGGCGGCTTCTCGATCTTTCGCTTGCTGCTTTCGGGCCTGGGCGTCGGTCTGTTTCTTTCTTCGCTGGTCGCCATCTTCATGTTGATGGCCGGCGAAGAGTTGAAGGCGCTGATCTTTTTCTTTCTCGGCGGCTTTTCGAGCTCCAGTTGGGACACCACCTGGGTGTCGCTTGCCTGCATTCCCATCGCCGCGCTTACCGCCTGTTACTACGCGCCGGAGCTAAACGTTTTGCTGCTTGGCGAAGAAACCGCCCAGAGCAGCGGCGTGCGCACCGGCCGCGTGCAACTGATCTTCGCCGTACTCGCCGCGCTGCTTACTTCGATCTCGGTATCGGTGGCCGGCTTAATCGGCTTCGTCGGCTTGATCGTGCCGCATATGATCCGTTTGAGCTGCGGCGCCGATCATCGGACGCTATTTCCCCTGACTTTCTTTACCGGCGGGATCTTTCTGGTTCTCTGCGACGCCGCCGCGCGGATAGTCATCGAACCGGCGGAGCTGCCGGTCGGCATCGTGACTTCCTTGGTTGGCGTGCCGATCTTCCTCTACCTGATCCGCAACGAGAGCAGCGATTTAGGTTAACGCTATGGAAGCGACGCGCGCCCTCGATGTCCGCAATGTTTCGTTCGGCTACAACAGCTGGCTATTGCTGAAGGATATCTCGTTTGCCGTCGCGGCTGGCGAACTGGTCGCTGTCATCGGGCCTAACGGCTCAGGAAAAACCACTCTGCTAAAAATCATGCTCGGCCTGCTCAGTCCAAACTCTGGCGTGGTTACGCTCCACGGCCAACCAATTGCCGCTCTCGAACCCAAAGCGCGGGCGCAAGCCATTGCCTACGTGTCCCAACAACCGGCGGCGAGTTTTCCCTTAACCGTACGCGAGCTGGTCGCCCTCGGTCGTTACCCTCATGGACTGCGCGGCAGCGAAACCGCGGCGGACAGAGTTGCGATTGCCGACGCGCTGAAGAAGACCGCCGCAACTGAGCTCTGCGACCGGCAGTTCAACACCCTGAGCGGCGGCGAGAGGCAAAAAGTGCTGATCGCCCGCGCCCTAGCTCAATCGGCGAAAATATTACTGCTCGACGAACCGACGCTGCACTTGGATCTCAACTTTCAATTGCAAATTCTCTCGACGCTGAAACGCTTATGCGTGGACGAAGGCATCGCCGTCGTCACGGTGCTGCATGACATCAATTTGGTGTCGCTGTTCGCCGACAAAGCACTGCTGCTGAGCGGCGGTGAACTGCGCGGTTTCGGCCCAGTGGCTGAAGTTATCAATGAAGCAAGTATCAAAGAATTGCTCGACGTCGAGATGAAACAAATCGCCGGCCACGAATCGCAGCCGCGCTACTTCGTGCCGCGCCATCCGTTTTCTTAAGCGTACTAGCATTCAGCCGGAAAACCATGCTCGCCAAAGTGTTAATGGTCCAAGGCACCGGCTCATCGGTGGGGAAAAGCATTCTCGTCACCGCGTTGTGCCGCATCTTCAAACAGCAGCGGTTAAGGGTCGCGCCGTTCAAAGCGCAAAACATGTCGCTTAACTCTTTCGTCACGGCGGACGGCGGTGAGATCGGCCGCGCTCAAGTCGTCCAAGCCGAAGCTGCGGGCATCGCGCCGACGGTGGCGATGAATCCGGTGTTGATCAAACCAGAAAGCGATTGCGATGCCCAGATCGTCCTACGCGGTAAGCCGCTGACGCGCATCGCCGCGGCGGATTTTCTTCAACTCAAAACCGAACTCTGGAGCGCGATCACCGAATCCCTCGACCAGCTGCGTAGCGCCTACGATGTCGTCGTCATCGAAGGCGCCGGCAGCCCGGCAGAAATCAATCTCAAGGAACGCGATCTGGTCAACATGAAAGTCGCGCTCTACTGCAATGCACCGGTGTTGCTCGCCGCCGATATCGACCGCGGCGGCATCTTTGCCGCGCTGGTGGGCACCATGGAGCTGCTCGACGCGCCGGAAAGAGAACGTGTCAAAGCGTTTATCGTCAATAAGTTTCGCGGTGACGTTTCATTACTCGCGCCGGGATTGGATTGGCTGGAAGCCCGCACTGGCGTGCCGGTGGCCGGCGTGGTGCCCTATTATCACGATATCCACATCGCCGAAGAAGATTCGGTCTCGTTGGAGAAACGTAACGCTATGAAAAATCGCCGCGACTTCGACTTGGACATCGCGGTCATCGCTCTGCCGCATATCAGCAACTTCGATGACTTCGATCCCTTCGAACGCGAACCTCGAGTGCGTCTACGCTATGTCGAAAGCGGCGACCGTCTCGGCCTTCCTGACCTGATCGTTCTGCCCGGCAGCAAAGCGACTGTGGCCGATTTCCTTTACCTCCGTGAAAGCGGCCGGGAGCAGGAAATTCTCCGCGCGGTTTCAGCCGGCGTGCCGATCGTCGGCATTTGCGCTGGCTTTCAAATGCTCAGTAGATCCATCCACGATCCAGAGCGAATCGAGTCATCGACTGCGCTGACCACCGGCATGGGGCTCTTACCGGTGACCACCCGCTTTGGGGCAGTGAAAGCGACCCACCAAGTTCGCGCCCGCACCTTGGCCAACATTGGCCTGCTCGCTAGAGCGCAGGACATGAAGATTTCCGGCTATGAAATTCACATGGGAAGGACGGCAGGCCAGGGCGCTGCGCAACCGTTTCTAATCGAGCAACGGTCCCGGCAAATCATCGCAGACCGCGATGGTGCGCTCAGTGCCGACGGCAACATTATCGGCACTTACATCCACGGCTTATTTCACAACGATGAATTGCGCCGAGCGATCTTGCAGGAACTGGCCGAACGCAAAGGGCAGACCTACACAGCAGGCCAAGCGCAATTCTCCGCCGACGAACAATACGACCGGCTGGCCGCTCATGTGCGCGGAAGCTTAAACATGGAGCTGATTCAGCGCATCCTGGATCGACAGTAATCTCACCGATTCGCCTTGCGATATCCCAGCGCGTCCTGAGCGATGATCATCTTCTGCACGTTGGATGAACCTTCGACGATCTGGTACGACTTGGCGTCGCGATAATAACGCTCGACGGGAAACTCGGTTGAATAGCCGTAGGCGCCGAGGATTTTCATCGCCGCGTCGGCGGCGAAGTTGGCGGCTTCTGCCGCGCAGTATTTGCCGATAGAAGCTTCCAAGTTGTTCGGCCGTTTTTGATCCGCCAGCCAAGCGGCGCGGTAGACCAGCAAGCGCGCCGCCTCTTCATGGGCGATCATCTGCGCGATCGAATCTTGATTCATCTGAAACTCGCCGATCTTTTGGCCAAACTGCGATCGTTGATTGCAGTAATTCACCGCCGCTTCTTTGGCTGCGCGGGCGACGCCCAACGCGCCGGCGGCGCAGTTAAGCCGGGTTTGATTCAACTGCCACATGCAGATTTTGAAACCGTCGCCTTCCTTGCCCAGCAGGTTCGCGGTTGGAATCGGGAAATTGTCGAAAGTCAGTTCACCCAAAGGCGAGCAGTGCGCACCCATGGTTTCCAACGTGCGCCGGGTGAGTCCGGGTTGATCCCACTCGGCGAAGAACGCGCTCATGCCGCGATGTTTCTGCGTCCGGTCGGTGTAGGCGTAAACCAACCCGCCGTTGGTCACCGGCCCGTTGGAGATCCACAGCTTACCGCCGTTGAGTAAGTAGCGATCGCCGTCTTTGGTCGCCGTCGTGCGCATCGCCGCGACATCCGAACCGGCATCGGGTTCGGTGATGGCGAAGCAGCCGATGGTTTCACCGGTCATCAAACCCGGAATGAACTTATTTTTCTGTTCGTCGGTGCCGAACTGCAGCAGCGTCAGCGCCGGACCAATTTGCATATTGATGCCGACGCGCATGGCGCTATGCACCCGAGCGATCTCCTCGGTGATCAACACCATGGCGAGCGCGCCCAGCTCATTGCCGCCGTAAGCTTCGGGAATCATCGTGCCGTAAAAACCCAGCTCGCCCATCTTGCGCACCAGATCGCCGCGAAAGGTTTGCGCTTTGTCATCCTGCGCCGCGGTCGGCGCAATCTCCTTCTCGGCAAACTCCCGCGCCAAGTCGCGCACGGCGATCAACTCGTCTGACAAATCAAAATCCATGGTTCCTCCAAATCAAGGCAATAGGCATGAGGCAACAGGCAATAGCCGGCCTCGCGAATGTCATTTGCCTTTTGCCTATCTGATCACTTTATCCGCTCGCGCTTCCAGGAACAGCATCCAGATAGACCGGTTGTTAAAGTACGTTTAACACTTGCGCAAGATCGGCAACTGGGTCGCCGGTTAGCGATGACGCCACAATATCGCCGCGCGAGTCGTGATGATGGTGTGGAAAATTTGGCAGATCGGCAAAATGCGGCGCGTTGTCCCAACGCCGCAACGGTTTGTCGGTGAATTCTTGATAAGAATATCGGATGCTGCCGGAAACCGCTCGGAGCCTTATCTGAAGGGTCTGTCCGGAGATCAACTCACAGCGGAGCTTAAACAGGAAGTTCGCCTCATCGAGCGGATCGCTATCGACGATGTGAAAGGATACGACCTTGGGAGAAGTCCGTAGGAGAGCCTCAAGCAGCGGCAGCATTCGGCAATTCTGCCTCCACGGCCTGCCAGCGGGCGAGAAACTGCTCGGCCGCCTGCCATTCTTCTAAGTCATCCTCGGCCTTCAAGATTTGTTGTTGTCTGCTCAGATGGCCCAGTGGAGGAATCGCCGCGGCCCCCTGGCAAAGCTCGGCAGTCTGCTTTGCAAACCCCTCTACCGAGGTCTGGTAGAAGGCGCGATAATGCTCCACACGCTGGCGATATTTCCCGACCTGACGCTGGACGTAGTCCTGAGCCAACATCTTTAACGCCTCGGCCTCATCTTTACATATGCCGTGAGTTAGAAAAGGCTCGATAATTCGTTTGACAGCGTCCGCGCTCATGCAGGAAACCGTACCACGCCCTCCGGGGCCGCGCAATAAATTGCCGCGACCGTCAATCCTCGAACCCAATCCCCCCAACGCCGTTGCCTATCTGATCACTTTATCCGCCCGCGCCAGCACGTTCGGCGGAATCGTTAGGCCGATCTGCTTGGCCGCTTTCAAATTAACGATGAATTCAAATCTTATCGGCTGTTCGACCGGAAGATCAGCGGGCGTCCGGCCTTTCAAAATCTTGTCGACATACGTTGCGGCGCGGCGGTCCAAGTCGGTGAAGCTCACGCCGTAGGTCATGAGGCCCCCGTCTTCGACAAATTCCGCCCTGTCGTACATCGCCGGTAGTCGGTTCTTTACCGCGAGTTCTACAAATCGTGTTCGATGAGAATTGAAGACGGGGCTGTTCAGCGTGAGGACTGCTTCAGCAGGTCCCTTGCTCGCTTCGCGGAATGTAGTCTCAATATCCTTGAGCTCTAGCACGTCTAGGTATTGAAGCTGCACCTTCAACGCCCTTGCGGCGAGGTCCATCTCTTTTAACATTTGCGCGTAGCCGGGCACGGTCGAAGTCCCAACGACGGCCACGCGGGAGAGCTTAGGAACAGTCTCCTTTAAAATCTCCAGTCGTTTTCCGCTTAGCTCAGGGGCAAGAGTAGACAATCCAGTGATGTTTCCGCCCGGTCGCGCTAGGCTGGCGACGAACCCGCTGCCAACAGGATCGGGATGTTGCGCCATAACAATGGGAATTGTAACAGTCGCGTCCCTAGCAGCACGGGTTGATGACGGACCACCCGAGACGATGATGTCGACCTTGAGACGCACGAGCTCGGCCGCGAGCGCGGGGAGGCGATCAGGCTTGCCGTCCGCAAATCGGTACTCGATGGAGATGTTCTTCCCCTCTACATACGCCAACTCGCGCAGACCCTGCCGGAAGGCCTCGGTGCGGGCCAACGTAGCCGCACGGGAGTTAGCAGCTAGGTTCCCTATCCGCGGGATTTTCGTCGGCTGCTGCGCCTGAGTGACGGAAACATTTGCAACAAAGAAAACTACTAGCAGCCAGATAAGAATTGTTTTTGTCATGGTTTTTGCTCAGCTCTACAGTTGCCTATCTGATCACTCTATCCGCCCGCGCCAGGACGTTCGGCGGGATCGTCAGGCCGATTTGCTTGGCCGCTTTCAAATTAACGATGAACTCAAATCTTATCGGCTGTTCGACAGGAAGGTCGGCAGGCGTCCGACCTTTCAGGATTTTGTCCACGTACGTGGCGGCACGGCGGTGCAGATCGTTAATGTTCGGGCCGTAGGTCATAAGTCCCCCAGCTTCTACATGTTCTAGCCTTTCGTAGATCGCCGGAAGCCGGTTCTTTACCGCGAAGTCTATGATTCGTTTTCGGTTAGAAAAGAGGACCGGACCGCCCAGTACGAGGAGTGCCTCAGCACGTCCCTTGCTGGCGGCTCGGAATGCGGTCTCAAGATCCATGGGATCGAGTACGTCTAGGTTTTGAAGCTGCACCTTGAACGCACGCGCGGCGAGTTCGATCTCTCTTAACGCAAGTGCGTTGCCCGGCTGGGTCGAATTCCCGAGGACGGCCACGCGGGAGAGCTTGGCAACGATCTCCTTCAGAAGCTCCAGTTGTTTGCCGCTCAGCTCCGGCGCAAGCGTGGCCAATCCCGTAATGTTTCCACCCGGTCGCGCTAGGCTGGCGACGAACCCATTACCAACAGGATCGGTATCGTTCACCATGACAATGGGAATCGTGACAGTTGCTTGTATAATGAAATTGAAGTGTCTGTATGCACATTGTTTAACACGAAACAGGATGGGACAGGCCGTTCGCCCCTCGGTCCTTGGAGACCGTTTTGTAGCATGGACCGTCCCATCGTGGCTCCCAAAAAGCTCGAACAGTTGCCAG
>CAMDBU010000059.1 GCA_945889495.1 Syntrophobacter sp. SbD2 | reverse complement strand
ACGACGCACACACTTGGCCTATACCGAACGCCAGCTAAGAAGCAGGGGTTCCGCTACGGTCCGATTTCTACCTTGGAGGCTGCTACCAACAAACCGACCTGACATTTTCGCCTTGCCGTTAACATGACAGATTGACGTTGCTACGACAGCTTTCCAACGACGGCGCTAGCCGTGGCGACGTGAAAATCTTACACCGCGCCATGCAGGAGCTACGCCACGCGTTTAGAATCTTCGCACCCTACCGCCATATCCGTAAGGTGAGCATCTTCGGCTCCACCCGGGTGCCGGAACACGATCCTTATTACCATCTGGCACGCAGCGTCGCTCAGGAGCTGGCCCAAGCCGGGTTGATGGTCATCACCGGCGCCGGTCCGGGGATCATGCAAGCCGGTCATGAGGGCGCCGGGCGGGACAAGAGCTTTGGCGTCAATATCAAATTGCCGTCGGTGCAGGCGGCCAATCCGTTCATTCTCAACGATCCCAAGCTGATGGATTTCCACTTCTTCTTCACCCGCAAACTCATGTCCGTCAAAGAAGCGGACGCGGTGGTGATTTTCCCTGGCGGCTTCGGCACCCACGATGAGCTTTTGGAATCGATCACCTTGGCGCAGACCGGCAAGAGCCAAGTGGTGCCGATCATCCTAATGGACCTGCCGCAAGGCACCTACTGGTCGCGCTGGCGAGAGTTCCTGCGCGACGATGTGGTCAGCCGCGGCTATATCGTCGAGCGCGAAATGAAATTTTTCAAAATCCTCACCCGCGCGCAAGCCGCGACCGAGGAGATCACCGGCTTTTACCGCAATTTTCACTCCTACCGTTTCGTCAAGCAGGATCTGGTGATCCGCTTGAACCATCCACCCGCGCCGGCGCTGATCGACCGGCTCAACCGCGACTTCGCCGATATCTTGACCGAAGGCAAGATTAGCCAGACCGAGCCGCTATGCGGCGAAGCCGAAGATCCCGACACGCTGCACCTGCACCGTCTGCTGGTGCGTTTTAACCGCGAGGACTTCTTCCGCCTACGCCAAATGATCGACGCCATCAACGGCGTCGAGTGACCGGAATAAACCGAAAAGATTAGTTCACCGCAGAGGCGCGGAGTTCGCAGAGAAAAAATTTTCCCTCGGCGTTCTCGGTGCCTCTGCGGTGACACCATGGACTCCCACCGCGACTTGACAGAGACCGGCCATTGGCGTGATTATCGGCGCTATCCGATAAAACTTTCGACCACCCGTTATTAAAGGAGAACCGACGATGATTTACCAGATGATTTCCGCCGACGATCATATCGATTTGGGATATTTACCGCGCGACCTATGGACGGCGCGTTTTCCCGCCGCTTTACGCGAGCGCGCGCCGCGCGTCGAGGACCGCGGTGACAAGGGCGAGTATTGGGTGTGCGACGGCGAGACCTGGGGCGACCATCGCGGCGAGCGCTGGTTCGCGCGCACCAGCCGCACCTATCTCGCCCTCGATCGCGGCGGCGTCGGCGAGGCCTACCGGCCGACGACGACGGCCAAACGTTTAACCGACATGGACCGCGACGGCGTCGAAGCGTCCTTGATGTTCCCACCGATCATCGCCATGCAGGTGGGCGACGCCGAGCTGCGCAACGCCACCATCAGCGCCTACAACGATTGGGCCTTGGAGTTCGGCAAGACCGCGCCCAAGCGTTTCTATCCTGTGGCCATGCTGTCCAGCGTCGACGCCGCGGCGGCGCGCGACGAAGTCATCCGGGTCGCCAAGCTGGGTTTCAAGGAAGCCAACTTTTTGGTCAACGACGTGACCTTGGAAATGAACTTGAAGCCCTGGGATATTTTCTGGGACGCCGCCGAAGAGGCCGGCATCGTCGTCTCCTATCACGTCGGCGGCAGCACCCAGACGAATTCCGTGCGCGCCACCATCGACTCGATCAAGCCGGGCGAGCGCCAGGGCGTCTTCGACATGGGTCTCAGCAACGGCGCCACCTCGTTCTTCAATCCCTTCGTCAACATGTTCAACTTCGGCACCCTGGAGCGCCATCCCAAGCTGAAATTCTGCCTGGCCGAATCGGCCATCGGCTGGATCCCGTTCGTCGTCCAGGAAATGGACTACCGCTACAAACGCCAGTTCGAGCGCCGCAAAGCCGCCGAGATCCCGCTCAAGAACATGCCCAGCGAGATTTTTAAGCGCCAAGTGTGGGCGACTTACCAAACCGATTTAGTCGGCCTGCACTTAGTAGACTTCTTCGGCGACGGCCATATCATGTGGGGCTCGGACTATCCGCACCCCGACAGCACCTGGCCGTTCTCCAAGGATGTCATCGCCAAGGACTCGGCGCATTTGCCGGACGACGTAAAGCAGAAAGTCCTGCGCAACAACGCCGCGTCGCTGTACGGCCTGGCGAACTGAAATTCAGATTCGGAGTTTTAACCGCAGAGCTTGTCCTGAGCGAACGCGAAGGAACTGAGCCACGCAAAGTGCACAAAGAGGAATCGGAACTTGTAGCAAGGGGCGGGTCTCAGACCCGCCCTCTTCGTTTCCACTGCTCGCAAGGAGACCTTGTGTTCAGGCAACTCAAGTATGCCCTGTCAATCGTAATCCTCAGCGCCATCCAACTTCTTGCCGCCAGTGCCGCTTGCGCCGCCGAGAAAGCTTCCTGGCAAGCTGAGTGGGACGCGACCCTGCAAGCGGCGAAAAAGGAAGGGCAGATTTTCATCTACGCCGCCATCGGTCCCTACCATCCCGGCATCTTCGCGCAATTCCAGATCGCCTTTCCCGACATCAAAGTCACCCTCATCCATGGCAACAGCAACCGCATTTCGCCGCGCTTGATGGCCGAGCGGCGCGCCGGCAAGTATCTCGCCGATATTTATCTCGGCGGGCCGACGTCGCTCTATAGCTTTTATAAAAACCAACTCTTCGATGCGCTGGCGCCGCAACTATTCCTGCCGGAGATCCTCGACACTTCCCTGTGGTTCGAAGGCAAGCATTTCTACATCGACGCCGAGCGCAAATTTATTTTCGTCAACGAAGGCAGCGTTTCCGGTTTCGCCCTATCGGTCAACACCCAGCAAGCCAAAGCTAGCGAGTTCAAATCCTATTGGGATGTTTTGCAGCCCAAGTGGAAAGGTAAGATCGTCAGTCTCGACGCCCGCGATCCCGGCTTCGGCGCCAGTGAATTGCGCTACGTGTATTATCATCCGGACCTTGGGCCGGAGTTCATTCGGCGATTTTTTGGCGAGATGGATGTGCAGTTGAGCCGCGAGCACCAGCAGGCGCTCGATTGGTTGGGCATCGGCAAGTTCGCCATCTGCGCCTTCTGCCGCGACGGCTTTGTCACCCGGGCGAAGAAACAGGGCATGCCGGTGGAGTACATCAGGCCCAACGATCTGAAAGAGATGCCGCGGTTGCGCGGCAGCGCCAGCGCCATCACCCTGGTCAACCGCGCCCCCAACCCCAACGCGGCGAAAATCTTTATCAACTGGTTCCTATCCCGGCGCGGCCAGATCGTCTACCAGGAAAGCCACGGCGACCGCGACTCCATGCGTCTCGACATTCCCAAGGACAAAGTCCCCATCGATCAACGACGCCGCCCGGACAAAAAATATTTCTTCGTCGAAGGACCGGAATATATGGACGTGAAACCGGCGTTGAAAATCGTCGAAGACGCCCTCGCCGGCAAACCGCGCAGTCAATGATACTGGGCGACTCGAACCACGCCGTCAAATCCCTCTGACTACGCCGCCGTCGATGGTCACGCAAGTGCCGGTCATGTAGCTCGAACAATCTGAGGCGAGAAAAGTGATCAAGTTGGCCACCTCTTCCGGCCGGCCGAGGCGGCCGAGCGGGATATCTTTCACCCGTGCCTTACGCAATTCCTCGACGCTCTTACCGGTGACCTCCGATTCGCGCTGGCGGTTGCCGACTTGGCGCGGCGTGTCGATGGAACCCGGCGCCACCGTGTTGATCAAAATGCCGTCGCTGGCGTATTGCAACGACATCGATTTCGTCCAGTTCATCACCGCGGCATTGTTGAGACCGACGGCCATCGCCGTATTGCTCGGCTCCCAGCCCGCCGTGCCGGCGACATTGACGATCCGTCCCCAACCGGCCCGTTGCATATGCGGCACCACCTCCCGCGCCATGCGTAGGTAGCCCATCAGTTTGCGCTCCAGATATTCGTACCATTGGGCGTCGCTGACATCGGTGAACTTGATCGACGGCACGCTGCCGGCATTGTTGACGAGAATATGAATGGCGCCGATTTTTTGCACCGTCTGCGCCACCAAACGTTGCACGTCATCCAGCCGCCGCACATCGCATTGAATGGCTAATACTTCCGCGCCGGTTTCCTTGGCGATCGCATCCCTAGCTTCGAAGAGCTTGGCCTCGCGCCGCGCGCAAATCACCACCCGCGCCCCTTCCCGCGCCAAGCTTCGCGCCGTGACCAGCCCGATACCGTCGCTCGCCCCCGAAACGATCGCCACCTTGTCTTTCAAACCTAAGTCCATCTACTCCTCGTTTCAGTTACTTCGTCGCGCCCAGCGTCGGCATCTGCATCAATAAATTTTGACCTTGTGGCACGACCATCAATTGAATCTTGTCCGATAGCTTCTGGATCATTTCGTGCTGCACAAGCAACGGCGTCAGCGACGCCGACAACCTTTGGTTGGCCAGCGCTTCCTTCTCAGCCCGCGCCAACTTGGCTTCGCCTTCGCCCTTTTCGGTCTCGACCCGCTGCTGCGCGGCGAATTTCGCCGCCGACACGAGCTGTTCTTGCTCAAGCGACTTCTGCGTGGCGATTTGCTTGTTCTCGATGGATTGTTTGAAGGCGGCGCTAAAGTCGACGTTGTCGAGCAGCAAGTCGATGATGTGAATCGAGTAGGGCGACAGCTCGGCTTCGAGCCGCTGGCGCACCGCCTGGCGAATTTTCTCGCGGTTGGGCGCGATGTCGACGCTCTTGTACTTGACCGTCTCGTCCTTGAAATTCTGCGCCACCCGCGGCTCGATCAAGACATGGTAGTAATCCGGACCCACCGAGCGAAACAGCGTCTGCACCGCCTTGGGCGACACCTGATAGTTCAAGCTCGCTCTGACGAAAACATCCTGGGTCTCGGCGCTAAATGACGGCAGCTTTTCCAACACCGCGCGCTGCACTTTGATGTCGGTGTGAGTAATGAACCACCAGGGCCAGATCAAATGAAACCCCTCGTCCACCTGGCCGACGATGGAACCGAAACTATAAACTACCCCGACCATACCCGCGCGCACGATCACGAACGGCTTGGCGAACACCAGCAGTAGGAGAAATCCGCCTATCCCAATCAATCTAAGAATGTTCTTCGAGATCATCGTAAACCCCTTCCATACGGACCAGTTCAGCAGTCGCCGCCATCGCCTACCCCCATGCACGAGAACCGATGGCCACACTGGTCGAACCTCGCACCTGCTGTCAAGCCGTGCTATCTGGCTCGCACTCCTCGTGGCTCAACATCATGGATCGTACGCGCCCCGCCGCATCCCTATTTGTCGCTGCTTACCGTAAAAACACTTACCTTGATACGTAGCATATTTGCTCCTATGATATGAAAAAATTCCTTCAAGCGTCGGAGGCAAGATGGCGGAACCAGCAAAACCCAAGCGCAAATCATATGTTGTCGACGAACGCGTGCTGAGGCGGGCGAAAAAAGCTCTCGGCGTAAAGACCGATGCTGAAGTCATTCGCTTATCCGTCGAACGGGTCGCCGAGATGGAGGATTTCTGGGAGTTCATGAAAAAAACCCAACGGTCGCTCCGGTCCGGGAGTCTGGAGCGGTCGTGAGATGGCAGCGGCTATCTTAGACACCAATGTTTATATCGATCATTGGGAGCGCGGTCTCCACCAAGAGTCACTTGAGAATCTTCGGCGCGCTTTCATCATCCGCCATTCAGCCGTCGTCTTGTCGGAGCTTCGCCGCGGCGCGCGAGATCGCGACGCCCAACGCCTCGTCGCCCAACTTTTTGCACTTGCAACCGTCCGCTGGGAACCCACGGCTACCGACTGGTGGGAAGCTGGACGCCTCGTGCGCATCATAGGCGACAAACAAGATTGGGACATTAACAAGCGACGGGAGTTTCAAAACGACGCCCTAATCGCCCTCACAGCACGGCGCCATGGTGCGACCGTAGTTACTTCCAATACGATCGATTTCGAATTGCTACGTGCTGAGCTTCGTGTCGCGGTACTGCCGTTAAAGGAACCCTAATCGCAACTACCGGGGTTGATTGTTCAACTCCCGCTGCGCCTCGCGAAAAATCCCCAGTTCGGCGACCTCGCCGTAAGGCACATCGCGGCTCAACTTCATGGCCTTTTTAGTCTCCTCGGTGATCGAGCGCAGGCCTTTGTCACAGATGCCGACATCTTCATTGTAGACCCGCACCACGCTGTCGTAGGTCGCCGCGGCGGCTTCGCGGTTGAGTTTCAACCACTCGGTCAAGAACTGCACCGTGCCATCGCGGTTGGCGCGGATGTAGCGGTTGGCTTTGATGCCGGCGCGAATCACCCGTTTGATCTCATCGGGCTTCTCTTGGATCTTCTTAACCGCGGCGACCAAGCCGGTCTCGGGGAGAACCATCACCTCATCGGCGCGCGAGAGAATGTTGTAACCCTGCTTGCGCGCCTCGAAATCGAGCGGCGGCCCGAGAATCGCCGCTTCAACTAATCCCTGAGTCAATGCCGCATAGCGAGCATCGGGCGGCCCGGAGGCGATGTACTTAACTTCCTTTTCTGGATCGAGGCCACCATGCTTGAGCATGGCGCGGGCGGCGAAATGAGCCACACCGCCGGGAATTAGAATCGCCACCGTCTTGCCTCTGAGCGATTGAATGGTTTTGAACTCCGGCCGCGCCACCAGGCCGAGCACCGGCACCGGCACAAAGCAGGCGACCACGCGAATCGGCACACCGCTGAGCGCCGCATTGATCGAGGTCCCGCCAATCCCGGTCGAATAATCGATATCGCCGTTGGTCAGCGCCGGCCGCGTCGCCGCCGCCGCGATGCGAATGATCTCAGCGTCAAAACCTTCCTCTCTTAGAAACCCACGCTTCTGCGCCAGCGGAAAGGTCATGAACTGCCCGGCAAAGCCGGTCATGGAGATGCGGATCCTGTCGGCGGCGTGCAATGACGGCTGAAACAGAAGTGCTGCGAATATAATTAGTGCCATCCGCATACGGGCCATCTTCCTCAATCCAAAATCCAAAATCGGCAATCCAAAATCATTTGCTCAGCTCCCGCTGCGCTTCGCGCAACATGGCGAAATCCGCCACCTCGCTGAACGCCACTTCGCGGGTCATATTGATCGCCTTGCGCGATTCGTCGATGGCGATGCGCAGGCCGGCGTCGGACACCGCGCCATCGTCATTGAAGGACTTCAGCGAACCATCATAAGTCGCCACCGCCGTATCCCGGTCGATGCGCATCCACTGCATCATCACTTGGATCGTGCCTTCGCGGTTTTGCAGGATGTAGCGGTTGGCTTTGATGCCGGCTTTGATAACGCGCTTGAGCCGGTCGGGATTCTCTTTAATGCTCTTCACGCTGGCGACCAATCCGGTGTTGGGATAGCTAAACAGATCGTAGGCCCGCGCCAGAACGACATAGCCAAACTTCTTGCCGAGATAATCGGCCGGCGTCGAACCTGCCGTCGCGTGGGTCAAGCCCTGTTTCAACGCCGCGAAACGCGTGTCGATGCCGCCGGTGGCGAGAAACTTCACATCCTTGTCAGGATCGAGGCCGTAATGCTTGAGCATAATCCGCACCGTGCTTTCCAAGCCGCCGCCGATGCTGTTAAGGCCGATAACCTTGCCTTTGAGCTCTTGCACGGTTTTGATCTCCGGCCGCGCGATGATCGCCGTAGTCAGCCCCGGAGTGAAGCAAGCAACCACGCGCACCAGAATGCCACGCAACGCCGCGGTCACCGCCGGCGCCACCACGGTGTGGTAATCGATCTCAGCGCTGGTCAGCGCCGGCAAGGCGATGGCCGAACGGATGCGAATCAGCTCGGCTTGCAGCCCTTCCTCATGAAAGAAGCCTTTGAGGTGCGCCATCGGCAGGGTAAACGTCGACGAGTTGAACTCCGGGAAGCCGATGCGGATCTTCTCGGCGCCGTAAACCGCCGACTGGAGCAATGCCACAATGGCGAACGTGACAAGCACTTGGATCATTTCTCACCCTCCGTATATCGATCTTGACAAGCCGAACCCCTTGCTACAACCTATGGGCCAGGGACAAGGCAACAACCAAAAGTAATCACTATGTCAGCCAATCTGTCACCACTAATCGCGCCGGGAAAGATCGTTCTCACCTACGACGATTACTGCGCCTTGCCCAACGATCGCAATCGCTACGAAATTCTTGACGGAGAACTTTCCGTGACACCAGCGCCTGCTACCAAACATCAAATCGCTTTGGGCAATCTGTACCGAATATTGTCCATCCATGTTCTTGCTAGTCGAAGTGGCCGACTCCTGCTAGCCCCGACCGATCTCATCCTCGCCAACACGACCGTGGTCCAACCCGATCTGATCTTCATCGCCAACGACCGTAGCCAAGTCGTCACTCAGCGCGGCGTCGAGGGGGCACCGACGCTAGTCGTCGAGATTCTCTCACCGACATCCCATGCCAACGACCGTCAAGCCAAGGCCCAGTTATACGCCAAGTATGCCATCCCTCACTACTGGCTCATCGATCCGGACAAACAAACGCTCGAAGCCTACACCCTTGCCGGCGGGCAATACGATCTCGCGAGTCAGGCTCAGAGCAGCGATCTATTTACGCCTGCGATATTCCCCGGTCTATCGTTCCAGATTAGCGACCTTTGGGCTTAGCGCGTCCCGCCACGTCATTTACCTCAACCTGCGCCGCCCGATTGATGTTCGGTGAGCGCATCGAGAGTTGTAATTTTCCCCTGCCTGACAAAATGCCTTGCGTAAGCTTCTTCGATATTTCTCACTCCAGACTTTGAGAAGCGCAGCGGGATTTTCCCACTGGCGGTTCGACGCAAGTAGACCGTATGGGAAGGCTTGAGATTCAAGTCATGGGCGTGGAAGCGCAGGAGCCGCAGGATGCGGCTCGTCTTGGCAAGATTGCACGTGATGACTTGCTCCAAGTACGGAATCCGTCCGGCCCGCCAATTTTCCAAATCGCGCCGCTCAAGCAGTCCCATCGAGACGAACACGCCGATGGGAGTGACAAAGTTTTGGCGTGCCAATTCGGCATCGACTGCGTTGACGATTCGCGAATAGAACTTATCGGTTCTAAAACTCTCTAGCGACATTTTTCTCATTCCAGGAATGCTACGGCGCCGGCACCACCCACCGTCAGCGAATCTTCTGTTTGGCGAAGCGCGGAATCGACGCCAGATCGTTGACCCAACTTTGCGCTGATCGGTACCAGCCCTGTGATCTTGGCCGCAACTCGGCGCGCTGGCGCACCGTACCGACGCGGATGTTGAACACTTGCGGGTCGGTCGCCGCGGTCGCGTAGATCGCCGTGCCGCAGTCGGGACAAAATCCTTGAGCGCGCTTGCCGCCACTCTCGGCGGTCTTGATATAAATCTTGATATCGCCTTGCGGGTGAAAATTCTCCTTGGTCGCGCCCACGCTCACCCGAAACGCGCTCCCCGACAGAGTCTGGCAATCGGTGCAATGGCAGATGCCGACCTTGTCCGGATCGACTTCCGCGCTGTAAGTTATCTTGCCGCAATGGCAGCCGCCGTCGATTTTCATGTTTACCTCCTAAGCGCACTTAAATTTCCGAAATTTAAACCGCGAAAGCCTCCAGCACAGATACTTCCGAATCGGTCGGTATCGTCTTTTCTAGGCGAAAACCTGCATGCCCAAGCAACTTAAAATGTTCCTGCTCGGTGCGAATCCTGCCGCCTTTGAACGTCACGAGGAAATTCATGTCAGCGAAATGTCCGGGAGTCATCTCGTTGGGCCGGCCCATCAATGGCTCGATGACCAGCAGACGGCTCTCGCTTTTCATCGCCTGGCGACAATTCTGGAGAATCAGCAGCACCTTCTCGTCGGGCCAGTCGTCAAGTACGCGCTTTAGAATATACGTGTCGCCTCCCGACGACACGAATTCGAAAAAGTTTCCCGCGACAAATTCACATCGGGGCAATGGTCCGCCGCGGCCTGCCTGCGCCGCTTCAATGGCCGCGCTTTGGTCGAACAACACCGCAGAGAGCTGTTCGCAGGCCGTCATCACACCGGATAAGAAGGAACCGTTGCCGCCGCCGACATCGATAACTCTTCCACATGGAGCAAAATCGTAAGCGGCAATAATGGCCGCAGTTTCGACGCGCGACTTGTTACCGCTACCGGCTAGAAAGATCGCTTGTTGCTCGGGGTTAGCGCGCAGATGGGCGAAAAAATCGCCGATCACCGGTTCTCCGGTGCGGACGCTGTCCATGATTTTGCCAAACCTTTCGTAGATGAACTCGTGACTGTAGATGGCATAGTCGCGCACCGATTGGGGGGAGTTCTGCCGCAGGGTATCGCCGAACGGCGTCACGAAAAACCGCTCGTTGTCGTCTTCACGCAGCACTCCGATCCCGGCGAGCACGCGCATGACCCGATACAGAGCGTCTGGATTGACGTTGAGTTTTTTGGCCAGAGCGCTCGCGTTCGCTCCATCATCGCCGATCTGGTCGGCCAGACCGAGCTTGGCCGCGATATAGATCGCCCGTGTCGGTATGTAGCGGCTAAATAGGTCGATCATCGATTTAGCGTGGCCGAAATTTTTCACGGATCATGTTCCTTTCTTTTGAACTCGAACTTATTGGGCGATCCGGCTACTCAAACGAACGAGACCGTCACCTTTCTAAGACACGACGCCGCGCACTGCCCATGCTTTCGCCTGAAGTGTAAACCGCCCGTCGGGGCCATCGCCCAAGACATTCTGCCGCATGGCTTCTCTTAACGCTTCACGACGATCTGCCGAAAGACCCGCCATGAAAGCGCCCGTAGCGCCTTGGCTCCTTAAATAAGGCTGCCACAACTGATCAAACGAAGAGAGATGACAGGGCATTGTCACACCAGCCACTTCGATGTCTATCAAACCAGCACCGATCCAGAGATCTGAGAGCGCTTCGGCAGAACCGTACGATCCCCGTCTCCCAGAAGACCCTTTCGCGGTCGGATCGATCGCCGCCGCGGCATGCCAAAAGCAGCTGTCAAGCTCATTAGCGCCACTACGGTCCCACATGGCGGTTGCCACGACCCCCGCTGTTTTGGTGACGCGACGCATTTCCAGCGTGGCCCTGCGCACATCCGGGATGTAGTCAACCGCGAGTAGTGCCATGCAGCGGTCGAAAGATGCGTCCGAGTAAGGAAGGTTTTGCGCGTCGCCAACCTCAAAGGTGACCCGCGGATCGGCAATTTGGGTTCGGGCGTATTCGATAAAACCGCCGGCAGGATCGACGCCGACAATCTTTGACGCTTTCGTCATTCTGGCCAGCGCCGCCGACAGCGATCCCGTGCCGCATCCCGCATCGAGCACCGTGTCGCCATCCCGAACCCCGACGAACTCCACGAATAACGGCGCCAACTGCCGGCTCCACCGCCCCATCATCGCTTCGTATGCTTCCGCGACTTCGAACATATATTCCCTTCTTTAGTCTATTGACCGACATTAGAGTATGAACTATCGTCATACTCGCTGGAGGTACCCATGGCAAGAGCAAAAGTGGCAATCTCGCTCGACGAATCGACCCTCGACCGCCTCGACAAACTGGTGCGCAAACAAGTGTTCCCCAATCGCAGCCAGGCCATCGAAGAAGCGGTTGCCGAAAAACTCTCGAGGATCGAAAAAAGCCGTTTGGCCCAAGAGTGCGCGAAACTCGATCCGGCCTTTGAAAAAGCCTTGGCCGAGGAAGGGCTTTCCGAGGAACTGAAGGAATGGCCCGAATACTGAGGGGCGAGATTCGCTGGGCTGATTTGAATCCGGTCCGGGGCCGCGAACAAGCAGGACTACGACCGGTCTTGATTCTAAGCCATGATGTTTTCAATGATCGCTCCGGAACGGTCATCGCGGTCGCACTCACGAGTCAGCCCCAGCGAGCCAGCTTTCCGTTGACCCTTGAACTTCACTCGAGAAGGCTTCCGAAACAATCTTGGGTCAAAATCAGCCAGATACGAACATTGGCGGTTGAACGGATCGGCAAAGTGATCGGCAGCGCATCGCCGGAAGAAATCGCCCAGATCGTTGAAGGTCTAAACGAAATCATCGGCGGTTAGTCAAAACCTGCGAACCCCATCTTAACCGCGAAATGGATTGAAAACCGATGGCCGATCCTACTGAAGAACTAAGAGAAAAGATTATGCTTTCATGCCGCATGTTAGCCATGGAGGGCATGGTGGACAGAATCACCGGTCACGTCAGCGCTCGGATCGCCGATTCAGAAGACATATGGATTCGCTGCCGGAGCCCGCAAGAGGACGGCGTGCGCTATACCACGGTGGATGCCATACAAAGGGTAGACTTTGACGGCAAGGGGCCGCACAAGAGCGAACAATACCAGGCACCGAACGAACTGCCCATTCATGGTGAGATCTATAAAATGCGCCCCACGGTAGGTTGTGTCATTCACGCTCACCCGCCGGAAGCGCTCATTTGCGGCATCACGGAATTGAAGTTCCGTCCCATCTTTGGCGCGTTTAATATACCCGCCATGCGCATGGCCTTAGAGGGTATCCCGGTGTTTCCGCGGTCCTATCTTGTGACACGGCCTGAACTCGCCGCTCCCATGATAGAAATCATGGGTGAGAAATCGCTTTGCCTGATGAAAGGTCACGGGATTACCGTTACCGGAAAGACGGTGGAAGAAGCCACGGTGCGCGCTTTGAACTTCAACATATTGGCTAAAGCTACGCTGCAAGCAGCTCAAACCGGCCGTAGCGCGCCGGACATCTCGCCTGAAGATATCGAAAAACTTCCCGACCTCGGATCTACGTTTAACGATTCCTGGATCTGGCGTTACTACGCGAGAAAACTCAAAGAAGAGGATCTCCGGTTGAGCGATCGCGCAGATACGTGATCCCATCCACCACCGTCGCCGCAGAGATTATTGAGACTGCGGCCAGTCCGCCATTTTAGGCTCTTCACTCACCGATCGTGCACCCGCCGTCGACCGTAATCAGTTGGCCGGTCACATTACGTCCAGCTTCGCAGGCCAAGTACCGGGTGGCAGCAGCGACGTCACTGATACAACCAAGCTTTCCTATTGCAGATCGCAAGTCAATTCTCCTTACGCACCCGGCAGTGCTGCGAACGGTGCGGCACTGCGCCGCTGATGGGGTCGCGCCGGTCGAACGGTATAATCAAATTGATGTTGGCGCCGTCGGGCGACAGCGGATCGTAGCCGGGGAGTCCGAGCGCTTCGCAGCCTTGCCACCAGCCGTACTGAGTCGCCACGACTTTCGCGTGGAGGCCTCGATTAAACTTTGCCTTGAGACGAATTTTTCCAGTTGTTGTTTCCAACACAACCCCGTCGTTTTCGTTAATACCCAACCCTGCCGCGGTTAGCGGATTGATTTCCAGCAAAGGTTCGCGCACCTGCTTACGTAGGCGTGGAATGTTGCGATGCTGCTGATCGCAAAACTGTACCAGCCGGAAAGATGTCAGGATCAATGGATATTCGTCCGCTGTCCCTGGTCGATGGTGATCGCCGTCACCGTGAATGGGCATCCCAGGAAGCGGCGGGTATCCGGCCTGGGCGAATCTGCTAGAAAATATTTCCAGCTTGCGCGTCGGCGTGTGAAAGCCCCTGGGGCGGCCAGTCTGTTCGTCGAGTTCGGCATACTTTCGATACCCCATCTGACCTGGCGCACGGACGCCCATCCGTTGCTCGCGCAATTTTTCTACGCTCAACCCCGTTGGCGCCAGATGCCAGTTCAACGCGGCGCCGATATCGCCGTTGAAAAAATGCTCGCCCAAACCCAGACGAGTTGCCAGCTCGAAGATGATTTCCAAGTCGGCGCGCGATTCATGCAGCGCTCCGACCACCGCCGGCCGCAGCTGAACCCAACTCGCGGTTTCTTCCGCGGTCACGAATCCCGGCATGAGACCTTCATGCTCCCAGCAAGTCGACGCGGGCAACAACAGATCGGCGAAGGTCGCGCTCGGGTTGGTAAACATGTCCACATGCGCATAGAAGTCGAGAGTTTTGAGCGCTGCTTCGCCTTGGGCCACTCCCGCCTGGGCGAGCAATAGATCACCGCCGAAACTGAGCAGCGCCTTCACTGGATAAGGTTCTCCGGTTAAAATCGCGCGATAGACATGCTCAGGTTGAATCGTCGCTCCATGACCGGGCGAACCGAGCGGATACTCGGCGCGGCCAAGCCGGCGTGCCGCAACGTCTTTAGAGACAAATTCTGGAGCGCCGGGAGCGCGCAGCTGAGGCATCGGTAAAATGATATTGCTGCCGCGCTCGTCGAATTGACCGGTGAGCGCGTAAAAAATACACAAGGCGCGGTTGGTTTGGGTTGCGTCGCTATGTTGTTCGATGCCGTTCCAACTGTAATAGCAAGACGGCTTTTCGGCGCTGAACAGGCGCACGGCGCGGCGCACCTCTTGGGCCGGCACCCCAGTGAATTCCTCGGTTTGCTCGGGCGCATAGACCTCGGCAATTTGCGCGAGATGAGCCAAGGCTGGCCGGCACTCGACAACCTGGCCATCGATGAGCGTAACGGCGTGAGAACCTGACAAGGCCGGCACTACGTCATTCCCTGCATAACCGCCATCGGCGCGATAGCTCACCAGACTGTTACCGCATTCATCCCAAACAAAGAACGTATCCGCATCGCCGTCGGCGGAAATATCGCGGGTAGTGAGAAGCTGTTGGTTATCGTTTCTGACCAGAAAAGGCCCGTTGGTCCACTGGCGCACGAAGGCTGTATCAATGAGATTTTCCTCCGCCATGACATGAATCATAGCGAGCGCGAGGATGCCGTCACTTCCCGGACGAACCTGGAGCCAGAGGTCGGCCTTCTCCGCCATATTCGATTGGCGCGGATCGATGACGATGAGCTTTGCCCCGCGCGCTTTCGCCGCGCTGACGCGCGCCGCCGCCGCCGGCCACGAGGCGTAAGGGTTAAACCCCCAGAGCAATATACAGCCGGAGTTGTCATAATCCGGCCGTGGCGTCGCAACGCCGTAGGTATAGTGCGATCCCCACTCGCGATTCCAGTTACAGACATAAAGGGGTGACAAGCCGTTTGGGCTGCCGAACGTATTGGTTAAGCGATCCAGCCAGCGCGCCGCGTCGGAGATACCGCTCGCCGAAGGAGTGCCCATGCCGAACACGACCGACTCCGGGCCATATTTGGCTTTGACCTCCAGCAACCGCGAGGCGATCGTTGCCATCGCCTCGTCCCACGAAATGCGCACCCAGCCGGGATCATTATCCCCTTTGGGTCGGGTGCGCTTCATTGGAAAGCGGAGTCTATCGGGAGAGTAAACGATTTCCGCCGCGGCCGTGCCTTTGACACAGATACAACCATTCGGATGGGCGGGATCGGCGTTGACGCTTTTCAGCACGCCGTCATCGACAGTCGCGATAACGCCGCAGCGCGAAATACACATGGCGCAATAGCTGTGATGTTTTTCGATCATGAAACGATTTCTTTCCGACGCGCCGTGAGCAACCTCCAGGGAGCGTAGCGACCATAAACCTACTGCAATCGGGCTCTCCCCGGCAAACGGTAAGTCGCAATTTCTCCAATCGGGCTCCGGTTCAGACTCCTTCGAGACCCAAGGTTGGAGACACCCGCCAAACTTTTCACCAGCCGGCCGGCGCTCGATACCCAATGGGCAAACTTAATTGGCTGCTTTCCGACTTCACTATTGACAACCTGACCACCGTTCATTATGAAATAGTCCCGTTTACTGATCGCCGCCAGGACCAATTTCGCACGGAGTGCTAAGCCCAATGCCACGAACCAAGAAGAAAACCGCGGGACGGCCAGCCAAGGATCGTTCGCACGATTACATTGACGACGGCACCCATGACGAGTCCGAGGACGAAGATTTACCAAGTGACGAAGCCGGCCGGCGCAAGATAAAGAAAAACTACGAAGAGCTACTGGGCATTCGCATCGACAAGCTGCGCGGCCGAGTGCTCAACCGGGAGAAGATCAACAAAAGCATCGACGGCCTGTACTACATTTGCTTCGAGTGCAAGAAAATCTGCCACAACCTCGACGACGGCTGGATGGAAGAAGCCGTCACCGCCAACAACTTCTGCGGCGCCTGCGCCAAGGCCAAAGGCATCAAAGCCGCACCCGTGGTCGCCTAAATTGGCATCTTAATTCGCTGTAAAACCTCGCGCAGCTCGGGCGCGAGTTCGGCGCTGACCGTCAACGGCAGTCCGCTCACCGGATGGCGTAGGGTCAGACTGCGGGCATGCAAGAAATGACGCGCCAGGCCGAACCGCTCCGGATAATCCGCGCCGTAAAGAGTGTCACCGACAATCGGATAGCCGTTGGACGATAGATGGACGCGAATCTGGTGCGTCACGCCGGTCTCCATCTCGACTTCCAGTAAACTTGTGCCATGGCCACTGGCGACGACGCGATAATGGCTGACGGCGCGCCACACCCGCCGGTCGGTGCTGCGCTCGGGATCGCGCACGGCGACCATGCGGCGGCGGTCGCCGCGATCATGGGCCAGCGCCAGCTCGATGGTGCCGCGTTCCAGTGGCTCGCCCCAAACCAAGGCTAAGTAAAGCTTCTTGACCTCGCGCTGGCGAAACTGTTGGCGCAGCGTGTCGAACGCCGCCTGGGTCTTGGCGATCAGCACGACGCCGGAAGTCTCGATATCGAGACGGTGCACCAGCCCGGGCTCCCAGCGATTGGCGCCGATGTTCAAAATCTCCGGCCGCTGGGCGGCGAGAAAATTCGCCAGCGTCGCGCCATCCCGGCCGGAGAAGCCATGGGTCGGCAAACCCGCCGGCTTGTCGACGGCGAGGAGCGCTTGGTCCTCGTAAACGATCGCGATCTCAAGCTGCGGCGCCGGTGGCGGCGCTGACGCGAGCAGCTGCGCCGGCCCGACAAAGTCAACTTGGTCGCCGCCGCTAACGCGCTCGCCCTTACGCGCGGCGCGGCCATTGACGCGAAACCAATGCTCGGCGATTGCGCGCTCGACTTCCTGGCGCGACAAATGGGGCAAACATTGGCGCAGGAATCCGTCCAGACGGAGCGCCGCCACGCCGTCGGGCACCCGCCAAGATTTGTTTTCTCCCTCTGCTTGATCGCCCATGGCGCCTACCGTACACTAACCGCCACGCTCAGCAAATCGACGACAAAATGGAAAAACATTGCTTCAACATCATCATCGCCGGCGGCAAAGGCACGCGCTTTTGGCCGCTCAGCCGCGCCCAGCGGCCTAAACAGTTGTTAAAAATCCTGAGCCGCAAAAGCCTCATCGACGAAACCGCCGAGCGGGTCTACGGCCTCGGCGGCCGCGACCAGACTCTCGTGGTCACTGTCGCCGAACAGGTCGGCGCGCTCAAAAAAGAGCTACCGGCGCTGGCGAAGAATAATTTTCTCGCCGAGCCGCTCGGCAAAAACACCGCGCCCTGCATCGGCTTGGCGGCGCTGGAAGTGCTGCGCCGCGATCCCAACGGCATCATG
The DNA here is from genome assembly GCA_945889495.1 of Syntrophobacter sp. SbD2. Classification (GTDB taxonomy): domain Bacteria; phylum Desulfobacterota; class Binatia; order UBA9968; family UBA9968; genus DP-20. The sequence goes on along the minus strand of CAMDBU010000059.1, from coordinate 15,154 downwards.
GTCGTGCTGCCCGCCGATCATTGGGTGACCGACATCAAAGGTTTTCAGCGCACGCTCAAGGCGGCCATCACGCTGGCGAAAAAACATGACCGGCTGGTCACCATCGGCATCCGCCCCGACTATCCGGAAACCGGCTACGGCTACATCATGAAGAGCGCCGAGCTCTCGCCTGGCGCCGGCGCCTTCCAGGTCAAAAAATTTACCGAAAAGCCCAATGAAGCGGCAGCGAAAAAATTAATCCGCCAAGGTTCCCTGTGGAACAGCGGCATCTTCGTCTGGAAAGCGTCGTTACTGCTGGAACTGTTGCAGCGCTATCAGCCCGAGATCGGCGCCGCCCTCAGCCGCATCGGTACAGCGGCCAAGGGAAAATCCTTAGGCAACCCAAGCCCGGCATTGAAGCGGGTCATCGGCCGCGAGTATGGCAAGATGCCGAGCATCTCCATCGACTTCGCGGTGCTGGAAAAGGCCGGCGCCGAGGGCAAAGTCGTCACCGTCGAAGCCGACTTCGGCTGGAGCGATGTCGGCAGCTGGTCGGCGGTGCATCGCATGATGGGCAAGGACGCCCATGGCAACGCCGGCAACGGTCGCTGGGTTCAGATCGGCTCGAAAAATTGTCTGATCCATTCCCCCGACCGGCTGGTGGTGCTGTTGGGCATCGACAACGCCGTCGTCGTCGATACTCCCGACGCGATCCTGATTGGCGATTTGAACCGCTCCCAAGAAGTGCGCGACATCGTCGACGAACTGCACCGCCAAGGCATGGGCAGCTACACGATCAAGTGAAGCGGAATCGGATTTGCCTCTCGCAAAGGCGCCAAGACGCAAAGTTCGGAGAGAAAAAAATAAGTTCTCTTAAGAACTTTTTGATCCTTGACCTCCGACCTTTGCGAGCTTAGCGTCTTTGCGAGAGATATTCCGAGTTCCGCTTAGGGCGACACCAGCCATAACGCTAACATTGAAACTCCAACTGCTAAATCACCAATAACACAAACATGGACAACAACTATCGCAGAGGCCCCTTGGCCGCCGACGAACCGGTGATCTTGCTCGACCGCAAGGAACGGGAATATCTTGCGCGCCTCGATCAGCGTCGGCCCATCGCTATCCGCGGCGGCAAGATCGCCGTCGAAGACATTCTCGGCCATGACGAAGGCATCGTCGTGCGCTCGTCGATGAACGAGCCGTTTTTGGTTTTTCGGCCGAGCCTGCCGCAGCTGATTCCGAATCTGCCGCGCACCGCGCAAGTGATTTATCCCAAGGACATCGGGCCGATTTTGATTTGGGCCGATCTGTTTCCCGGCGCGCGGGTGGTCGAGGCCGGTGTCGGCGCCGGCGCGCTGAGCATGGCGCTCTTGCGCGCCATCGGCAGCGAGGGGCGGCTCATCTCCTACGAGCTGCGCGAGGATTTTTCCGAAATGGCACAGCAAAACGTTTCACGCTACTTCGGCCCATCGCCCAACTGGACGATCAAGCTCGGCAACGTCGGTACCGACCTGGATGAAACCGACATCGACCGGGTGGTTTTGGACTTACCCGAACCTTGGCATGTGATTGAGAGAGCCTGGAAGGTGCTCCGCCCCGGCGGCATTTTGCTCTGCTACTTGCCGACCGTGCTGCAAGTGAAAAATCTCGTCGACGCCCTGCGCGACGACAAACGCTTCGCCTGCATCGAGACCAGCGAAACCATGATGCGCTTCTGGCACTTCAAAGGCATGAGCGCCCGGCCGCAGCACCGCATGGTCGCCCATACCGGCTTTTTAACCTCAGCGAAAAGACTCGCCGACGGCCAAAAAGACATTCCCCGAGCCCCCTGAAGATTTCTTCAGGAAACTCGGGGAATGAAACTGCCTAAGACTTCAGCGATCGATCCGAGGGCTGACCGCTGATTGCTGACCGCTACCGCTACGGTCTCGACCAAAGCTGAATGTAATTCTGCTCCGTATCGTAGAAGTAGATCGCCTTGCCCGTCGGCCGCACCACCGGCTTATCGATGGTCACTCGTACGCCGGCCTTGGTGAGTTCGTCGTTGGCTTTCTCGAAGTCCTCCGGGCTGACTTCCAGCGCCAAGTGGGACGTGCCCTCGTCAAAGTCACCCCGGTCAATTTCTTCCGGCCGCTGGAACAGCACCAAACACATGCCGTCTTCCATAAACAGCCGGGCGATGTTGGGGAACATGCCGTACTTGTCTTTGTAAAGACCGCCGCTCTCGGTGTCGTAGCCGATCTTGGTGCATTTCATGCCCAAGACATCGGTGTAGAACTTAACGCCGCGTTCGAGGTCGTTGCAGGGCAAGCTGATATGATAAATTTGCTTTACTTTCATGGGAACTATCCTCCTTGTTTCCCTTTGTATACTGTAACTTCCGCGGTGGTTTCAAGAGACGCCGCGCTGGCACCCTAAGCTCGGTTGACATCCAGGACTTTTCCACTAAATATCGGGAGCCAAATGAAACTTACATTCGCCATGCTCGCTTGGTTCGCGTTCGCCACCGGCGCCGCGGCACAGGCCCAGACACCGCTCGATCGCATCGTCATCACCTACCCGAGCCGGAGCATCGCCTCGGTGGATCTCTACATCGGCCAGGAGCGCGGATTCTTCCGCCAAGAAGGACTGCTGGCGGATGTCGTTCAGGTGCGCGGCAACATCGGCGTCACCGCGCTGCTCAGCGGCGATGCCCATGCGGTGAACAACGTCGGCACGGTGATCCGCGCCATGGAGCGCAGCGAACTGCCGGTCAAGGTGATGTCCCAGAGCCTCAAGAAAAATCTCTTCTGGCTGGTGACCAAGCCGGATATCAAATCCTTGGCCGAGCTCAAAGGCAAAACCTTCGGCACCACCACCTTCGGTGGCGCCCAGCACTTGGCCGGTCTACGCCTGTTGCACAGGGCCGGCCTCGACACCGACAAAGACATCACTATGGTGATCGGCGGCGATGTGCCGGCGCAATTGCAAAGCCTGATCAGCGGCACGATTCACTTGGCCGCCCTGTCGCCGCCGACGGTGATTCTCGCCCGCGATAAATTCAAGCTGCGCATCCACGGCAGCACTCTCGACGACCTGCCCAACCTGCAAAACGGCCTGGCCTTCACCGAAAAGCTCGTGCGTGAGAAGCGCGACCTGGTCAAACGCATCCTGCGCGCCCGCGCCCGGGCGCACCGTTATCTGTTGGAAAACGAACGGGGCACCGCCGAAGTGCTGGCGAAATATTTGAATGTGGAAATGGCCGTGGCGCTGGAATCCTACAAGCTCGCCCGCCCGGCCTTCACCACCAATGGCCTACCCACCGACAAGGAAGTGGATGATTTTCTCCGCGCCGAAGTCGACGTGTTGAAACTCAAGGAGCCGGTGGCGGCGGCAAAGATTTTCGATTTCAGCTTGCAGCGCGAAGTGAACCAGGAGCTCGGCATCAAATAGGATGGCCGGCGCTCACTTCTTTTTGTACAGCCCGTCGATATAGCCGCTCTGGTCAAGCTCGCGGATAAAGCTCACGTCGACGAAGTCTTCCGGCTTCGCCGTTTTGGCTTTGGGCTCAGCCGGCGCGAGGGCGTCGAGAATATTGCGAATCCCCTCCAACGTCGGATACTGCTTGGGCGAGAGTTTGTCGTCGCTCGCTTGGAAGTCGTAGCTCTTCTCGACAATCTCCCGGTCCTGCGCGCCGCTGTACTTGGCGAGAATTTTCAGACCGAGGTCACGGTCCACTTTCATGCGATGCACCGCCTCGATCTGCGCTTTGACGAAGCGTCTGACGGTCTCCGGCTGTTCGCGAATATAGCGACGCGAGCTCGCCAGAGTTGAGGTTTGAAACGGCTGCGCCACATGGGCCAAGGTGTTGAAGCCCCGCTTCTGGGCGATGAAGGCATCCGGTGGCGGCAGGATCACCGCCTTCACCCGGCCGCTTTCCAAGGCGCTCAGCCGCTCGGCCATGCCGCCGATCTGGAGCAGCGCCAAGTCCTTCATCGCCGTTAGTCCCAACTTTTTCAGCGCCAAGCGCGCGAAGATCTCCGAGCTTCCGCCGAACACCGCGATGCCCACCGCGCCGCCGCGCAGCTGTTCTCCGGTTTTGATCTCCGGTCGGCTGAGCAGCCACCAATCGGTGGTCGCGTTGCCACCGGCGATCATCACCACATCGGCGCCGCGCAGGTTAGCGCTAACGATCGATGAGCCGCCGGTCTGGCTGATCGGCGTCTCCATCGACAACAGCGTCATCATGACCGTGGTGCCGCCACGAATATAAACCAACTGGACGTCGAGCCCGTTCTTGGCGAACAGGCCGGCATCCTTGGCCAGCCACAGTGGCAAATTGGCCGCCGCGATGGAGCTGTAGCTCACTGTGAGTTTGCCGAGTTGGGCGAAACCGTTGGCAGACCAGAGCGATAGGCTCAAGCAAAGCGCTAAAATTACTGTCTTCATGAATAGTCCCTCTACCAACCAACGATCGTTCGCATTAGCCGCATGCCCGTGACACGAGCGCGGCAAGCTCCACCAGCCCGTTGGTGTTCGTGAGGCAATTTATAATTGCCCCAAAGCGCATGCAAACCGCTCCGCGCAGATTGACAGCTCCATCGCGCCCACTTAATGTAGCTTTTTATTTTGTCCTTGGAGGTAAAATCATGAACGTTCTCATCACCGGCGCCGGACTGATCGGCGCCCACGCGGCGCGGCAGATGGTCGACGCCGGCCATAAAGTCGTGCTCTTCGATCTCTCGCCCAATCGCGATTACATCGCCAAAGTCGTCGGCCAGGGTAAAGCCGATGTCGTCGCGGCCAACATGCTCGACCTGCCGGCGCTGCTGACCGCACTTGAGAAATTCAACGTCGACACCATGGTCCACAGCGCCGGGTTGATCGGCGGCAAGGTGCAAGAAAACTCTTACACCGGCGCCACCAACAACATTCTGGGAACGATAAACATTCTAGAAGCGGCGCGCTTGAGAAAACTGCGCCGAGTGGTCTACGTCAGCACCTTCGGCGTCTACGAACGCGGCAAGATCACCGACAACGTGGTTAAAGAACTCCACCCCATCGGCGGTCACAATCTCTACGCCACCACCAAGGTCTGCTCCGAACACCTGATCCACGCCTACACCAGCATGTACAAATTGGACACCATCATCATCCGACCAGGCGGCGTGTTCGGCCGCGGCTTTTACGTCGGCGGCTCCACCGTCGGCATAGTCATGCGCGACCTGGCGCTGGCGATGATCAAAGGCGAGCCGATCACGATTGACGCCAAGACCTACGGCCCCAACGAATATGTCTACGGCAAGGATGTCGGCCTGGCGCTGCTGCTCGCCTGTCAGGCGCAGAATCCCAAACAGCGCATCTACAACGCCGGCACCGGCGCGGTGCATGGCGCCGAGCAATTGGCCCAAGTGGTACGCGAAGTCGCGCCCAAGCTGGAAGTGAAAGTCAGCGGCACCACGGTGGCCGACAAGAGCCGTAGCCTGCCCATGGACATCAGCTTCAGCCAAGCCGAGCTCGGCTACACGCCGAAATTCCCGCTTAAGGAAGCATTGCGCGATTACATGGATGAACTGTGGAACGAGGGGGCGCGGGGATAAAGGCAACCACGAAAATCACGAAATTTAGGAAACCCATTTTCGTACTACTATCCATGACAATTTGCGCGGCTTGCGCAAATTTTCCGGAAGACTCACCGCAGAGACGCCGAGGTCGCGGAGGCAAGAGACTCTGATTAAGATACTTTCCGAACTCTGCGAACTCTGTGTCTCTGCGGTGTAATTTCTTCTTTTTCTTTGGTTGCGGCTTCGCCGCGCTGGGTTTTTCGTGGTTAAAATTTCTTAATCCGAAAACCGGAACCGAATCATATAATACAGCGCCGCGACGCCATCCTTCCAGGTGATCTTCTTGCCCTCTTCGTAGGTGCGGCCATGGTAGGAGATCGGCACTTCGTAGAACCGGCAGCGCTTCTTGGCGAGCTTCATGGTGATCTCGGGCTCGAAGCCGAAGCGGTTGGATTCGAGGACAACATCTTTTAAAACTTCGGCGCGAAAAACTTTGTAGCCGACTTCCATATCGGACAGGTTGAGATTCGACAGCATGTTCGACAACAGGGTCAAGAACCGGTTGCCCATGGAGTGCCAAAAGAAAAACACCCGGTGCGCGCCGCCGCCGGCAAAGCGCGTGCCGTAGACCACATCGGCCTGCCCCTTGGCGATCGGCGCGATCAACGCCGGATAGTCGGCGGGATCGTATTCCAGATCGGCATCCTGCACCAACACGATCTCGCCGGTCACATGGCTGAGCGCGGTTCGCAGCGCCGCGCCTTTGCCCTGGTTGTGCGGCTGAAAGAAAATTTTAATTTGATTGAGCGGGTCGTTGGCTTGCTGGTTGGCCGCCTGCAAGCGGGTGAGAATCTCGCGGCTCTTATCCCGCGAACCGTCGTCGACCAGGATGATCTCCTTGGCCATCGGAAAAGCGCAGACGCGGCGAACCACTTCTTCCAACGTGCGCTCCTCGTTGTAGACCGGCACCAACACGGAAAGTTTCATTGCTCGAATTCACGTTTCTTCAACTCACGGACGTAAGCGGAAAGTTTGGCGTCGGCGTTGACGGCTTCATTGATCTTGGCTTGGAAATCGGCGGCGGCGCGTTCCATCGGCGTGGTGTCGACGCGCAGGCCGAGCCATTGGTTCATGCGCAGTAACAAGGCCAAGCTGCCACGCGGATTGGGCGAGACGTTTAAATAATGTGGCAGCGACGCCCAGAGGCTCAAGTTGGCGACGTTATTCTGGCGGCAGGCGTCGGTGAGCACACCAACGATGCCGGTGGGGCCTTGGTAGCGCGACGGCGTCAGGTCGAGCTCGTCCATCAGCTTGGGATCGGTGGAGTAGCCGGTCAGCGGCACCGGCCGGGTGTACAATACCTCGTCGAGATAGGCGCCCAGGGTGACGATCATTTCGGCGTCGCACTCGCGGGCGAAACGGAGCATGGTTTCGGTGAAAGTCCGCCAGCGCAGATGAGGCTCGGCGCCGATGCCGAAAATAAAATCCTTCTCCAGGCCGATGCCCGCGCCATGGTAAAAATCGAAGGACGGCCAATGGATCTCGCGCACCTTAGCGTCATTGAGGCGCACCACCGGCCGCTGGCGGTAGAAATCGTAGAACTCTTCGGGATCGATGCTGGCGAACTTCTTGCCCATCAGATTGTCGACCAGATAGCGCAGCGCGGTGGTCGCCGACGCCCCGGCGTCGCTCCAACCGGCAAACGCCAGCACCAGGGTCGGCCGCTGCAAGGTCGGCCGGCTATCGAAACTAAGTGGGTCCATAACTGCCGTTAATTTACCATATCCCGGCCTAAACGCTCCAGAGAAAAGCGCTCGGCGCAATAAATTTTGTCGCCATGGCGGCGGCCGAGCGAACTCAAGCGACTAGGAGAAACCTCGACGGTTTGCTATAGTCGGCGCTGATCTTATGCAAGCCCAACGGCAACAACTGCTCCCGCTGTTTCAAAAAAACGAAGTCCTGTTCGGCCATGACACGACGCCGGCAGCGATTGCCTACGAGGTCGACGGCGACGCCAGCGTGAAAATCTTTTTCCGCGACGGCGACCGGGTGCGCAGCGAAAGCGCCGCCTTCCGCCCCTTGATGCTGCTCGAAGGCGACGAGCCGCTCAGCAGCTGGAGCGGCGAGGCGCAAATCGAAAAGCTCGCCGGCAGCGGCGCCTTTAACCGGTTAGTAACATTCGCCGACTTGAAACAGTTGGACAGCGCCAAGACCTATTTGCAAAAAAAGACCGGCAAGACGCCGTCCGCTGGCGACGCGCCCTACTGGTATTTCAGCGATCCGCTGCATCAATTTTTGCTGCTGTCGGGCCGGACCCAGTTTCTCGGCATGACTTTCCGCGAGTTGAAGCGCCTGCAGCTCGACATCGAGACCTACTGCCAGAGCGGTTTCAATTTTCCCAGCGCGGCGCGGGAAACCGACCGGATCACCGCCATCGCCCTGTCGGACTCCAGCGGCTGGGAGCGTTTGATCTCGGGGAAAGAGTTCAGCGAAGCCGACATGCTGCGCGAGCTGGTCAAGGAAATTCGAGAGCGCGACCCCGACGTCATCGAGGGGCATAATATTTTTCGCTTCGATCTGGAATATATCGAAGCCCGCGCCAAGCGCCACAAAGTCGCCCTCGCTTTCGGCCGCGACGGCTCACGGCTCAGCGGCCGGGCATCGCGCATGCAGGTGGCCGAGCGGACGATTACTTATAGGAAATATGAAATCTTCGGCCGCCATATCGTCGACACCTGGATTCTCGCCCAGCACTACGACGTCGCCACCCGCGAGCTGGGGAGTTTCGGCTTGAAAGACATCGCTCGCCATTTCGGCGTCGCCGCCGGCGACCGCACCTATGTGCCGGGCGACAAAGTCAGCTGGTATTTCGACCATGATCCCGACACCTTGTTTCGCTACGCGCTCGACGACGTGCGCGAGACCCGGGCGATCTCGGAGATTCTTTCGCCGAGCTATTTCGTCGAGGCGCAGATATTTCCGTTCAGCTACCAGAACATTCCACTGCGCGGCAACGCCACCAAGATCGACGCGCTGTTTCTGCGCGAGTATTTGCACCAGCGCCACTCGGTGCCCTATCCCGACGAAGTCGGCAGCGTGGTCGGCGGTTTTACCAACATGGAGTTTCAGGGCACGGCCAATCATGTGCTCCACTGCGACGTCACCTCGCTCTATCCGTCGATCATGCTGGTGTATAAATACCTGCCCAAGAAGGACGAGATCGGCGTCTTTCCCGGATTGTTGAGCGACCTGCGGACGTTTCGTGTCAAGGCCAAGGAGCTCGCCCGCGACGCCAAGGACGAGGAAGGGCGGATTTATTTCAACGCCCTGCAGTCGACGTTTAAAATCCTGATCAATTCCTTCTACGGCTATTTGGGTTTTCAGATGGCCCACTTCAACGACTTCAGCGCCGCCAATCAGGTAACCGCCAAAGGGCGCGAGCTGATCCAATCCGCGGTCGCCTGGTTGAAGGAGAAAGACGCCAAGATCATCGAGGTCGACACCGACGGCATCTATTTCGTGCCGCCGGATAATGTCAGAACCGCCAGCGACGAAGAAAAGTTGATCGACGATCTCGGCGAGATTTTGCCCAAGGGCATCGAGCTCGAACTGGACGGCCGCTACCCGGCCATGTTCAGTTATAAAATGAAAAACTACGCCTTGCTCGACGAACAGGGCCGATTGCGCATCAAAGGCTCGGGCCTGCGCTCGCGCGGCTTGGAACTATTCCAACGCGAATGGCTGGAAGAAATGTTGACGCTCCTACTCAAGGGTGAGAAAGAAAAAATCGCCGCGCTCTACCAGCGCTACGCCGATGACATCGCCCATCACCGCCGAGATATTTCCTGGCTGGCGAAAACCGAGACCCTGCAAGATTCCCTGGAAAACTATCAGGCCAAGGTCAGAGCCAAAAAGCGCAACGCCGCCGCGCCCTATGAGCTCGCGGTCAAAGCCGAGCGCCCCTACCAGGCCGGCGATCAGATCGCTTACTACGTGACTGGGAACAAAGCCAAAGTAAAAATCAGCGCCAACTGTAAACTGGCGTCGGAATGGGACGGGAAAAATCCCGACGAAAACGTCGAGCACTACCAAGCCAAGTTGGCCGAGCTTTACGAAAAATTTAAACCCTGGGTCGAAGGAGACTCGGCCAGTATCCAGGAACCAGAACTGAGTCTTCAGGAGCCGGAGTAAGCCGGTAACACCTACTGATTTCTGGCTTCTGACTACTGACTCCTAACTTCCAATGACCACCACAGTCGCACTGATCACCGGCGGCGCCAAAGGTATCGGCCGCGCCATCGCCCTGGACTTGGCCAGTCAAGGCTGGAGCGTGGCGATTTGCTATCGCACCAGCGCTCGGGAAGCCGACGAAGTTATCGACAGCATCAATCAGACCGGCGCCCGCGGCCTGGCGCTGCAATGCGATGTTTCCACGGCCGAGGCTGCCGTCGAATTAGTTCAGCGCGTGCATGGCGAATTCGGCCGCATCGACGCCTTGATCAACGGCGCCGGTCCGTACCATCGCGTCCCGCTGTTGCAAGAAACCAACGCCGGCTGGCATGACATGTTCGACAACAATCTCCACCCGGTTTTTTACTTGACCCAGGCGGTGCTGCCGATTATGAAAGCGCAGAAGTGGGGCCGCATCGTGTCCTTCACCATGGCCAACGCTGAGCAGTTGATCGCCCAACCCCAGTTAACCGCCCATTACATCGCCAAGGTCGGCCTGCTGGCGCTGTCGCGCTCCTACGCCAAGCTCGTCGCCGCCGACGGCATCACCATGAACTGCGTCGCGCCCGGATTTATCGACTCGGGCAGCGCGCCAAAGGAAGAATTGGAGCGCATGGTAAAAACCATTCCCGCCGGCTATGTCGGCAGCGTCGGCGACGCGGTGGCGGCGGTGCGCTACCTGCTGTCCGAAGAAGCGCGCTACGTCAACGGCGCCAATATTCAGTTGAGCGGCGGCTGGGGAGTTTGAATAAACTAGCGGCAACAGAGTAAGCTAGCGGACGAATATGGCCACCACCAAAGACCAAGAGCGCGCCATCGAACTGATCGGCGAGGCGATGAAGCTGCAGATGGCGGAAGAGTTCGACGACGCCATCCGGCTCTACAAAGAATCCATCGCGCTCTATCCCACCGCCGACGCCCATACCTACCTCGGCTGGGCCTACAGCTTTAAGGGCCGGTTGAACGAAGCCATCGCCCAATGCGAGATCGCCATCGAGCTCGACCCCGAGTTCGGCAACCCCTACAACGACATCGGCGTGTATCTCATGCAACAGCAAAAGCTCGACGACGCCATTCCTTGGCTCGAGCGGGCGAAAAACGCCAAATGCTACGAGCCGCGCCATTTCCCCTACATCAATCTCGGCCGGGTCTATCTGACCAAAGGCATGATTCAAAAAGCGCTGGAGGAATTCGGCGGCGCCCTGGAGATCAATCCCGCCGACCGCGAACTCGCCCAGTTGACCGAAGAGTTGCAGAGGAAATTGCAGTAGGCACAAGACCATCGATTCGTGGCGCGCGCTGCGAATTCTCTCAGATAATCGAATCGTCAAATATTATTTTTTCGGCGGAATGGTGAATTTCTCAGTTTTGCCGTCTGGGCTGATGAGATAGATTTGCACCGGGTCAGCCTGGCGCGGATCAGGATCATAACGCAACTTGTAGCTCTGGCCGCTGGCTAGGATAAGCTCAAGAACCCGTCCCTGATGGTAACGCAACTGGAAAAGGCGCTGGCCATTTTCCAGCATCGATTCCAAGTACATACCCGTATAGGTGTAGCGCCGGTCGGCAGCATGAGTCTTTGCTTTGACCAACCGAGCCGCCATATCATACTGGTATTCGGCGCTTCGGCCACGATTATCAGTCGCCTTGGAGATGCGATTCAATGCATCGTATTCGAAGTGCATCTCCCGACCGTCGGCAGTCGAGAGCTGGCGCAGGTTGCGCAGCTTGTCTCGCTGCAGCGTGACCACTTCGCCTTTAGCACCGGTGAAAGCGACGAGCCCTCCATCGACGGCGCGCTTAGCATTGTAGGATTCAGGAAAATACATATGCGTGCCATCGGACCGGCCCAGGTCCCAACCGTTGCCGGTCCAGCCGAAACGGGCGCCCAGGAACGGTGTTGCGGTACCTTTATGTTCGTAGAGCGCGTTGGCGTAATCCGTACCCTCTGAAATACGCTCAAAATGAATCTCTCTTCGATCGCAAAGAATCACGTCGATATAGGTGTACGGATTGCGACTGCCAATTGGGTAGATATCCCAGGACATGCCTCGATTATAGCCGAAGGTGCGAATGCGGCTTTCCCATGAGCGAAAACAGCGCGTCGCCGCAATCGGTGGGGCGCCGCCGAGAAACAAATCAGTTTCACGGGTCATCAACAAACCGCTGCGCAGATCGATTTCCAATTCATCGACTTCGACATCCGTATAGGTTTGCGGCAAACACTTGGTGACTTTTGCCTGCCAACTCGTCGCTGGCGAACCGGAACTCCGGTCACGCCGCACCAAGAGACAGGGATAACCGCCGTCGACAAGCTTGGCGTCAACATTGACCGCCGCCGGTGTGACCGTCGGCGTGAACGCCGGCAGCCAATGGGAGCGAGTGAAACCATCGATCACCGCCAGCGAGCCGAGTCCGTCGAATTCGTCCGACATCAGATCGGCGCTAAACGAACCGTAAAGCTCTTTTGCCAAGACACTCGTCGGATCCTCGCTGCGCGGTAGGTCGTAAACAAGAGTGCCGACCACTCGGCTGGTTATCTTGCGAACTCTTGACTTCACCCGTTGTTTTGCCGCCGGTGAGGACGATTCCTCGTCTAATCGATGGCTCGATACCAAACCGGCCTGGTCCCACCAAAAATTATACGCGAAGTTCCAATTACCCTTGCGATAATACATATCCTCGCGAGTGACGCCGATGAGCACCGCTTTGGAATCCTTGGCCAAGTGCGGCAAACGGCGCCGCATGAGATCGACCAACTCCTCGGCAATCAATTGCCGGCGCTTTCAATCCCATGCCTTTTCTTCGATGGCGATGGGCGGGAGCAGTTTGATTTCGAGATTGAACTTCTTGCGGTAAAATTCCGGCAACTCTGTTAACCCGACCGCCTCTTGGTCGACATCGCCCAGTGGAACCAAATAAACCTTGCGATCGGTTTCAATCGCGGTGCGCGCCGGCTGGTCGGCGAGGTCTAGGAGATCGACAACCTTGCCGTTGCCATTAAGGGTCAAGCGCAGTTGGGAAAACGCCCATATGCCATCGATTTTGGCGAGGGCTGCTTGCAGCGTGCCATTACCGCTGGCGCCACTAACGGCGACGCGAAACTGCGCCGATGCCGATTCCTCATCGAACCGGCGCAAACCACCGCGCACGAAGCGGCTATGACTCACCGGCGCGCCGAGCATGGCGATGGCATATTTGTTCGCTTCCACGCGGCTCATCGCTTCGCCGACGTAGGGCGCCAGCCACGGCGGCCACATGAGCCTCAAATAAGGCTCGACGTAAGGGCGGTACATGTTAGCAACCAGCACTAGAAGCGCGAAGATGATGGCGTGACTGATCTTTCGGCCGGTCGACCAACGGGGTTTGGCTGGGGTGTTACTGGGTGAGCGCGGCACCAATGTGCCGCAGGCGGGACAGGTCTCGCGGCCGGGACTGAGCTCCGCAGTGCAGCTGCGGCAGCGCTCGAAGGAAGCCAATTCGGTGACGCCTTTAGTCGCCATACCGAAGATTGTAACCTGCCTGGGAGTCCCTGGGAATGGAAAAACTACTGGGCGAGAAAAATGGTCGCGCTGTGAACCGGCAACGCGACCGTCATCGAAGCCCCGAGCAAAACCGGAACCCTACCGGCCCAACATGATGTCCACCGACAGCGCACCGGCGCCGCCGACTGTGATCGTCAAGGCCATCAGCGTCAACGCCATGGTGTACTCAATGCCACTGCCTTTGCCCGGCGCTGAAGCGAGAAAAAAACCATGCTCCCAGTGGCTCAGAAAGGTCGCGAACAGCATAAACCCCGCCAAACCCAGCGCCACCGGCCGGACGAAAAAGCCGATCGCCATGCACACCACCGTTGACAGCTCGATCACCAGGGCCAAGATACCCATCGGCAGCGGGATGCCGTACTTATCGCGCCAGCCGGTGACCTGCGACTTGGCGCCCTTGCCGCCATGCCAGCCGAAGGCATGCTGCGTCCCATGCATGAAAAACGTCACCGCCAATCCAAAACGAAGAAATAGAAACGCCAAAGTATCGGTTGTTTGAAATAGCCATTCCACTTGAGAAGTCCCCCCTCATACTGACATTGCATTGATCTACTGCGAATTAGGACTTGCCGTCAATCTCTTTCGCGGCTTCGTGTAGAATTCGAAAGTCGACCAAGTCGTTGACCGTCACTTGCTTCTTTATCCCCGGCTCCTTGCGCACTTGCTCGATGAATTCCTGCAAGCTCGTCTGGCTGATGGTGCCGTCGTCGCTGAGCGATTGCAAAACGATCCGGTAGGACTCTTCGGCCACCGCGAGATCGAGACGAAAACGCCGGGCGATGAACTCCGCCGCGTCTTTTTTATCCTGGCGAAACGCCCGCAGGGAGCGCAGGTAGCCGCGCAATACCCGGCGCACCTGTTGGGGATTTTTATCGAGCTTTTCGACGCTGGTGGAAAAACCGGTGAGCGGTTCCTTGAGATGATTGCCAGCGAAGGCGAGCTCAGTGAAACCGCTCTGCTTCATGCGAATATTCCACGGCACCGGCATGATCGACGCTTCGATGGAGCGCGCTTCCATGGCGGCGAGCCGAGTCGACGCCGCGCCGATGGCGATGTAAGTAACATCCTTTTCTGGATCGAGGCCAAAAGCCTTGAGCGTTGCCTTGGTCGCCAGTCCGCCGGTGTCCGACGGCAGCGCCACGGCGATTTTCTTGCCCCTGAGCTCTGGGATCGTCTTGATGCTCGGCTGGGCCATCAAATAGAAAAGAATATTTTTCAGCGTGTAGGCGACTACTTTGATCGGCAAGCCGCGCGCGGCTACCCGCAGCGCCGTGCCGGCGGAATACATGTAGTCCACTTCCCGGCTGCCGACCATGGCCGCGCTAGCCAGATCGGTGCGCAGGATACGGAAATCCAAATCGACGCCTTCCTTGCGGTAAAAACCTTTTTCGATGCCGAACAGGAGCGGCGCCAAACTGATGCTCTCGCTGGTGTGGGCGATGATCGCCTTATCATGGCTCTGGGCCGAGACCGGCGCAGTTGAGCCGAGAAGCAGCAAAAGTATCAGTGACAATCGGAGCATGAGCGGCAATTCACTAAGTCCCGCGACCATAGCAGAAGCGGCGAAAAGATTGCAAAGCGCCGGTAAAACAGCGTAGATTCCCTGCTGACTTCTGACGGCTGAACGCTGACCGCTAAGGAGCTACCACCATGCAAATTATCGATGCCGACGGCCATATCAACGATCATATTTGCGGCGACGAGATCGCCCCCTTGTATAATGAAATTGAAGTGTCTGTATGCACATTGTTTAACACGAAACAGGATGGGACAGGCCGTTCGCCCCTCGGTCCTTGGAGACCGTTTTGTAGCATGGACCGTCCCATCGTGGCTCCCAAAAAGCTCGAACAGTTG
>CAMDBU010000058.1 GCA_945889495.1 Syntrophobacter sp. SbD2 | reverse complement strand
ATCGCCGCGATTCAAGCCTATGTCGACTATCACAACGATCATCCCAACCCCTTTGTCTGGACCGCCAAAGCTGAAGACATTATTGCCAAATATCGTCGTGCCAAGGCGGTCCTTAATAAACTCCAAACAGCTTGAGACACTACACTAGCTGGTTGGTGGCCACGTCTGCCGCTTCCAGCAAGGACGTACTCCGGCAGCAAACCTGCCCGATGAGGCGAAACATTGGCGGGATTTTTGAGCACTTGCCACGGGGACCGAAAGCGCGGACCGGGCGAGCTGGATGGCGCGGAGTCAGATTAAGCTACGCTGACCTGCCCGACAAAGTCTGGCCGAAACCGATCGTTGCTTGCGGTATATATCATAACGGATATACTTATCCGATGAAGGCGATCACCTTTCTCGGTGATTCTCTCGCGGCTCTAAAAGCCTTCCCGCAAGAGGCGCGCCGGGAGTCTGGGTTTCAACTCGACCGCGTGCAACGCGGACTCATGCCCGAGAACTGGAAGCCGATGACGACCATCGGCTCCGGTGTTAACGAGATCCGAGTGCGCGCCGAAGGCGGGATCTTTCGGACGTTGTATGTCGCGACGTTTAAGGAGGCCGTTTATGTGCTGCACGCCTTCCACAAAAAGACCCAGAGAACTGCCAAAGCCGATTTGACTCTAGCGACAACGCGCTATAAAGCGCTGAGGAAAGAGCGATGAAGAAGCAGACCTATACGAGCGTTTGGGATGCCATTGAAGACACGGCTGAAGCGGCCGCCAACATGCGCGTGCGCGCGGACTTGATGATCGCTGTTCAGCGTTACGTGGAAGCAAGCGGCGAAACCCAGAGCCAGTCCGCGAAACACCTGGGAATCACTCAGCCGCGCCTCAACGATCTATTGCGCGGGCGTATCGAAAAATTCAGCCTGGATGCCCTCGTGAATATGCTGGCGCGCGTCGGTAGACAAGTGACTGTGAAAGTGAAAAGGGCCGCGTAAACCCGACCTGACGAAAAATCCGCCTCAGTCACAACCGTGCTATTGCCAGAAAGCTGGACACCTGTCGTCTCTTAACCACGTCAAGAAGCCCCCTTTCCTATCACCCGGCCCCCCGCGCTCGTCCATTCACCGGAGACACGCCGGTATTCAAAGAGTGGCAGGATCCCCACCGTGGGAAATATAGAATGCCCCTTTTTCTTCCCGCGCCATCGTGATAGGTCAGCGGGTGTTCCGTAGGACAAATCTTTTGTGGTAAACGGCAAACGGGAAGGTAACGTAAACGCGTCAGGCCTTGTTTATTTGCTTATTGCGCAAGATTTCCCGGAACCCGAATGTCGTTGTGAATCTTCCGCACATGATACGTCTCGAAACCTATCATAAGCGCAGCGCTGAGTCCTCTCCCGTTGTTATTGCGCGAGCAGTATAAGCGTGGCACACGACGCATATGACAAAGTTCACGGTAGAGATAAAAGATAAAGATAATGTCGCTAGTGCGTTTGATTTTACGAACACGATTCACCAACTAGGTGAACCTCCATTGCCACGGGGCGGTTCAGGCGCAATCTGGCTGCGGGGTCAGGCTGATGCAGATTGGCCTCTCAAGCCTTCGATCGCCAGGCTCCCCGAGATAGGCGGACTTTATGATCCGGCCAGAATGTCGCCCGATAACCTCTACGAGAAGGAAAGAGAGACGCTGCAGCGATTTCGGCGAGATAGTTATCCGTTCGTGCAGCGGGAACTTACAGACTGGGAAGCAATCACAGTCGGCCAGCATCATGGCTTACCAACTCGATTGCTCGATTGGACGTCAAATCCTCTCGTTGCGCTCTTTTTTGCGGCCGAAAAGGAATCGGACAAAGACGGTGCAGTATTCGCCTTTAGGCGTCGCAATAATTCACAATACCACGTCAGCATGTTTTCTGGTCAAAATCCGAAGAAGCCGAATCCTCCCAACCCGTTAAGAGTGCCCGGCATCAAAATGGTGTTTCCTATGTTGATTGCCAACCGCCTCATTGCGCAAAGTGGTGGTTTCACGATTCAGGACCCACTGAAGTGCATTATGGAGCGAGCAACAGAAGACTTTGCAAAGACACACCTTGATGTACTCGAACTCTACAAATGGAAATTATGTAAATCAGCTAAGCCGAAGATTTTGGCAGAGCTACATAGAGTCAGCATAAACCGTCGCTCGCTATTTCCCGGCCTTGATGGAGTCGGGCAAGGCATTCAGATTGCCGAAAAGTTTCGTAAATAGCTCCCGGCAGTTCCGCCCGTCTACGATTCTAGGCGGCGGCTTCGTCTTGATACAGGAACTTCTGAAAGCCCGAGAAGCCTTGCCAATCTCCTCCGGTTTGCCTAGGTCCGCCACCGCGTCGGCAATAGAGTCTTGGTACTTGAGGCCAAGGTTTGGTGCGAAATACCCACCAAGGAGCGGGGTGAACTTCTCCTGATCGAGTTCCCGTACACCTTCCCACACGTAATGTGAGAGGTCGAAATCCAGGAACACTCGCTGCTTGCTGTTGAAGTGGGTGCTTATCACCACCTTCGTCTTAGCGGCTCGCTCCTCGCGAGTGAGCGGGGGCAAAGCATAAGCGATATGAGCCAGCACGTCCAAGAGATCGCTCTTGTCAGCGTCGATAATCGTCTGCATCTCCGCCATTTGCTCTGACCCAAAGCCCCGCTCTGCGAGGGCCTGTAAGAGCGTCGCCCGAGTATCCGGCGCGGCCCATAGCTGCCGGAGTTCGTCCTCATCCCTAAATAGCTCGGGCAGCGTCCCAAAGAGCATCTCCATGAACTGTTGCACCGTCATGGGCGTGCCGTCCGGATGCCAAAACGTGGTGGCGATCATATGCTGAATCGTGCGCTCTTTGCCGTCAGCGAGTTTGACCTTGATTTTCTGCCTTTTACCAAACGCCGACGGATCGTTTTCATTCACCGGAGGAGTTGGCAGTTCATTGGGATCGATGAACCGCCTCGAACTGACGGGTTCGTCCGGCTCCATCGGCTCGCCATCCCATTCCGGGTCGCTGAAATGATGATGCGTCTCCACAAAGTCGTAGATCGTGAAGTAGGCGTATGGGAACAGACCTTGCTATCTAAACAATCTGCGTCAACTTCTCCAATTGGAGCAAAGGAATGGTGTCAACTTTTTCACCTTGACGTTAGATCATGCTCCATCGCCACTATCGCCCGCTTGAAGCACAATCCAGTACATTGGCCCATTAGCCGCTTTGCAAGGGGGAAGATTCGGATCCGATTCCTGACCATGTTCCTCGCGTTTTTTCATTTCCATATTGTCTCGTCTCAAAGTTACTAAACGCACTTCAATTTGCTACCACAACAATTGATCTCAGTTAACCGACGTTCGCCGGCGACTTTTCGAGCAATCGTCGGATGGAGAATCCAAGAGTACAAACCGCGCATTGTCGGCATCGACCTCGCTTTGTGTGATTGATGTACTGCGTCGATTGACTCCCCTCTCCCGCCGCCATAGTATTGCGCCAATTTAGGAGGAACCGATGGCTGACGTTACCGACATGCGGGGCTACATAGATTTACTCAAAGAAATGGGCGAGCTGCGCGAGTTCGACGGCGTGGATTTGAATTTGGAGGTGGGCGCGCTCACCGAGCGGGCGGCGGAGAAGGAAGGCGACGCCCTGCTGTTCAACAATTTTAAAAATCATCCGGCGGGCTTTCGCGTCATCACCAACGTGTTTCGCACCTGCAAGCGCACCGGCCCGGCGATGGGCATCGCGGCGCAGAACGGCATCGATTTTCTCCACGAGTGGCGCAAAAAACTCGCGGCCTACAAACCGGTGCCGGTGCAGCAGGTCGAAGGCGGTCCGGTGATGGAGAATCAAATGGTCGACGACGAAGTCGATCTCTACAAATTTCCCACCCCCAAGTGGCATGACCTCGACGGCGGGCCGTTTATCGGCACCGGCTGCGGCGTGATTACCAAAGACTTGGACACCGGCAAGATTAACATCGGCACCTACCGGGTGATGGTCCAGGACAAAAATCATGTGTCGGTGAAGATGAACATGGGCAAACATGGCCGGATGTCCTTCGAGCGCGCCCGCGACGCCGGCAAGCCGTTGCCCATCGCGATCACGCTTGGCCAGGGGCCGGCGGTATTTCTCGCCGCCCAGATGCCGCTGCCGCCGGATGTGAATGAATTTGAATTCGCCGGCTACTTACAAGGCGCGCCGGTGGCGGTCGCGCGCGGCGCTTTCACCGGGCTGCCGATTCCGGCCAATGCGGAAATCGTTTTGGAAGGCGAACTGCCGCCGATGAAAGACGAGGACATGCCGAAAGAAGGTCCTTTCGGCGAATGGCCGGGATACTTCACCGAAGAAAACGTCGGCGAGACGCCGGTGATGACGGTGAAGCGAATTTACTATCGCAACAATCCGATTCTCCTCGGCGCGCCGCCGCTCAAACCGCCGGCGAGCTATCTGCCCATGCCGCTGGGCGCCGCGACCCTGTGGGAGCAGTTGGAAAAGGCCGGCATCCCGGAAGTCAAAGGCGTGTGGGGATTTGTCTACGGTGGCCAGCCGGGACCGTTCACTGTCGTCTCGATCAAGCAGCGCTACGCCGGCCACGCCAAGCAGGCGTTGTTGGTCGCCGCCGGCGCCCGCGCCGGTGCTTACGGCGGCAAGTTTGTCGTGGTCGTCGACGACGACATCGATATTACCAATCCGGGAGAAGTGATCTGGGCCATCGCCACCCGCTGCTACGTCAACCGCGGCATCGATATTGTGAAAGACGTCTGGGCCTCGGTGTGCGAACCGGCCATGCCGCCGGAAGAGCGTTCACCGCGCGGCTACACGTCCGACCGCGTGCTCATCGACGCCTGCCGGCCCTACAAATGGATGGATCAGTTCCCGGCGGTCAACGCTTTTGAAAAAGATTTCAAGGACCAGATCGCCGGCAAATATAAATTGTAAAAGCCAGCGTCTAATCATCGGTAGAGCCGGAAGGATTCACCACAGAGCACCTTGTGCAGCGCAGCCGCATGTGAGGTTCGGAATATCTCTCGCAAAGGCGCAAAGGCCGCAAAGTTCGGAGAAGAGAAGTGAATATCACGGGTGATGGTTCTACCCTTTCTTTTCTTAACTTGGCGTCTTTGCGTCTTGGCGAGAGGAATATCCGATTCCCAGTTGGTTCGCGTGTTCTGACATTTGCGCAAGCTGCGCAGGAGAAATAGCGTTACGCCCGCGAAGGAGTCTGCACATGGGCACGATCGAAGCGTTGAGCTTGGCGATGGGCACGGCCTGGACCTCGGGCATCAATCTATACGCCACGGTGGCGGCCTTGGGCATCGCCCGCCAGTTGGAGCTGATCCAGCTACCGCACAATCTCGAAGTGTTGTCTCACCCGGTGGTGATCGCCATCGCCGCCATCATGTATTTCATTGAATTCTTCGCCGACAAAGTGCCCTACTTCGACAGCGGCTGGGATGCCATCCACACTTTCATTCGCGTGCCCGCCGGCGCGGTGCTGGCGGCGCGCGCCCTGGGCGACATGAACCCGGCGTTGGAGTTGGCCGCCATGCTCGCCGGCGGTTCCATCGCGCTCGCCGCCCATGGCACCAAGGCGACCACCCGCTTGGCGATCAACGCCAGTCCTGAACCGTTTACCAATTGGGCCGCCAGCGTCACCGAAGATGTCGCGGTGCTGGGCGGCATCTGGGTGATTTTCAATCATCCGATCCTCATGATAATTTTCGTCGTCGCCTTTGTCGGCCTGGGCCTTTGGCTGGTGCCAAAAATATTTCGCCTGGCCAAGCGCGGCTTCCAGGCGCTGCGCGACCGTCTGAGCGGGCGCAAACCGGATCAGACGGCGGTGGTGAATCCCTGAAAGATCGAAAATAGTTAAACCATATGGAACAAACTCAATCGAACAGCCTGCCGGCGACGCCGCTAACCCTCGACGGCTCCTATCTGCTACATCAAATGTTTCGTGTGCGCTGGCCGGCTTGGAAAGCGCTCGGCGCCACCGAGCAGAAACATGTTCTCGAACGCGCGGCGACCTTGCTTGGCGAGTTGGAAGCGAATAAGCAATTCGCCACCGGCTTGTTCGCCATGCTCGGCCACAAGGGCGATTTGATGGTCGTCCATTTTCGCAAGACTTTAGACGAATTGAACGGCGCTGAGTTGGCGCTCGCCAACAGCGAGTTGAACCAATACTTGGAACCGACGACGTCCTATCTATCGGTGGTCGAGTTGGGGCTTTACGAAGGCTCGGTCAAACTCTATGGCGAGCTCACGGCCAAGGGGCTGAAGCCCGCCAGCGCCGACTGGAACCGCGAAGTCGAAGCCGAGTTGGCCAAACAGCGCGAAGCCTCGGCGCCGCGCCTGTGGCCGGAAATCCCGCTGCGCCGTTATCTCTGTTTTTATCCGATGAACAAATACCGCGGCGAAGCGAAGAATTGGTACAGCAAACCGATCCAGCACCGCCAAACCATGATGCGCGATCACGGCATGATCGGTCGCCATTACGCCGGCCGGGTGACCCAGGTCATCTCCGGCTCCATCGGCTTCGACGACTGGGAATGGGGCGTCGATCTGTACGCCGACGATCCGCTGGTATTTAAGAAATTGGTCTACGAAATGCGCTTCGATGAAGCCAGCGCGGTCTACGGCCTGTTCGGCATGTTCTACGTCGGCCTGCGTTTCCCGGTGAGCCAGCTCGACGCATTGTTCGCCGGCAAGACGCCGAGCTTCAGTTAAGCCCCTCATCCTTTGCCTTACAGGAGACCCCATGCGACTCAAAGACAAGGTGTGCATCATCACCGGCGCCGCCCATGGCATCGGCAAAGCCTACGCTCGCCGCTTCGCCGAGGAAGGCGCCCATGTAGTGATCGCTGACATCGATGCGGCCGGCGGCGAAGCTACCGCCAAAGCGATCCTCGACGCCGGCGGTTCGGCCTGGGCGCGCACCACCGATGTCCGCAGCCTGCCCAACCTCCAAGGTCTCATGCAGGAAACCGTCAAAAAATTTGGTCGCATTGACGTCTTGCTCAACAACGCGGCGATCTATGTCACGCAAAAATTATGGAAAGGTCCGGTGGAAGATTTGGAGTTGGATGAATGGGACCGGGTCATCGAAGTGAACTTGAAGGGCGTGTTTCTGTGCAGCAAGGTGGCGATCCCGATCATGAAAGAGCAGCGCTCGGGGAAAATCATCAATATCGCGTCGGGAACTTTTTTTAGCGGCTCGGGCAACATGCCGCACTACACCACCGCCAAGGGCGGTGTGGTCGCGCTCACCCGCGTCATGGCGCGCCAGCTGGGCGAATACGGTATCAACGTCAACTGCATGACGCCGGGCTCGACCATGAGCGAAGAAAACGTCTCGCCCGAAGTGTTGCAACGGCGCCAAGGCAGTATGGGAAAGCGCGCTTTCGCCCGCGTCGAAACCCCCGCCGACATCGTCGGCACGGCGCTCTTTCTCGCCAGCTCGGACAGCGATTTTGTCACCGGACAGCTATTGGTGGTCGAAGGCGGCGGGGTCATGCACTGACGGTCGCGCGTGAAGATGGGAATGGCCGCAAAGAACGCAAAATCGGCGGAGAAAACAAACCACGAACTTCACGAAACACACGTACAATTTTTCCGAACTTGGCGCCTTTACGCCTTTGCGGGAGAACTATCCGAATCCGAAAATGTTCGCGCCGAACGCGCCGGCAGCCAACGCCTAGTTGGAATTGCCGGTGATGCCGTAGACGTGGCCGCAGCCGCGGCACATGACCACACTGAAGGGCGCCAGAACAAAGTGCTTGCCGCGGGCGCTGCCCGAGCCGCCTTTGCGCGAAACGATATGCTCGATGCCGACCACTGAGCAAGAGGGGCATTTGGGTTCCGGCTCGACTCTTTGCTGGTAGGTTTGCTGAGAGTTGGCGCCGTTCCCCGCGCCAAATGGATTGCCGGTGAAACGCGGCTCATCTTCTTGCCGCGGATTTTCTTCGGCCCGTTCTTCCCTGATTTCCTCTTCCGCCGCCCCTTCGGGGTGGTTAACGCTGTCATAGACGCGCCGCTTCAAGGCGTCCGATAGCACCGAGTATGCATCGCGCACTTGATTGAATTTATCGGCGGCATCCGGATCGTCCGGATTGCGGTCGGGGTGAAAACGGAAAACCATCTGCCGGTAGGCGCGCTTGATGTCGTCCACCGACGCGCCCGGCTTGACGCCAAGAACCGAATAGTAATCGACTGAGGTATCCAAATAGTTGGCCTTTAAAAAATTACCGAATCAATCCGCCATGGCTCGGCAGCGCTGCTACCGGCGTCGGCCTTGGCTGCCGGTGAGCTTACCGCGTTGCTTATACATGGTGACGCACATGTCGTAAATCCCCGCGCCGGCGCGGTCGTCGACCACCGATTCGCCGTCGCGGCTGATATACTCGACGATGAATGTCGATTCCTTGGCGCGCCGGTGGTTGTTGGTCAGGCGCACCAAACGCGCCTCATTGCGATCGAGGAAGCCGCCGATGGTGCGAAACACCTGCGGCTGATTGAGGAAATCTTTCGGCGCTTCCACCTTGCCGCGCTTCTTCTCACCGACCTGATCCATTTCTTCGATGTCGGCGGGGCGATATTCGAGCTCCACCGGTGTCACCGACGGCGGATCCTGATAGCCGCATTGGGCTCGGAACACCCGGCCATCGAAGCAAATGTCGAAGGTCTTGAGCCCGCGCCGATCGAGATCTTGGCCGATACAGCGAAGCGCTGTGGCAAAGTCGATTTTCACGGATTTTACTTTGGTAAACGGGCGTAACGGAATAATCATACTTCCCTAGTTGGATGGATTAGGAGAATGGTAAGAACACTAGGCCAGAAAATCAACAAAAAAGATCGTCTGCGCCGTCGAAAGACTGGCGGCGCCGATCGACCCGACTGCGCCGGGAGGATTTACAGGAAGTTCAAGGGAGATTACGCGGCTATTCAGGCAAACTCGGCAACGCGTCCATGACACCGATCATGCTGTCGCGGGTGACCAACTTGGCGAGATCGTCCTCGCTCCAACCTTCGGTGCCGGCCGGCCGCATCGGCATGACGATGTAGCGAATATCCGCGGTGCTATCATGCACCCGCACTTCGACTTCGTCGGGCAGCTCAAGACCGAACTCGCGCATGACGCCGCGCGGGTCGGACACCGAGCGCTGGCGGTAATTAAAACTCTTGTACCAATCGGGTGGCCGGCCGAGGATCGGCCGCGGATAACAGGAGCATAACGTGCACACCACCATGTGGCGCACTTGCGGCGTGTTTTCGAGCACCACGAACTCGTTGATCGCCGTGGCGTCGATGCCGATCTCTTGGCAGGCGGCTTTGGGATCGGCGATGAAACGCGCCTTGAACGCTGGATCGACCCAGGCCTTGGCGACGAGCCTGGCGCCGTTGGCCGGCGTGCGCGCTTCCTGGTATTCAATCTGGCACTGAATGTCTTTCTCGCTGATGACGCCCTTCTCGATCAAGAGATCGCGCATGGCGTAAATCCGTTTGGCGTAGTAGCTCAACTCATGCTTGGGATGGTCATGGCCATGATCGTCGCTCATAAAATCTCCTTAAGCCAAAGGCTCAAGCCAGTGATCGTAGATATCGACCAGAACTTTATCCTTCGGGCCTTGGCCAGTGCCGAATACTTCATCGTAATCGAAGCCGACTAAATAAAGAGTTTTCTTGGGTAGGCCGTCTTTGCCGAAGGCGAGCAGTTCAGGATTGAGAAAGTCGCCGTAAACTCGTTCGATCCAGCCGTGTTTACCGCGAACATACCAAGGCGTGCGCAGATGGCCGGGACGGTCTTCGAACTTCACCGTAACCCGATCGCCGGGGTTGAATCTGCCGCTGGCCGGAGTCACGGCTCGCCCCACTTGGATTCGAACTCGGCGAGCTTCTGGTCGATTTCATCTTTGGTGAGAATATTTTTTTCGATCAGGATCGCCTCCATGCTGGCGACCCATCGTTCGTAATAATTCATATCGCGGTAGGCCGCCGAGTCCATCTCTTCGCGCGCCCGGCGCATCTCATCGGTGCGCTTGACGCCGCGGGCGCCGAGCGCCTGGTTGATGGCGTCGGCGAGGATCTCCCAATCGGACAATGGATGATCGGCCGCTTCAATCGCTCCCGCGCCGGGGAGCCCGCCGATATCGTGATGGCCGCGCGCCATAGCGTGATCTCCTAGCCTTTGAGCCGGTTGGCCAAGGCGCCATGCTCTTCTTTCATACCCACGGGCAGATGATCGCCGAAGGAATCGAAGAAGTCGCTCTGGCTTTTCAAATTATTTTTCCAGCCGTCGCGGTCGACGGCCAACAATTGATCGACATCGGCCTTGGAAACATCTAGACCGTCGCCGGTCAAGCTCGACGCCTTAGGCACGAAACCGATCGGGGTTTCTTCGGCGGCGCCGCCGCCCTTGGAACGCTCCACTACCCAGCGTAGCACGCGGAGATTTTCACCGAAGCCGGGCCAGAGAAAGCGGCCGCGCTCGTTGCGTTGGAACCAATTGATACGGAAAATTTTCGGCGGATTGGTCGCCTTCTTGCCCATGGCCAACCAGTGCGCCCAATAGTCGCCCATGTTGTAGCCGCAGAACGGCAGCATCGCCATGGGATCGCGCCGCACCACGCCGACCGCGCCAGTGGCCGCCGCGGTGGTCTCCGACGCCAAGGTCGCGCCCAAAAAAGTACCATGCTGCCAATTGAAAGATTGATAGACCAGCGGCACTAGCTTTTGCCGGCGCGCGCCGAAGAGAATAGCGCTGATCGGCACCCCTTCGGGCTTTTCCCATTCCGGCGAATAGGTCGGACATTGTTTGATCGACACCGTGAAACGCGCATTGGGATGAGCTGCCGGCGTGCCACCCTCGGGATCCCAGGGCTTGCCGCGCCAATCTTGCGCGTTGGCCGGCACCGCATCGTCATGGCCCTCCCACCAAACAGTGCCGTCGTCGCGCAACGCCACGTTGGTGAAGATGGTATCTTTTTTAACTGTCTTAACGGCATTCGGATTGGTGTTGGAACCGGTGCCCGGCGCGACGCCGAAAAAGCCCGCCTCCGGATTGATCGCCCAGAGCCGGCCGTCGGCGCCGACGCGCAGCCAGGAGATATCGTCGCCGACGGTATGAATCTTCCAGCCTTTCATACTTGCCGGCGGCACCAGCATCGCCATGTTGGTCTTGCCGCAAGCGCTCGGGAAGGCGCCACAAACGTAAGTAATCTCGCCGTCGGGATTTTCCACGCCGACGATCAACATATGCTCGGCCATCCAGCCTTCCTGCTGGCCCAATTTGCTGGCGATGCGCAGCGACAAACATTTTTTCGCCAACAGCGCATTGCCGCCGTAACCCGAGCCGACACTCCACACCGTGTTGTCCTGAGGGAAATGGCAGATGAAGCGGCGCTCGATATCGAGATCGGCTTTAGAATGGAGGCAGCGAGTAAAATCATCCGAGGCGCCCAGATGATCCAAAGCGACCTTGCCCATGCGCGTCATCAGCCGCATGTTGAGTACGACGTAAACGCTGTCAGTGACCTGAATGCCGACTTTGCTGAAAGACGACCCCGCCGGCCCCATGAGAAAAGGAATCACGTACAAAGTCCGGCCGCGCATGGAGCCGGCGAAAATCTTGCCCAACTTGTCGTAGGACTCCGACGGCGACATCCAATTGTTATTGGGCCCGGCCTCTTCCTGCTGTTCGGTGCAAACGAAAGTTAAATTTTCCGTGCGCGCGACATCGTTGAGCGCGCTGCGGTGCAGGTAACAGCCCGGCGCTTCCTTCTGATTGAGCGGCAACAGATCGCCGCACTGCACGGCGATCTTGGTGAGCAACTCTTTTTCCTGTTCCGAACCATCGCACCAATAAACACTATCGGGCTGGCACATCGCCGCGACGCTTTTCACCCAATTTTGAATATGCGAATTGTTCGGAACCGTACCAGTAACGTTACTCATGTGTGGAGATTTGTCCTTTCAAAATCGCTGACTGCCAACCCCCGTCGGGCCCCACCCAAATGGCCGCAGAAATTTCCTCAGGCGAACCAATAACATCCTGCAACAGGCCGGAGTCGTTGAGCTTTCGACGTACCGGGAGCGTACTGATTCGGTTCCGCGAAGTCAACCGAAGGGATATCGCTGGGCGTCGGTCCAGGGGCCCGCCGGGAAGAAACCGGGCGCCCCCTGAGCACGCATTCGAAGCGCTCGCAGTGCCAGCTCCCTTGCAGTCGCCGACGCCCTATCGTAGGTATAATTATCGAGTATCACCGACAAGGAGCTTTGAACTTATTATGGCCTCAGCCGAGTTGATCGTCGACGTCCACCATCATTACATGCCGGCCATGCTATTCGACCGTCTGGCCAAACAGGCCGGCGGCAAACGCATCGTCACTAACGAAATCAGTCTCACTCTGCACCCTTCGAGAAAAGACCTCGAAGCCCATATCAAGGCGATGGACGATGCTGGCGTCACCTACTCGATCTTGACCGACCAGGTGCAAGTGATGGGCGCCGATGTCGCCCGCGCCCTCAACGACGGCGTCGCCGAAGTTGAGCGCCAACACCCCAAGCGCTTTCGCAGCGCAATCCACATGGCCATCCATGAACCGGAGAGCGCCCAGCGCGAGCTCGAACGGGGCATCCATGAATTGGGCCTGCGCTCGGTGGCGATGCTTGCCTGCCACCTCGACATTCAGCTCGACAATCCGATCATGTTTCCACTCTACGAGATCATTCAGAAAAATAATCTGCCGATCATCATCCATCCGCAGTCCAAGCCGACCGGTTCGGAAACGACTTACAGCTTGGACCGCTGCGTGTTTCGCCCACTGGAAACCACCCAAGCGATCGTGCGCATCATGAACGCGGTCTTGCCGCGCTTCCCTGAACTGCGCTTCATCATCCCGCACCTGGGCGGCGCCGCGTCGTCGCTCAAGGGACGGATGATGGCGTTCTTCGAAACCGACGACGCGCCGATCCCCACCGAGATGCGCGGCTATTTGAAGACTCAGAACGAACAGAAAAAATACGGCGTCACCGAACGCTTTGAAAAGCTCTTCCAGCAATTCTATTTCGACACCGCGGGAACCGGCGCCTGGGCGCCGTCCATGGCAGCGGCGTTGAACATCACAACCGCGGACCGGATCATGTTCGGCAGCGACTATCCATTGGAATGCAAAACCGCCGCGAACATCATCGAGTCCATCGACATGGTGCGCCAAGCGCCCTGCTCGAGCGCCGAGAAAACCACCATCCTCGGCACCACCGCCGCCGGCGTATTCAATCTATGAAAATCCTTTTCATCGGCGCGCTCGCCGCAGTGTTGGCGGCGAGCGCGCCAGTGGAACAACCGGCCAACCGCAGCGAACGCCCGCCCGCCGGTCAACTCGACCTAAAACCCAAAGTTAAAGTTCCGGTCATCCTGTGCATCGATGACAAAGTCACGGTTGGCGGCAGACCCAGCGTCAGCGCTTACGCGAAAGCCGCCGCTAACGGCTTCCGCTCTGTGCTGACATTGCGCAGGGCGAAGGATGGCATCGACACCCTGCGCGAGCAGCTAATGGTCGAAGCCACCGGCATGCGCTATTTCAATATCCCAAGCGCCAACTCGACACCCGATACCAAGCAGGTGGACCTATTCCTTCAGATCGCCAGAGATCCGAAAAACCATCCAATGCTGGTCAACTGCGCCTTCGCCGAGCGCGTCGCTCCGTACATGCTAATATTCCACATTAGCGAAGAAGGCTGGAGTGAAGAGAAAGCTTTGGAAGAAGCGGTACGCTTGGGCCTGCCGCAAGATGACATGCGCAAGTTTGCCCGCGGTTATCTATCCCAACGGAAAGTCAAATAAGCCGCCGCGAATATTCGAGCCGGATCCGATCGCCCCACTAGCGTCAGTTATTTGACGCTTTCTAGCTCCCTGAATTACCAGCCCTTGAGATTCAGTGCGGTTGACGCGGCCCCAACGACAAATACCGTCACATCGTTACAAGTATCGCGATGGCGGCCGCGGTTGTATTCCAACCGGCTGTTACTTCGAATGCCCGTCGTTGCCTTCAGAGTCCGGCATGGATCCATGGCCCTGGCATTGCATTAGTAAACTTCATCTTAATCACATAGGGAGATCACTAAACATGAAAATCAAATCAATGATCCTTGCCGCCGCACTGGCACTGACCGTGGCCGGCCCGGCGATGGCGAGCGAGACCGGTATCGTATACAAGCAGGTGTCGTCCGAAGACAGCAGCTACTGTCACATCAAGTACAATGCGTTCACCGAGGAATCGCTACAATCCGGCGAACTCCAATTCAATAGCTCGGATGTGGTCGACATGTACGGTCCCTGCGCCTTCGATCCGTCGAGCAAGGAAGAAGTCAAGAAACAAGTATCCCAGTTCCAACGCAATCGCTTCGGCGAGGGCAGCAACGATAGCAGCGGCGACTAATTGCAACCGAAGCATCCCTGAAGCCTCGGCAATATTTAAACGGAAGGCGCCATGACGGCGTCTTCCGTTTTTTTATTATCCTCAATGGTTCGCAAGGGAAACCGCGGATCGGCTATTCCGCCCGCTGCGAAAAAGCTTCGTAACACTGGGTCAACAATCGCCCGGGGTCACGGCTGAAAAAGATCACGCCCGATGTCGCCTTAGCGCAGTAGCCGATAATCTCATGCATATGATCGGCGACGCCGCCGCTACCTTCGAGCACGCCGATGATTTTCCCCTCATCGTAGGCGATGGTGAACTCGTTTAAGGTTCCCGTAGCGCCGCCAAAAATAATCACAATATCCGACGAGCGAATGTTGATGACATTGCGCCCCTTATAGCCAAAGCCGGTGTAGATAATCACGTCGGCGCCATCATCCGGCAGGCCGTAGCGCTGGACATGCTCGGCGCGGTTTTCCGCCGGAGATATTCCCAGAGCAAAGCCTCCTTGCCGGCGAAACGCTTGCGCTACCATCGCTGGCAATCCAGTGGTCGCGCCAGTGACGAGAAAACAGTCCGCCCGCGCGATCGCCATGCCTAAAGCATCGGCAAGCCGATGCAATCGCGTCGCTTCACCGTCATCGAGGCCATCATTGGCCGACGCCCCCATCACTCCGATCATCGGCTTGCGCATCTTTCTCTCAAGACCAGAACAGCATCAAATAACCTTATCGCGCTGCAGCGCCTCGATGGCGTCGCCGTCGTAGCCCAGCTCCGCCAAGATCTCCGCGTTGTTCTCACCGAGGCCAGGAATTCGATCGTAGCGCGCGTCGCTCTTGGACATCTTGAGCGCGTTGGCGATCACCGGCACTTTGCCCACCGGCGATTCGGCTTCGCGTATAAGCTTACGCGCGATCACTTGAGGATGGGCCAGCACCTGGGCGATGCCGCGGACGATGCCGTGGGGAAGATCGGCTTTTTTCAATTGCGCCAGCCAATGCTTGTGGTCATGAGCGGCGAAAATATTTTCGATGGTCTCTTCCAATAAGTTACGATTGACGCGCCGCTCCTGCACCGTGGCGAAGCGGGGGTCGGTGAGCATCTCAGGCTTTTCGATGACGACTTTGCAGAACACATCCCAATCCGCGGGACTGGCGACGGCGAGATTGACGTATTCACCATCGCCAGCGAGATAGGGACCGTAGGGGCAAACATAATGATGGCGCATGCCGACCCGACCGGGCTCCTCGCCGGCATGCCAGTAATGGTGCGGAAAGTAGCCCAACCAAGAGACGATGGAATCCAACATCGAGACATCGACCAACTGCCCCTCGCCGGTCTTCTCGCGCTGGTAAAGCGCCAGGAGAATGCCGATGGCCGCGTACATACCAGACGCGATATCGGCGATGGCGATGCCGGCTTTGGCCGGCTTATCGGCGTAACCGGTGGTGGCGATGATGCCGCCTTCGCCTTGAATCAACAGATCGTAGGCCTTCACATCGCGGTAGGGACCGTCCTGGCCGTAGCCCGACAGCGAGCAGTAGATCAGCCGCGAATTGAGCTCCGAAAGTTTCTCGTAGCCCAGGCCGAGCCGGCCGGCGACGCCGGGCGCATAGTTCTCGAAGAAAATGTCTGACCGCTGCGCCAGCTTTTGCAGAATCTCTCGCCCCTGCTCTTTCTTCACGTCGACGGTCAAGCTGCGCTTGTTACGATTGAGCCAGACGTAGCCGGACGATAAACCTTTGACGACGGAATCCCAGGAACGAATCACGTCGCCAACCCCAGGCCGCTCGACCTTGATAACCTCCGCGCCCATGTCCGCGAGCAAGCAGGTCGCGAACGGCCCGGACAAAACTTGCTCGAAGGCGAGAATCTTGACTCCATCCAATGCGCGCGAAGGCTGCGAATTACTGGCCACATCCACCTCTTAATCTTCGAATCGACGGTTGGAACGGTTGGAACCGCTGGAACAGTTGGGACGAGTTATTTCTTATCTTCCTTAATTTCCGGAAACGTATCGTTGTTTGGCGCGAAGGCTTTCTTCCACACCATCACGCTGCGCGCGTAGTCGATGACGACCTTGCCTTCTTGCTGAACGCCGCGGGTGCGCACTTTGATGATGCCCCACTGCGGCTTGGAGCTCGACTCGCGTCTCTCCAGCACTTCGGATTCGGAATAGAGCGTATCGCCGGCGAACAGCGGATTGGGCAGCTTGATGCCGTCCCAGCCGAGCGCGAAGCCGTTTTCGCTGACGTCCGCCACGCCCATGCCGGCGACGATGGCGAGCGTCAGCGCGCTGTTGATCAGACATTTGCCGAACTCGGTGCGCTTACCGTACTCGTTGTTGAAGTGAATCTGATTGGTGTTGTTGGTCAGCAAAGTGAACCAGATGTTATCGGCTTCGGTAACGGTGCGGCCGAGACGACAGCGGTAAACATCGCCGATCTCGAAGTCTTCAAAATATCGGCCTTCCCAGCCTGGCTTAACGGCCATGACGTTCCTCCTCTTTAGGCGCAAAAAACATTAGGCTATAGTCTACCGACTATAGGAGGCATCGATGGATTTCAACCTAACAATGGAACAGCAACAGATTCGCGCCGAGATCAAAAAAGTCTGCCAAGAATTCCCCGATGCCTACTGGCGCAAGATCGACAGCGAAAAAGCCTACCCCGACGCCTTCGTCAAAAAACTCGGCGATTTTGGCTGGCTCGCCGCGCTGATCCCCGAAGAATTCGGCGGCACCGGTCTCGGCATCACCGAAGCCAGCATCATACTAGAAGAGATCAACCACTCCGGCGGCGTCGCCACCGCCTGCCACGCCCAGATGTACACCATGGGCACGCTGCTCCGACACGGCAATGAGGAACAGAAAAAACGCTACCTGCCGAAGATCGCCACCGGCGAGCTGCGCCTGCAAGCCTTCGGTGTCACCGAACCCAACGCCGGCTCGGAAACGACCCGATTGCAAACCAGTGCGGTGAAAAAAGGCGACCGCTATCTGATCAACGGCGAGAAAATATTTATCTCGCGGGTGCTCCAATCAGACTTGATGCTGCTCCTCGCCCGCACCACGCCCTATGACGAGCTCAAGGACAAAACCCGCGGCCTGTCGGTCTTTCTCGTCGACTTGAAAGCCAATCAAGGGAAACTTGACGTGAAGCCGCTCGACCTGATGATCAACCATCACACCAACGCGCTGTTCTTCGACAATGTCGAAGTGCCGGTGGAGAATCTGATCGGCGAAGAAGGCATGGGCTTTCGCTACATCATCGACGGCTGGAACGCCGAAAGAATTCTCGTCGCCGCCGAAGCGATCGGTGACGGCCGCTGGTTCGTCGAGCGCGCCGCCAAATACGCCAGCGAGCGCAACGTATTCGGCAAACCGATCGGATCGAATCAGGGAATCCAATTCCCCATCGCCAAAGCCTACGCCAATATCGAAGCCGCCGATCTGGTGCGCTACCAGGCCGCGACCAAATTCGACGCCAAGGAAAAATGCGGCGCCGAAGCCAACCTAGCCAAATATCTAGCCAGCGAAGCCGCCTGGGAAGCCGCCAACGCCTGCCTCACCACCCACGGTGGCTACGGCTTCGCGACCGAATACGACATCGAAAGAAAGTTCCGCGAGACCCGCCTACTGACGATCGCGCCGGTGAGCAACAACTTGGTCTTGGCTTATCTCGGCCAGCATGTGTTGGGGATGCCGAAGTCTTATTAACAAGGGAGCGCGGACATTCCTGTCCGCGTACTCTCAGACGCGGGTTGGAAAACCCGCGATCCTGTTAACCCTAGACCCCAGACGCTGGACCTTGACCTTTCGCCCCCATCCGCCGCACCAAGAGAACCCCGACCAAAAACAGCGCCGTCGACCCCAACGAGCCGATGACGAACACGCTGGCGATGCCGGTGGCGTGGGCGATGAGGCCACCGATGGACGGGCCCATGATGTTGCCCAGGTCGCCGGCGGCGTTGTAAACACCCGACGCCAAACCGCGCCGCACTTTGGTCTCCGGCACGTCTTGGACTAAGCCGACGGCGTTGGCGACCAGCACGATGGCGCGCATGAAGCCTGAGGCGACGTAGACCGCGATGATCGTGCCGAAGCCGGTGAACAGCGGCACCAGCATTAAAATAAAGGCTTGCAGCGGCAAGCCGAAATAGGACAATCCCTTGTGACCGACCTTGTTGACCACATGGCCGCTGATCGGCCGGGTGACCGCGTTGCAGCCGGCGTAGGCCGCGCGGATGACGCCGATCTGGGTCAAAGTCATACCCACGCCCAGGCCGTAAAGCGAGATGAAAACACCGCCCATTTGATGGAGAAGATTTAGAAACAGCGCGACCAAGACCACCGTCGCCAACTGCGGTTCGAGCAACGCTCGGCCCGATTCGCGCAGGCTGAGTTTCGCGGTTTCTTTGGCCTTGCCCTGGGCCGCGGCTTCCCCGCTCGGACCGTGCAAGAACCACAGCAAAGCGACGGCGACAAAGGACAAGAGCGCGCCCAACTGAAAGGTCCAGGGATAACCCCAATGGTCGGCGATCCAGCCGCCCAAGAAATTCCCCGTTGAATAGCCGACGGCTAAACAGCCGACGTAGTAGCCCATGGCGTGATTACGATTTTCATCAGGTGAAAGAGAATCGACATAGAACGCCATGTAGAGCGTCGTCACCGCGCTGTAGGCGAAGCCATTGAGACAATGGACCACGGCGAAGGACCAGCTGCTGGTGGCAAAGCTGTAACAATAATTGGTCAGCCCCATCGCCAGGATCGCCAGCGACACCAGCCAACGCGCCTTGCCGCGCTGGTAGAGCATACCGATCGGCAGCCGCGCCATCAGCGCGAAGATCGGTCCCAGTGAAATCAACGTGCCGATGAGCGCCACCGGAATGCGCATGTGATCGAGATAGGGCGGGATCACCGTCGATGAAGAGTTGCTCTGGATAGTCACCGCGACGATCGGCACCAGAAGTTTGAAGGTACTGAGTTTCATATCGCACCAGTTATTGGCTAAAAGTTTTCCCGGTTCAACCGAATGACGAAAGAGATTTCTCCCAAGGGTCGAAATGAGAGGCAGCTGTCATCTCGAACGCAGTGAGAGATCTCTTCTTGAAGCTGAAGCGCCGCCGCGCCGATAGACATTGCCCGCCCCATCAGGTACAAAATTCGACCAAGGAGATGCTCGCAATGGACCTGATTCGCTCGTGGATGTTCGTGCCCGGCCACCGGCAAAAGATGATCGACAAGGCGCTCAGCTTGAACGCCGACGCGATCATGTTGGATATCGAAGACGGCGTCGCGCCCAATGAAAAAGACTCGGCGCGCAAAAACATCGGCGACTCCCTGGGCCGCGCCAAAGCGGCCGGCGCGCCGGCGCGCTACGTGCGCATCAACTCCATCGGCCATCAATGGATGGA
Source organism: Syntrophobacter sp. SbD2 (assembly GCA_945889495.1). GTDB lineage: Bacteria > Desulfobacterota > Binatia > UBA9968 > UBA9968 > DP-20. Next base: position 13,541 of record CAMDBU010000058.1, on the reverse strand, counting down.
AGCCGACCTGGCGGCGGTGGTCCGCCCCGGTTTGGAAGGTCTGGTCTGCCCCAAGGTCGACACCGTCGACGATGTGAAGCAGGTCGATGCCCGGCTCAACGAAATGGAACCGAAGAACGGCATGGCCAAGGGCAGCGTGCGCTTGCTGATCGCCATCGAAAGCCCCAAAGGTCTGTTCAACGCGCCGGCCATCGCCGCCGCCTCGGCGCGCAACGTCGGGATTATTTTCGGCGCCGAGGACTTTGGCCGCGAGATCGGCCTGCCGGCGATCCGCGAAGGCGAAGCGCGCGACCTGATCTACGCCCGCTCGGCCATCGTCGTCGCCGCCGCCGCCGCTCATGTCCAAGCCGTCGACGGCGTCTGGGTCGACTTGAACGACAGCGCCGGCCTGCACGGCTTCGCCAAGCAGTCGCGCCAGCTGGGCTACTCGGCGATGTCGTGCATCCATCCGTCGCAGGTGGACGCCATCAATACTGTCTTCAGCCCCACCGCGGCGGAAATCGACTACTGCCAAAAAGTCCTGCAAGCATTCGAAGAAGCCAACGCCCGCGGCGACGGGTCGATTGCCTTCGGCGGCCAGCTCATCGACCGGCCGATCGTCGAGCGCGCCCGGCGAACCATCGATATGGCGAAGTCGTTGGGCATGATCCAATAACCGATTGGGCGCAACGTCAAAGGAAGCGACTCGATGAAATTCAAATTGCCCTTGCTGCTACTCGCCATCGCTTGTCTAACCATGGGCGCCGCCGCGCCGGTGCGGCTGACCCCGGTGAAAATCGCCGAGGGCGTCTACATGATGCAGCACTCCGGCGGCTCGGGTAATGCCACGGTGGTGTTTACCAACGACGGCGTGGTGGTGTTCGACTTCGCCATCGACAGCGCCGACCAAACCCTGGCGTTTATCCGCAAGAGCACCGACAAAAAAGTCAAATATCTCATCACTTCGCACAGCGCCGGCGACCATGCCACCGGCTCCATGCATTTCCGCGATGACAAACCGATCTGGATCGGCACGAAAAATCAGATTCATGATTTTCAGATGCAGGAGTTGAAGGATTTCAACGAACGGAAAAATTCCACCGACCCGCGCTTTGCCGCCTACAAACTCGGCGACTTGGGCCAACCCGACATCGGCATCGAAGCGCCGACGACGATTTACTTGGGCGGCCTGACCTTTCAGATCACCCCCGAAGGGCGCGGCCATAGCACCGGCGATTTGACGGTTTATATTCCGCAGAAGCGGGTCATGCTGATGGGCGATCTGCTCGACACCGAGATTCATCTCGGCCAGGGCGAGTCGGGGGAAATATTTTATTCCAACGTCAAAGGCTGGATTCAGATCCTCGACAACATCATGACGCGCCACCTGCCCGTCGACACTTACATTCCCGGTCACGGCCCGGCCCATATCGGCCGGGGTGTGAAGGATTTGGAAGAGCAGAAACGCTATTTCGTCGTCATGCGCGATGAGGTCGCCAAGATGATCGCGGCGGGCAAGAGCTTGGAGCAGATCGAAAAGGAATTCAAAATACCCCAGGAGTTCGCCCACTACACCCGGCCCGAGCGGCTGCGGAATTTTTACAAACTTTTCTATAACCAGCTAATGGAAACCGGTTACTAAAGGAGATTGTCGATGCAATTCATTGTTGGAATATTTCTAATTGCTCTTGGCCTCGCAAGCTCGGCCTGGGGCCAAGCCAAGATGACCACCGAACAGTTGGCGGCTTACAACAAGCCCGACCGCGAGAAGATGCTCTACGCCGGCGCCAAGGCGGAAGGCAAGGTCACTTGGTACACCTCGCTGGCCGGCGACTCGTACAAAAAACTCGCCGCCGCTTATGAAGCCAAGTATCCCGGCGTGCAAGTCGAGTCCTACCGCGCCACGCGCCAGGAGATGAGCGCGCGCATCTTGGCCGAGTCGCAAGCGCAGCGCTACATCGCCGACACCATGGAGACCACCATCCCGCTGTTGAAGCTGTTGAAAGATAACAAATGGCTGGTGCCGTACTATTTCTCGACCATCGCCAAGTATCCCGATCACGTCAAAGAAAAGGCGCCCAACGGCTTGGTCTACTGGGCGATCGACCGCGAGTCCCATATCGGCCTCGCTTACAACACGAAGTTAATTCCGAAAAATCTCGCCCCGAAAAACTACGAAGGTTTGCTGCGGCCAGAACTGAAAGACAAGATTTCCTTCGCCGGCAGCGACACCGGCGTCACGGTGGTCGGCGCCATGCTCAAGTTCAAGGGCGAGGAGTATGTCAAAAAATTGCGCGCGTTGAATCCATCGGTGCACAACGTCTCCGGCCGCGCCCTGCTCGACATGGTGATCTCCGGCGAAGTCGTCGTCTCGCCGACGACCTTCCGTAACCATGTGGAAGTCTCGCTCAAAGCCGGCGCGCCGATCGAATGGATTCCCATGGACGTGGTGCCGGCCAACTCCGGCTCCACCGCGGTGCTGTTGAAATCGCCGCATCCCAACGCAGCCTTGCTGCTAGCCGACTTCATCCTCGGCCCCGGCGGCCAGAAGGTGCTCGAAGAATATGAATACGGCAATCCGACCAAAGAGTATGGCTTCAAACGCTGGTACCCCGAACATGGCATGACCGCGGAGCAGATCGACACGCTGGAAAGCAAATGGCGCACGATTATGCGCGACATGACTAAACGGTCGTCGTTCTGATCCTGTTCCACTAGAACTAACGAACCTCACATGCGGCAGTCCTAACCCCCATCCGTCATTCCCGCGCCGGCGGGTATCCAGGCTAATTCGACGCAGAACAAACCTGGATTCCCGTTTTCACGGGAATGACGGACTTACGCGAAGCGCACAGCATGAGCTTCCACTGTGCTAAATACAGCTAATTCACTTGACGGCGGAAATTAATTTCGCCCTTCACCGCGAGGCCCCCATGAACACCGGCTCCTACGTCAACGGCCAATGGTATCAACCCAGCGGCAAAGAGATCGGCCGCAACATCAATCCCGCCGACATCAGTGATGTCATCGCCGAATTCCCCTACGCCAGCGCGGTCGATGTGGGCAAAGCCATCGAGGCGGCGCAAGCCGCGTTTCCGGCGTGGCGCAAGACTCCGGGTCCGGAGCGCGGCCGGGTGATCTGGCGCGCCGCCGAAATCGCCCGGCGCCGCGCCGACGAGATCGCCCGCACGCTGACCCGCGAAGAAGGCAAAATTTTGAAAGAAGCCAAGGGCGAAGTGATGAAAGGCATCTCGCTATTGGAATATTACGCCGGCGAAGGCTTTCGTCTGCACGGCAAGACCTTGCCGTCGGAAGCGCGCGACACTTTCACCTACACCGTCCGCCAGCCCCTCGGCGTCGTCGGCTTGATCGCGCCGTGGAATTTTCCCTGGGCTATCCCAGTGTGGAAAAGCGCGCCGGCATTGGTCGCCGGCAACACGGTGATCTTCAAACCATCCGAACTCACGCCGGCCACCGCCGCGCTGATGACCGAGATTTATCAAGAAGCGGGCATGCCCGCCGGCGTCTTCAACATGCTGGTCGGCAACGGCCCCGAGGTCGGCGCGGCGATGGTCAACGCCAAGGAACTGCGAGCCATCTCGTTCACCGGATCCAACGAAGTCGGCGCCGCGCTCTACGTCAAATGCGCCGAACGCGGCGCCAAAGTCACCTGCGAGATGGGCGGCAAGAACGCCGTCATAGTCATGGCCGACGCTGACCTCGACAAAGCCGCCTTGGCGATCCACGGCGGCGCCTTCGGCTCCACCGGTCAACGCTGCACGGCAACCTCGCGGGTGATCGTCCATCCCGACGTCAAACAAGCGTTGCTCGATCGCTTGGTCGAGGGCGCCAAGAAAATCAAAATCGGCGCCGGTCTCGACGAAAGCACCGACATGGGCCCGGTGGTCGACAACCAGCAATGGCAGACGGTGTTAAAGTATATCGAAATCGGCGAGCAGGAAGGCGGCAAGTTAATTCTCGGCGGCAAGCGGCCCGAGCAATTAACGCAAGGCTACTTCATCGAACCGACCATCTTCGACAACGTCGTCCCGGCGATGAGAATTTTCAAAGAAGAAATCTTCGGCCCGGTGTTGTCCGTCGCGACAGCAAAGAATTTGGACGAAGCGCTGCGCTACGCCAATGGAGTGGAATACGGCCTGACGACCTCGATCTTCACCGAAAACATCGACACCATCATGAAGTTCGTCGACGAAGTCGAAACCGGCATGGTCCACGTCAACGAGGCCACCATCGGCGGCGAAGCCCAGCTCCCCTTCGGCGGCATCAAGTCCACCGGCGTCGGCGACCGCGAGATGGCCGAGGAAGGCTTGAATTTCTTCACCGAGCTGAAGACCGTGTTTATCAACTACTCCGGCAAAGCCGAACGCTCGATGACCAGGTAAGGTTTCACATCCCAGTAGGCCCGTAGGTTGGGTTAGCGCAGCGTAACCCAACATCCGATCGGCGAAGATTCTTTAACCACGAAAAGCACGAAACACACGAAAAGGAATTTCCGACTTTCGTGCCTTTCGTGTTTTTCGTGGTTATTTTCCCCACTCCCCTACTCTTCCACCAGCGTGACATTGACCAGCCACTGGTGCGCGTCGTTAGCTTTTCCCCGGGCACTCGTGCTGCCGAGCCCCACCGCCGTGGCCGCCCCTGGCGTGAAGCTCGCCGCGCCTTGGGTCAGCGCGTGGACTTCCCATTGTTGGAGTGCGCCGGTGCAGGTGACAAAGCTGTTGCCCTCGGCCACCGCGCCGCTGGTGCGCTGGGTCACGGTCACGCGCACATACGCCCGCTCGCCCGCCGTGCAGATGATCGGACCGGTGACGATCAGATGGCGGCCGTGGTCGGCGACGATCGCGACCGGGTCGATGGTATTTAAGGAAATCTTTGCGAAGGCCAGCGAGGTGGCGAACGTGGCAACAGTCAGGAGCATCGCCGCCGCGATGAAGCACTTGGCGCGCCTTTGGGTTAGTTGATTAAACATGGTTATTACCCCTTTTCTCTCAATGGTGGATTTGGACGTGCACCGCTTCTATCGCCAATGGCGGGGACGAGTCAATCGGGCGGCGGCGGGGATGTCGGCTTACGCTTACGCTAAGCCGACCTATAAAGTCCATCCGCGATCTGCCGTTCCGCCCGTAGGCCGGGTTAGCGCAGCGTAACTCGACAATCAGCTAACGATAAAAAAAGGGCGCAGCATGCTGCGCCCCCTACCAATCTCGCCAACCATGGCTGATTGAAATTTCGTTGGGGCGAAATCCTTTCCCCAACTATTGCCTGTTGCCTCGTGCCTACTGCCTATTCTTTCACCGGCGCCGCGCCTTGCCAGTGGCCGACGTCGACGATGATGCCTTCTGGCCCTTTGTACTTGTCCTCGTAGTAGGCGGTGCCGAGATTCACCGCGCCAGCTTTGGTGGCGCCGGCGGCTTCCAATTTTTGAAACTGTTCTTGGTCGTTGGCCACCGAGAAGCCGATATGGTCGATGCCGGACTTGCCGCCCATGCCGGCAGCCAGCGGCAGCACGGTGATGTTGACGTCGCCGTCGCTCAGGTCGATGGCGTTGTTCTTGCGCTTCTGGATCAACGTCATGCCCATGGCGTCGACAAAAAACTTCGCCATCTCATCCACATTCTCGGCGCGGTAAGCGATATGTCTAATTTTAGCCATTGGAATCTCCTATTCTGTAATTCCGACGTTGAACCTTGAACTTTTGAACCCTTGAACGGCGCGCGCGCAAGCGCGCGCTATCCTCCGTAAAAAACCTTGTCGCCCAAATCGCGCATCGCCAAGATCGCGTCGTCCGGCCGCCCGGCGGGCGCCACCGCGACGCCGGCGTCTTTCACTTCGCCGACGAACACCGAATGATCGCCGATCTCGACGGTCTGCACCAGCGCGCACTCGACGAAGGCCTGGCCCTTTTCCAAGATCGGCGCGCCCAGCGACCCCTTGCGAAACGCTTCGCCGCCGATGGTGTTGCCGTCGCGCTCCAGAGGTTTGAAAAACGTAAACGCCTGGCCCTTCTGATCCTTGCCCAGCATGTTGAGGGCGAAAACTTTGGATTCCTTGATGATCGCGTGGGCACCCGAATCGGTCTTGACTCCGACCACCACCAGCGGCGGCGCAAACGCCGTCTGCGTCACCCAGTTGACGGTGGAAGCGGCGACCTTGCCGTCCTTACTTTCCGCCGTCAAAACATAAATCCCGTAGGGAATCATCCGCAGCGCGGTTTTCTTTGCATCAGCATCCATGATCGATAGTTCCTTTCAAATTTGTATTTAATACTTCGCCGTCGATTGGCGAAAGCGAGCCGATTCTATGGGAGCGAGCCGCAATGCGCAAGCCATGTCCTGATCAAACCGCGAGCCAAACTCATCTCGCCTTCACCCGGAACGCCACCGTTGCGAACAAATTACCGCCGACCTCGAAGCTGCCGACATCGGTCATGCCCAAGCCGGCGACATGGGCGTCCATGGAGTGTTGGTTAGTGCGCGCGATCAGCGCCACGCCGACATCAAAGCGCCCGGCCAGTTCGCGCTTCTGTTCCTCGAACAGGCCGCGCAGCAACCCCTGGCGCCGATGAGTTCGATCGATGCACACCGGCCCATAGGCGTACGACTTGTACGTATCGAGCAGCCGGCCTTCGAAACTCAGGTAATCGTAGGACTCGATCATCTTGGCGACCACCGGCGAGCCGTGATTAAAGTCGTTGCGAAAGGCGCAGAGAAAACCAACCACTTGACCGTCGATGAGCGCGACGGTAATGCCCAGATCTTCGGCCATGGCGCCGATCTGTTCCACGGTAAACACCGCGGACAGAAATCCGTCGCGGCGCTCGTCCTCAGACAGATTGGCGAAGAAGTTAGCTTTGTTGAGCTCGACGATGGCCGGGTAGTCGGCGGGACCGGCGCGGCGATAAAGAATTGAACTCACCCGCTCTCCTATCTACCGGGGAAGGTTGACGGCGGCGAACCGTTCCGGCCAATCGCCCCCTTGACCATCTCCGCGAAGAAGCCACCCATCGCTCCGGCCGGGATCGCCGCCGCGAAAGACAGCGCCATGAACCATTCCGGGGTTTGGCTCTCTGAGCTGCTCGGTGTCAGGAACAGTCCGAGAATAATCGACGCCAGGCCCACCAGCGCGCCATGCTTCATTTCCAACGTTCCGGCTTTGTAGGCGGCGTAGAAACCACCGATGAAAGTGCCCAGCGAACCGAGCCAGAGACTGGTCACCAAGCCGTCGCTCGACGCCCAGTACTTGGCCGCCGCTTCCTCGAAGGCGCCGGCGGCGCCGGCTGCCGGCGCGACATAGTACACATAATACAAAGTCACCAGCGCAAAGGTAGCAATAAAATCGATCACCGCGCCGGTGAGGATCGGCCGCAACTGAATGCCGGTGAAAAAGCCGGTGGGCTCGATGGGTTTGGGCGGCGCGTGTGGGTCGTATTGCATAGGTGAATTATCTGCTAATGTCAGCGCTAGTTCCAAGTTGGCGTCATCGGTCTCAGCCGAGCGTTGACTTAACACCGACTATCAGGAAAATAACTTTTCACCAGGGCCAAAGGCAACCCATCCGCCAAAATGTTTCACCGCTACGATTACGAAGCCGAGTATTATCCGAGCCTGAGCCGCCTTCCCCTCGATGTGCGCCGCAAGCTCGATGTCGCCGGCGTCAAGATTTCCCTCAAAGACTGGCTCGCTTTCAGCATGGAAGAACGGACTGTGCTTTGCCACTTGCCCTGTGACGATGCCGACGAGCGGCAGGTGTTCGCCGAGTACATGGACTTTCTCGCCGGCAAATATCTCGGCAAAGCCAGCGAAAAGACCGAGCCCATGGACAGCGCGCTATGGAGCGATGCGGCCGCGCCCGTCGAGGTGTCGGGGAAAAGCGAGAAACTCGGCCTAGCCGTCAGCCAATCCGAATGGCGCAGCTGGCCCTCCCACTACCGCTACGCGCTCTACAAGACCGCGGTATCGAAAAGCCAGCCGGAAGCCTTCGAGCAGGTATTGAAACAGCTACGAAAACAAGTGGGAAAATCCTAGCAAAACGCCAAGAATTATCGCCGTAAACTTGCTATAATCGACTCATGCCTGATAAGCCCCATCGCCGAAACGTGACGAGCAGGATTATCCGTCCCGGCGATCCATTGCCAGAGGATAACTACTGGGATCAGTTTACTCCCGGTGAGCGGATGGAAGCCGTATGGGAACTAACCCTACTCTGTTTAGCCTGGCGACCAAATCACAACGATGAACCAAGACTTCAGAGATCTATTAGCAGAATTCAACGCCCGGCAAGTTGAATATCTGATCGTCGGAGCACACGCCTTGGCCGCCCATGGCCACGTCCGCGCGACACAGGACCTCGATGTTTGGGTTCGACCAGACTCGCTGAACGCGAAGCGGGTTATCGAAGCACTGCGTGCATTCGGCGCTCCATTACATGATCTCACGGAGCAAGACTTATCGACACCGGGTCTAATATTCCAGGTCGGCGTCGAACCGATCCGTATCGATGTTCTAACCATCATCGATGGCGTCCACTTCGACGATGCTTGGTCTGGCCGAGTGTCCAGTCGCTTTGGCGACCAACCGGTTTACGTACTATCCAGAGAACATTTGATCCAAAACAAGTTGGCCGCGGCAAGACCCCAGGACTTGGCCGATGTCGATAGACTAAAAAGCAAGAAAACTTCGTAACCAAGGACACCGGATATGTCACTCATCATCTTCATCGCCATGGTCGCTGGCGCGGCATTGATCGGCACTCAATTCGGCCCCGGCCCGTGGTACCTCGCGCTTAACAAGCCGTCGTGGACGCCGCCCAATTGGCTCTTTGGTCCGGTGTGGACCGTTCTCTATCTCGCCATCGCAGTCGCCGGCTGGTCGGTATGGCGCGCCAAGGCGCTGAGTGTCACCAAACCGATGATGCTCTGGCTGCTGCAATTGGTTCTCAACGGACTCTGGTCCTGGCTATTTTTCGGACTGCAAAGGCCTGACCTCGCGTTCATCGATATCGCCGCGCTGCTCATCGCCATCGGTTGCTTCATCGTTAGCGCCAATAAGGTTAGCGCGCTGGCCGCCTGGCTATTCGTTCCCTATGCACTCTGGGTCGGCTTTGCCAGCGCGCTGAACTTGGCTATCTGGCAAATGAACTAGCTATCTTCCAATCGCCACCAATCAAGGACAGACCGATGACTGACCATCTCTTCCCGCGCTTCAGCGACGCCGAATACGCGCGCCGCTACGGCGCCATCCGCGCGGCCATGGACAAAGAGAACATCGACGCGCTGCTGATCGCCGGCGCCCGCGGTTCATCCGAAGTAGCCTATCTTTCCAACTACCAAGCCCAATCGCCCTGCTGGATGCTGTTCCCGCGTGACGGCGACGCCACGGTCTTCATCCATTTTTTCAACCACCAGCCCTGCGCCAAGGCGCAATCGATCATCGACGATATCCGCTGGTACGGCCCGGCGCCGATGCCGACGCTGGCCGAAGAGATTCGTCGGCGCAATCTGACCCAGAGCACCATCGGCTTGGTCAGCATGCGCGCCATGGCCTACGGCAACGTGACCGAGCTCCAGCGCCAGTTTCCCGAAGCGCGCTTCGTCGAGTTCGGCCCGCAGTTTGGCAGAATTAGACGAGTGCGCAGCGAAGAAGAGCTGGTTTACCTGCGCAAGAGCGGCTATCTCACCGACCTCGCCTGCGAGGCACTGGAAAATAACTTGCGCCCCGGTCTGACTGAACAGGACGTCCTGTCGATCGTCTACAACGCTTACTTAAAGAACGGTGGCGATCCCGGTATCCATTTCATCGCGACAACCAATATGGACAGTCCCGACCGCTTCGTCCCTTGGCAGCGCCAGACTTCCCGCGTGCTCGAAACAGGCAGCGTGGTGATCACCGAACTGACCGTCAGCTACTGGGGCTACTCGACGCAGATCCATCGGCCATTTGCCATCGGCAAAGAACCGACGCCGACCTACCGCAAACTGTTCGACGCGGCTTTGGAATGCTACGAAAGCGTGCGTAAAATCTGCGCGCCCGGCACCACCAGCGAACAGATCGTCGCCGCGACTTCGGCCATAGAAGCCAACGGCTTCACCAGCTACGACAGCGTGTTCCACGGCGAAGCCGGCAAGTCGCCGGAACTCGGCACTAGATCGGCGGCTCACCCGCTGGAGAAATGGACCCTCGAAGAAAACATGGTCCACGTCATCCAGCCCAACCCGATCACCAAGGATTTCACCGCCGGCTTGCAGTTGGGCGCCGCGGTAGTGGTGAAACCCGGCGGTGGCGAAGCGCTGCATAATTATCCGTTCAAGTTTCCGGTGTGCGGCTAACCTCGGCTATAACCTGCGTATGTCAATCTTGAAGTCTCGCGACAACGTCGGAATTTTTATCAGCTATCGGCGCGCCGATACCGCTGGCCAGGCCGGGCGACTGGCCGACAAGCTCAAGGGGCGTTTCGGCGATCTGCTGTTTTTCGACATCGACTCCATCGAGCCTGGAGCAAATTTCCGCGACAAGATCGCCTCCACCTTCGCCAAATGCGGCGCGGTCGTGGTCATGATCGGCAAGAAATGGCTCGACCGCGAGCCGTCGATGCCGCCCTTCGGCGACCCGCGGGATGTGATCACTCAGGAACTCACATTCGCGATGGAAGCCAGATTACCGATCCTCCCGGTGCTGGTCGATGGCGCATCGATGCCCAGCGAGTCCATGTTACCGAGCGCCTTCACCGAACTCTCGAAACTCAACGCCGTCGATCTGCGCCATACATCGTTCGAGCGCGACTTGCAGGCGATCGGCGAACAGTTGGCGGAAATACTTGGCGGCGCAAAGGCGACGGCGATCGAAAAATTCCTTTTAAAGATATATGGACCCTTTGTCGGCAATAGCATCGGCCATATTTCCGGCGGCATGGTCCTGATTGCCGCTGGCGGCGCGGGCTGGGGATTGATCGAATTGGCCGCCTCCGGATGGGTCACCGCCCAGAGCGGTTTCCGCGATTTATTTTCTACATCGGTTTTCGACCCGGAAATGTCGCGACTGCAAGCGATTTGGACCGCGGCATTAGCCAGCGTTGTTTTCGGCTTCATGGGACGCCGGTCGATCCGCTGGTGGCGCCATGCGACGATTACCATTTGGGTCAGCGGCGCGGAAATCGTCCTAGCCGCATTGCTAGCGTTCTTGTACATATCCCATTTCCCCGAAACTAGAGTCATGGACCTCTTCGACAGTAAGAAGATCGCCGTCTCACCGTAGGAAACAATTATGGAAAAAGACTTACACAACCTTAAAATGCTGGTCTTCGACGTCTTCGGCACCGTAGTCGATTGGCGCTCCAGCGTGATCGCCGAAGGCGAACAGCTCGGCAAGGCAAAAGGCATCGACATCGACTGGGCCGCCTTCGCCGATGGTTGGCGCTCGATCTACCGGCCGTTCATGGACAAGGTGCAGAACGGCGAACTGCCCTGGACCAAGCTGGACGATCTCCATCGCATGATGCTCGGCGAGACGTTGCAGAAGTTCGGCGTCGACGGATTAAGCGATGACGAGAAGGAAAATCTGAACCGCGTCTGGCACCGGCTCACTCCCTGGCCCGATTCGGTGCCAAGCCTGCAACGCATCAAGTCGCGCTTCGTGATTTCGCCTTTGTCCAACGGCAACATCTCACTCCTCACTAACATGGCAAAGAACGCGGGCTTGCCCTGGGACTGCAGCTTGTCCGCAGAAAATGTCCAACGCTACAAACCCGATCCCGCGGTGTATTTACTGGCGCCGCAGTTGTTCGATGTGAAGCCCGAGCAAGTCATGATGGTCGCCGCCCACGAACATGATCTGCAATCGGCGCGCAAGCATGGCCTGCGCACCGCCTTTGTCCACCGACCGCTGGAACATGGGCCGGTAAAAGGCGCGGCGCTGCCGCCGACGGACCGCTACGATATCGTCGCCAAAGACTTTCTCGATCTAGCCAATCAACTGGCCACGTAAGCCAAGGGGCGTTTTATGAGCTTTCGAATTCTTACACTACTGGTACTGCTAACAACCGTCGTCGTGGACCTACCACCGGCCCGCGCCCAGCGCATCCGCGCCGCCAGCGGTGGCTTGTCGATCATCCATTCACTACTCTGGGTCACCTACGATCAGAAACTTCTGAAAAAATACGGTCTCGATCTCGAATACATCGCCATCGAGAACGGCACCGTCGGCATGCAAGCGCTGCTCGCCAACGAAGCGCAGTTTCTCTTCTCGACCTCTTCCCTCGCCGTCAGCGCCAACCTGCGCGGCGGCGATGTCGCGGTGGTCGCCGGCGGGCTGAATTTTATTCCCGACAAACTGATCGTCCGGCCGGAAATCACCAAGCCCGAAGATCTCGCCGGCAAGCGCTTGGCGATCAGCCGCTTCGGCTCGTCGTCGGAGACCAGCGCGAAACTGACCCTGGAAAAAGTCGGCGTCAAACCGGAAAGCGTCTCTCTGATCCAACTGGGAGGCGTGTCGACTCGCCAGGTGGCGCTGATGGCCGGGCAGGTTCAAGCGACGGTGCTGAGCGACCCGCAAGCAACCGCGGCTGTCAACGCCGGCATGAAACTCTGGGTCGACTTGTCGGACAGCAAATGGGGCTTGCCGCGGATTTGCTTTAACTGCTTCATGGCCAAGCGCAGCTATCTCGAAGCGAATCGCGAGGCTGCGATTAATTTTCTTAAAGCCGTCATCGAAGGCCTCTATCTACTCAAGCGCGACAAGCCGCTGGGTGTCCGCTTGATCAAAAAATATCTCCGCCTCAACGACGAAGCCGCGTCCATCGGCTACGACTTCTACATCGGCAAACATGGCGAAGGCATGCTCATCCTGCCCGAACGGCGCGGCATGGAATTCATCATCGCCGAAGTGGCGAAAAGCAATCCCGCCGCGAGTAAAGCGACGCCGGAGAGTTTGCGGCTGGTGGAGCCGAGCTTGTTGGATGAGATCAAGAAGAGTGGGTTTGTCGAGCGGGTTCGATAAAGTTTAGTTGACCCTCAGTCTCCCGCTGACTTCTGGTGCAGGATCGTCGTGATTCCCCGCAAACATCTCGACATTGGCTTGACCGACCTCATTTACGCCGTGGCATCTTGCCTAAAGCGCGAGGATCGCCACGCCCTCGAGCGTAGGATCGAAACTCTCTGGACCGGCGACGGCAACAGTCTTGTTTGCTTGTCGGTCCGCAGCGGATTTGACGCCCTGTTGGGCGCGCTCAACTGGCCGCAAGGTAGCGAAGTGCAGGTGTCGGCGCTCACCATTGGCGATATGCCGCGCATCGCCGAAGCCCATGGAATAGTGCCGATTCCCGTCGACCTCGATCCGCGCGATCTTTCTGTATCCGTCGACTCGTTGCGCCGGGCGCTTAGCCCACGAACTAAGGCGATTCTAGTCGCGCACCTGTTCGGCAGCCGTATGCCGATGGAACCGATTCTGGAATTTGCCAAGAGCCATGGGCTACTGGTCATCGAGGATTGCGCCCAGGCCTATGCCGCGGACGATTACCGAGGCGATCGCGAAAGCGATGTCAGCCTATTC
>CAMDBU010000057.1 GCA_945889495.1 Syntrophobacter sp. SbD2 | reverse complement strand
CGCTCACCGCCACCCACATCCCTCTCTGCTCTTCGTGTTTTCGTTTTCCCATCGCCATGCAATAAACTCTACACGATCTCTTCTTCCTGTCGATCCTCATCGCCTCGGTTACCCACTTCATTCTCGACTTTCACCACGGGCTGCTAGCGGGGAAAAGCGCACAACATCGATTTGATCGGCCAGATTGGACGCCGGCAGTACAGTGTCGTAGGGCGGATTGGCGATGGTCTGGGCGATATCCTGGGCGGTGATCAACGGATGGGCGTGGAGCTGGCGCAGCGCCGCGCCGAGCAAGCGCTGCGGCTCCAGAGTCGTTTCATCGCCGAGAAAACTCAGCAGATAATGCAGCGTCAACGCCACTTGCGGGCGCTGCGCCAGTTGACCGTCGCCGCGCCGGGAGGGCAAATCGGCGTTGCGATAGGCGGCGTTGGGCGTCACCTGATAGAGAAAAATATTGATCGCCGGCGCCGGATTAGCCAACCCACCATTGGGCCGCGCCGTGGTCACCGTCGCCCCTGGCACCAACGCCGTGGCGTTGAGCAGCTGGGTATGCAGCGCCCCGGTGACTGTCGCGATCGCCAGATGATTGCTCATCGCCGCCCCTCGTTGCGCTGGCGCAAATAATCTTCGAGCGATAACCGCGCGCTCACCCGGCGCTCGGCCGGCCGCTGTTGAACTATTGGTGGCGGCGTGACGGCGCGAACTTCGACTCGGCCAATGGTCACCAGAACCGTCGGCGGCGGTTGCGTCACGGCCGGTCGCCATTGCGGCGACGGACTAGAAGACGGCAACTGAACCTCGACGGCGCCAGTCGCGGCTTTTTGTCGTTGCGCCGGCGCCACCGTCAGCGGACTTTTGGCGTCAACCGGCGCTGCGGTCACGGCAGCGTCCTGGCGCGACAGCGGGGAAACCCTGCGAGCATCAGATAATTGGCGCTCAGCGACAGATGGGGATGTGACTACGGTTGCGTCACCGGTGAACCGCGACTCGCCAGCTTGATCTTGCGCGTCGACTGGCGGCGTTGGCGCGCCCATGGTTTTAACTTCACCAAGCGGCGTCACCGCTGCCGCTGCCGTTATTGCCGACGACGGCGCGAGCTCGGATGGTGCCCGCGGCGCCGGCCCTGGCGCCGCGCTCTCGCTAAAACTTTCGCCCAAGCCTGCGCCCTCGACCAGCGGCGCCAACGCCGCTGGATAGTCGGGCCGAACCTGGGTAGCCAAGCCTAGCGAGCGTTCGGCCAACCGGGTGAAAAAATCTCCCATCATTGCACCCATTCGAGATAGACCCGGCGGCGTACCGCGCTCATCGCCAGGATATCACCTTCGCTCCAGCCATAGGCCCAGGCCAAGGTATGAACTTCCCGCAGCAGCCGCTTGGCGTAGCGCGCGAGCTCACTCCAGAGAAACGACAGAATGTCGAAGGGCTGGCTCCAGCCATGGCGGCATGCGGCGCAGCGCAAATCGAGCAACAGCTCGGCGCCATCGCGCTGCGCCAACTGATCGCCGAGGGCGCCGATGATTTCTTCCGGTAACGCAGCGACACTGGCCGCAGCGCCATCGACAAATACCTCGCAGACGGCGCGCTCAAGCAATATCCGGCGCATTGCCGCGATACCGCCAACTCGGCCTGCCGCCAGCAAATCAGCGCTGGTCAATGGCCGCAGACGAATGCGATAGCGCTCGTGCAGCGCCACCTCAAATAGGTCGTCGCCGCCAGCCGGCGGCTGGCTGAAATCGCCGGCATCGAGATCGAACTGCAACAACGCGGCGCAGGCCGGACACTCGGCGGTACAAGCCATGCGCGCGCCGAACAGACGGCCGCACAATTGAAACAACCAGGCATCCCGCTCGCCCACCGTGAGCGCCGTGTGGTCCGCCACCTCGGCGGCCGGCGGCCAGGCAGACAGGAGAATCAAACCCCGGCGCGGCCAATCCTGTGCCGCGCCGCGTTCCCAAACGGCGAGTATCTCCGC
Organism: Syntrophobacter sp. SbD2; assembly: GCA_945889495.1. Classification (GTDB taxonomy): domain Bacteria; phylum Desulfobacterota; class Binatia; order UBA9968; family UBA9968; genus DP-20. The sequence goes on along the minus strand of CAMDBU010000057.1, from coordinate 31,881 downwards.
GCCGGACCATTGATCCATGATCGTGATCAGGGATTGATGGTCGGCTCGGTGGGCTCGGCGACCTCGAGGTCGCGCTCCCAGCCTTCGTTTTCCAGTTTGATCGACTGGATCGCGATGGCATTGGCGTTGGCATCGAGATCGGGCTGGGCCTGGAACTCCGACACCCAACAACGAAAGACTTTGTAGGCGATGGCGAGCTGGCCGGACTCGTTGTACATCTCGACGATGATGTCCTTGCGAAAGTCTTTGAGCGACACTTCGGCACCCAAGCCGGCGCCGAAGTTCCAGACTTTGTTAGCCCAATTCTCAAATTCGCGATCGTGGGTGACGCCGCGCTCCAAGGAGATCGCCTCGAACTTGGTTCGTCCGGGCGACTTCCTAGAGCTGCTCGGATCGCCGCCCTCGCGGTGTTCGACCACTTCAGTGGTGCGCTTGAGCGCGCCCACCTTGCTCACACCGGCGACATAGCGGCCATCCCACTTGACGCGAAATTTAAAATTCTTGTAGGGATCGAAACGTTGGGTGTTGACGCTGAAACTTGCCATGTTCGCTTCTCCTTAGGTTGGGATCTCACCGGCCATCTGCTGAATCTTGATCACCACGAATTCCGCCGGTTTGAGCGGCGCGAAACCGACGAGGATATTGACCACCCCTCGATTGATGTCGTCCTGGGTGGTGGTCTCCTTGTCGCACTTGACGAAGTAGGCCTCGCGCGGCGACCGGCCTTGAAACGCCCCCTGGCGAAACAGGTTGTGCATGAAGGCGCCAAGATTGAGCCGAATCTGCGCCCACAGCGGCTCGTCGTTGGGCTCGAACACCACCCACTGGGTGCCGCGATAGAGGCTTTCTTCAATGAACAGCGCGGTGCGCCGCACCGCCAGGTATTTCCATTCCGACGCCATCTGGTCGGCGCCCTTGAGCGTGCGTGAACCCCACACCACCCGGCCGTAGACCGGGAAGTCGCGTAAGCAGTTGATGCCCAACGGGTTGAGTAAGCCGTTCTCGTTGTCGGTCAGCTTGGCCGCCAGCCCGACCACGCCGACCAATTGTGCGTCGATACCGGCCGCCGACTTCCACACGCCGCGCGCCGCGTCGGTGCGCGCCAGCACGCCGGCCACCGCGCCGCTGGGTGAGAATGCTTCGATCTGGTTTTCCTTGAGTGGGTTCGGCGCTAGTAGCCGCGGGAAAAAGAACGCGGCGTTTTCGTCCTTGGTGAGCGCGCTCATATGGGTCTGGGCTTCGGTCACCGTGTCGGTGGCCGCTGGCGGATCGATCAACAGGATCGCCCGGCGGCTTTTGCAATAGCTAAAAGCATTGGCCAAGTCATTGGCGGCGACATCGGCGCTCGGACTGTAGGGCGGAATGCACAGCAGGTTGAAAAGATCAGCCTTCTCCAGCGCGAAAATACCTTACTTGGCGGCCGCTAAACCGGCGCCGCTAACGACCTGGGCAGCAGTTACGTCAGCCCCGTCCGGTGTGCCGCCGATGGTGAAGTCGGCGTTGGCGACCACCGCTGGGCGGGTCGCCGGAACCGTGGTGGCGACCGCCAGCGCGCTGCCTTGAGCCAGCACCTGGGTGACGAAACGCGGGCTCGCTGGATCGCTGGAGAGATTGAAGAACACTTCCTTGGCGCCGCTGCCGGTGTCGGTGATGGTCAGATTGAACAGCTGCGCCGCCAACGCCGGCGCGCCGTAGTCCACCGTGGCCGCGAGCTTATCACCCCAAGCACCAGGATTGGCCGCGGCCAAAACCAAATTGCCGCCTGCGCCATCCGACAGGTTGACGCTAGCGGTCAGCGCGCCATTGTGTACCCGCACGATCAGCGCCTGTGAGCCGCCATTTTGAAAGTAGTGCTGGACCGCGAAGCTCAGCGAACTGGCGTCCCACAGGCCACCGAAGAGGCGGTCGAATTCGGCGAAGCTGAACACCGGCCGCGGGTCGTTGACCGGCCCGCGCAGGGTGCGTCCGACAAACGCCGTGATCGATGTCGCCACGCCGGTGATCGTGCGCACTCCGCTCGGTATCTCTTCGATATAAACACCCGGATAGCTTAGAGCTGCTGGCATGAAAAACCCTCCTAACTATTTAGAAAAATAATATCGCCGATGCGGCGGCGCCATGTCATCGCTGTTGTTCTTAGTCACGGTCATGCAAATAGCGCTCAATCTCGCCGATCACTTGCCGATTGAGCGCATAGAGTTTTTCTTGCTGGCTTACGTCACGTTCAATGATCCAGCCTTTGGCAACCAGAGACGCAAGAATTTTTTCCAACGCCTCCGGTCTGAGTTCCCGATGCTGCTTGGGTATCCACCATTCGGAAATGCCTTCCGCGGTATCCTTAGCGTCGGGGTTGGCAATCAAATAGCGCAAGAGTAACCGTATCACCTCGCTCTGAGGATCAACGGGTTTCGGCTGTTTCACGATATAGCCTTTCGCGAACTCGAGAGCTTGCTGTGCAAACGCGATACCATCAGCCGGCAGGGAGAATTCATTGGTAAGTCGCGAGAGTCCGCGTCGTGACCCATCGAAGTGCGACATAGAAGCCGCAGGTGGAAAAGAAACTATCCAGCCAAATTCTAAATCAATCGACGACTTAGCAGTGCGACAACGGCGGGCGCCTAAGCGCAGCTATTTTGCCGCAGGTCGGAATGACCGCGAGTAGATGAACCGCTGCCGGATGAACGATTAAAGCTCGAAAGAATTTCGCTGGATGGCGTATTTCACTAGCAGTCGCTGCAAGGTGCGGCGCTGTTTGCCCGCGGCCTTGGCCGCTTGACTGACATTGCCGTGATGCTCGGCGAGCAGACCGATCAAATAATTGCGCTCGAAAGTTTGCACCAGACGACTTTTAACTTGTCGCAGCGAGGCATTGGCGACTTCTTCCTTCACGCCGCTTTGGGGAATGCGCAGATCTTCGGCTTGCAGGCTCGCCGAGCTGGTCAGCACCAGGGCTCGGAGCATGACCCCTTCCAACTCGCGCACATTGCCCGGCCAGGAATAGGCTAACAGCCGGCGCAACGCTTCATTGGCAATACTGCGTGGCGCCTGGCCATGCTTGGTCGCGAAGTCGACCGCGAAATGATTGGCCAGATAGACCACATCCTCGATCCGCTCGCGCAGCGGCGGGATCGTCAACGACAACGAACCCAACCGATAGTAAAGGTCCTCGCGGAACTGCCTGGACTTCACCTTATCCAGTAAATCGCAATTGGTCGACGCGATGACCCGCACATCGGCAGTAAGCGCGCGCGCCGCGCCCAGCGGCCGATATTCGCCGTCCTGGAGAAAGCGCAGCAATTTCGCCTGCGCCCCAAGGCTCAAAGTATCGATCTCGTCGAGCATGAGGGTGCCCCCCTCTGCTTCCGCGACCAGGCCCTTGCCGGCGCTCGACGCGTCGGTATAGGCGCCGCGAGCATGTCCGAACAGCTCGTTTTCAAAAAGATGGTCCGGCAGCGCCGCGCAGTTGACCGGGATGAAGGGTTTGCCCTGGCGCCCGCTTTGATAGTGAATGGCGCGCGAAAACAGCTCTTTGCCAGTGCCGGTTTCGCCGCCAATCAGCACCGTGGCATCGGCCCTGGCGAGCGGCAGGATGTCATGAACCACCCGCAAGAATGCCTCGCTTTTGCCCACCAGCACGCCGAAATGCACCACATCATGCTCGGCTTGGTGGTCGCGCTTGGCGGTGCGATTGGCCCGCGGTGCGAGCAGGCGGCGCGCACGCTGTAACAGCTCGTTGCCATGAAAGGGGCAAACTAGGAAATCATCGCCATCGCCCAGTGCGGCAATGTTAAGGTCGGCATCCCGGCAGGAACAGACAATGATCAAGAGCGCCGAGTTGGGCCACTTTGTTTTACACGACGCAATCGACGAATCGGTATCCACCGGCGCGCTGCGCAGCACAATCAGGTTCGGCGCCGCCGCGCGATCCACCAACCCATCGGCGTCGCCAGCAATCACGCTGCAGCTTTTCGCCAGCGACGTGTGCAACAGAGCGGACAAGGTTCCGCAGCTGCCCGCGGGGCAGAGCGAAGAGTCACGATCGATAATCAGTACCCGCGGTTTCATCGGTCAGTCGCCGCCACCATGAGAAAGCGTTTTTGGCTGGTCGTTAAAAAATATGCACGCGATACGCGGTTCGATTATTACGTGTGCAATCGCCAGGCCACAAACGAATTACCAATCTGTATTCATGATAGTCACACAACAACCTAGACAAATCATAATAAGAATTGAAAAACGTGACGTAAAATTTAGCTTAAGCGTGAAACCGGAATCGCCACTGGTAACTATCGGCTACACGGGTGGAGCTGGAGTTAACCAACACCGGGTGCACAACCCGATCCATCCCGCCGTCCCACCAGGGCAGCCGAAGAAAACCACTGCAAACACTTTGCACGGCTGCCGCCGCGCCAAGAAATTCGGCGCGATGCCGCTCCGGCGAAACTGGCAAGTCGTGGTGTGGAAAAAATTGGAGCGGGCGACGGGGATCGAACCCGTGACGTCCAGCTTGGGAAGCTGGCATTCTACCGCTGAATTACGCCCGCTCAGGGGTGGAGTTCGCGTGTGGGAAGAGTATGGAATTCGCGGCGGGTTGTCAACGTGACTTTCGTGATAACCGTCGAGAATTACGCGTGGGCCGATTTGCCGCGCAGCAGGGCGAGCAGGTCGGCGGGCGCCATTTTCGAAACCAGGATACAGATGATGTTATCTTCCCGGTGCATCACCGCGTTGATGCCGTCGCGGTTGAAGGAATAAAAATTCACCTTCATGTCGGCGTCGTAGAAACGCTCGGCGCCGCCGGGCGCGTCCGACTCGCTGCCAAGAAACGTGAAGCAAGTAATCGCCGGACCATCGCCTTGATAGACAGTGACGAGCACGTCGCGGCCGGCGATCTTCTGGACGAAGCCCGACACCGGACGAAGTTTCATCATCGACAGATCGAAGGCCACCGGCGCGAAACGGCCGCCCACCGCCCGCGCTAGCTCCTGGCGCAGCCGATTGGCGTCGCCGTAGCGCACCAGCGCGGTCTTGCCGCTGAGCAAATCGCGGTGGCCGTCGATGGTTGCGCTGGCGAAATCAGTTTGCCCGGGCTTATTGTAATAAAAAAATCCGCCGCCGATCACCAACAACAGCGCGGCCAATGCTGGCCGCCAACTAGGGAAGGCGAACCAGGCCGCGAAACCGCTGGCGGATTTCTCTTCTTTGACCGCGCGGCTTCCAGCGATGGCGCGTTCGACTTCGCGGCGCAACGCCGCCGGCGCGGTGACTTCCTGGCGTGCCAGTTGAATCTGTTGTTTGAGCCGGCGTTCGGCGGCGTAGGCGTGCTGGCACTGCTCGCAGGATTGTAAATGCGCGTCGAGGGCGCGCTGCTCAGCGGCGCCGAGCTCGTTATCTAACTGAGCCGTGATCAGCTCTTGGGCCTGGTCGCACTGCATGATCTATCGATCCGTTCCGCTCTTGCCCAAATAGCCGCTCAGCTGTTTTTGCAGCAGCCGGCGCCCGCGCGACAACCGCGAGCGCACCGTGCCGATGGGGCAGGATAAAATTCCCGCCGCCTCGGCGTAAGTAAAGTCACCCATATCGACGAGCAGGATCGGCGCGCGAAACTCCTCGGGGATTTGCTCGATGGCATGGCTAATCTTGGTGCCGAGCTCGCGATCCAAGACTTGTGTTTCCGGCCCTGGACCGTCGCCGGCATGGGCTTGCCAAAAATCCGCCGAGTCGATGCCGTCGCCGAGATCTTCGGCGGCCACGGTGCGCTTACTACGCGCATAGGTGTCATAGAAAAAATTATAAAGTATCCGCGTCAGCCAGGCCTTCATGTTGCTGCCGGGGGCGAACTGGCTGCGCGCGGTCAGCGCCCGGGTGCAAGTCTCCTGGACGCAATCCTTGGCTTCATCGGCGTTGCGCGCCAAATGAAACGCCACACGATACAGATGATCGAGATAAGTGAGGATCTCGCTGGCGAAATGATCATGGGCCGGATTCCGGCCGTCGGTGACGCTCACAACCCAGCCAGTGTAACCAAGTGAACAGGTGGTGTCCAATCGCTTGTCTCCTCAGTGGCCAACGATTGAGGCGAAACAAAAGTTCCCGCGCCGGCGCGCCAACGCTTGCGATGGCCGGCATGGCTAGCCTATGTTGGCGCTCATGAAATATCGCACTCTCGGCAAAACCGGCCTGCGCGTCAGCACCATCGGCCTGGGCACCATGGTCCACGCCGGCCACTTCGGCCCGATGAAGGACTCCGAGTCGCTCGGCGCCATCGAAGCGGCGCTTGATCTCGGCGTCAACTTCATCGACACCTCGGACGCCTATGGCGCCGGCTACTCGGAAACCCAACTCGGCCAGGCCCTCAAAGGCAAACGCGATCAGGTGATCATCGCCACCAAAGGCGGCAACGTCATGGTCGGCCCCAACCGCGGCAAAAGAAATTTCGAACCGGATTATATCAGCCGGGTGATGGACGAGAGCTTGCAACGGCTGCAAATCGAAACCATCGATCTGTACCAACTGCACAACCCGACGGTGGAGGTCATCGAGCGCGGCGCGGTGTGGGAAGTTTTAGAGCGCGCTAAACAGGCCGGCAAGATTCGCCACTACGGCGTGTCGATCAACAGCATGGACGAAGGCATCGCCGCGGTCAAAGACGGCCGCGCCGAGACCATTCAAGTGGAATACAATCTGCTCGCCCAGGAGCCGGCGGAAAAAATCTTTCCGCTGGCGCACCAGGCCAATATTGGCATCATCGCCCGGGTGCCGCTGCGCCGCGGCATTTTAACCGGCAAGATGACCGTCGCCGACGAACTGCGATTTACCGGCGAAGATCTGCGCGCCCGCAGCTTCAAAGGCGAAGCCTTCGCCAAAGAGCTGGCGAAAGCGGAGGAGCTGCGCTTCCTGGTCCACGGGCCAGCGAAAACTCTCGGCCAAGCGGCGATCGCCTTTTGCCTCGCCCATCCAGCGGTCAGCGTAGTCATCCCCGGCGCGCGCAACGCCGAGCAAATGCGCGAAAATGGCGTCGCCGCCGAAATCGAAATCGCCACCGCCGACCTGGCGCGCATCGCCGAACTCTGGCGCCGGGGGTTCGCCAACTAGGGTGTTGCCGACCTGTGAAGCAGCGTCGGGAATTGGCACCGACGAAGAGAAGATTTTCTCACCACAGAGCGCACAGAGATCACAGAGAAAATAAATAATTTTTTCGCGCTCTGTCCGATCCTCTGTGTTCTCTGTGCCCTCTATGGTGAACTATTCCGAATCCTAATTCTGATTGAACCAATTTTACGGAGCAAAATCATGGAATCGATCATCGCCGCGTGGCCTAACAACAAGAAACTCGTCGTCATGGTGACAATCATGTTCGAGGTCTGGTCCGACGGCAAAGCGCCGCCCTATTCGCCCATGACCACCTCGCTCAAGCCCGGCACGCCGGATTTATTGGGCATCTCCTGGTCGCAGTATGGCGGCAAGACCGGGATCTGGCGTTTTCTGCGCATCTTGGACGACACCAAGATCAACGCGACGATTTGCTTGAACGCCAAAGGCGCCGAGCTATTTCCCGACGCGGTGAAGCAAGCGCACCAACGCGGCCATGAAATCGCCGGCCATTCTTACACCCAAGATTTGGTGCTGCCGTATTTGTCAGCGGCGGAAGAGAAGGAAGTGATCGAACGCTGCAAACGCATCATCGCCGACGCCGTCGGCGTCGCGCCCGTCGGTTGGTTCAGTCCGGTGGCCGCGCCGACGGTCAACACGGCGCAATTTCTCGCCGAAGCCGGCTTTATCTGGCATGGCGATTACAACGACACCGACCTGCCCTACGCCATCGACACCGGCAAAGGCCGGCTGGTCGCTCTGGCCCATAGCGACTTCACCGACAACCGCACCCTGCGCTCGAGCCCACGGGATTTTTTCAACGTCTATAAAGACACCTTCGATTATCTCTACCAACATGAAGCGCCGTCGCTGTTGAACCTAACCATGCACTGCCACTTCGGCGGCCGGCCGATGATGTCGGCGATGCTCGATCAGCTGCTACGCTATATGAAAAGTTTCCCCGATGTCTGGTTCGCCCGTCATGATGAAGTGGCGCGCTGGGTACTCAGCCAAAACCGCTAAATTCAGAACTCGATGCCGATTCCCTGAGCCCGCGCCAGGAAGAAAACTTTGCTGGCGATAGCGACATCGGCGATACCCTGGCCGGCGTTGTTCTTGAACAGCGTGACCTGCGCGGCGCCGGTGCGGCCGGCGATCTTGCCATTGAGGAGCGCGCCTAGTTCACCGACCCGCTCCCAGGTCAAGAAACCCGCCTGCACCGGATCGTAAAGATCGCCCTGTTCATCTTGAATCGCTTGCTCGAGTGAATTGACGACAATGACATCGCTGCGGCGAATCGTCGCGTCATCCAACTCGCGCCGCTTGGCCGCGGCGATGCCGGCTTTGACCAGTCCAACATTGCCGCCCATGATGGACGTCACATGGGTACCGGGCTGCAACCACGCGCCGTCAAACACCGCGACGTTGGAATTGGTCGCGGTCAGGACGACATCGCAATCGGTCACCGCCTGCTGAGCGCTCGCCACCGGTTCCAACTCGCAGGGAACGATTTTTTCCATCATGCGGCAGAACTCAACGCGGGTTTTCTCGGTGCGGCAGAATACTTTTACCCGCGTGAAGTTGAGACTCTTAGACAATGCCAGCAAATGATACTTAGCCTCGCCGCCGGCGCCGAGGATACCGAGGGTGGTCGAATCCGCGCGCGCCAGAGCGCGCGTGCCCACCGCGCTGGTGGCCGCGGTGCGCATCGGCGTCGGCCGCTCAGCCTCGATCTCGGCCACGCCGATGCGGCCGACGATGATGCCCATGAGCGCGGCGTCTTTGACATCGAACAGCACCGTCACCGGCCCGCCCATGTTGTGGTAGGTCTGCACTTCTTTCGATACCGCCACATGCTCGGCATGCGCCAGCACGCCGATACCGCCGAGGCTTGGCACGCCGCCGGGATGGACGCTGACGCGCACTCCTTCGGGCGTGGTGATACGCCGGCGCGGCGCGTTGAGCTCCGGACTGCGGCCGAACTCGCGGAAGCCCGACGCCACTGCGTCGATGGCCGCTTCCATGGTCAACAAGCCGGTTACCTCTTCAGCACGAATCAAATACGCCATCGAGCTACCTCCGAATTCAGGTCATCAAGTGTTACTACATCCGCGCCCGCGTTGACAACGAACCGGCCGCTGCCTATCGTTGCCCGAAAACAAATTTCCTCGCGGAGACTCAACCATGACTGACTTTCACCACTTGAGAAAATCGCCGGCGCTGCTTTTGTTCCTAATGCTGTTGCTGCCGCTGCGGTCTTCCCTCCAGGCCCAGCCTATCGACATCGAAGCCGCCAAGAAAGAAGGCAAAGTCATCGTCTATGCCGCGGTGCCGCCGCAGACTATGAAAGTCGTCAACGATCCGTTCGAAAAGAAATACGGCATCAAGGTGGAATACTGGCGCGCCTCGGCGACCGCGATCTTGGAACGGGCGCTCAACGAGTGGCGCGTCGGCACCGCACCCTTCGATGTCGTCGAGGGCAACAGGGGGCCGCAATATATTCTCAAGACCGAAGGGGTGTTCGCCAAGTATCAGCCACCGTCAGCGGCCAAATTTGCCAAGCAATTTCTCGAGGCCGACCAGCTGCTCACTCCCTGGCGCTTCAATCCGATCAGCATCCTCTACAACACCACCATGGTGCGCAAAGACGAAGCGCCCAAGAGCATTCAAGAACTGCTCTTGGCCAAATGGAAAGGCAAGATCACCATCCCCGACCCGGCGCGCCACACCACCACGGCGCAGTTTCTCGCCGATCTCGACAAGTATGACGGCATCAAGTGGCGCGACTTCGCCAAGAGTCTGGCACAGCAACAGCCATTCATGGTCGAATCCTTCGCGCCCATCGTCAACACCGTGATCAAGGGCGAAGCCGCGCTCGGTCTGACTTATTTAAAATATGTCGGCCAGTACAAAGGCCCCATCGACTACGCGCGGCTGAACAAATATCTCGCCGACGTGAATTACCTGGGCCTCAGCCGCAAGGCGCCTCATGCCAACGCCGGCCGGCTCTACATCGAGTACATCTGTTCGCTGGAAGGCCAAAAAGCCATGGCCGAGACCGCCGAGTTTGTCCTCTATCCGCAAGTGGCGCCAAGCTTCGCCGGCGCCGATCAAGTGCCCCAGCGCACGGTATTCATGGAAGAACCGACGGCGGAGGAATTTAAAAAACTACGCGATGAAATGCGCCAGATCTTTCTCGACGGCAAGTAACGTGCGGCAAGACCGTAACCGAAGAAGAAATCACCGCAGAGACGCGGAGGACGCAGAGTGCGGAAAAATAAATCCTGTTCTTATCTGAGCGTTCTCGGCGTCTCTGCGGTGAAACCTCCGAAACTTATCGGAGAAAGTGAGCCAGCCGCTAAAAATCGCCGCGGTAAATGCCGCGCTGGCCGCGCGCTTCTTCGACGCCGACTTCCAGGGCGCGGATTTTCGCGCCGTGGAACTTGGCTTTAACGCCGCGGCGAATCATATTGGCCACATGTTCAGCCAACAGCTCGGTGCTGGTATTGGCCAAAGGCAGGAGAATGACGTCGCTCTTCGGAAGAATAATTTTCTGGGTTTTGTAGCGTACTTCAATTTCCTTGGCGCGCTGAAGCAATTTAAGATTCGGGCTCTGGCTCTGAATCATGGTGCGGTGATCCAGCGAATCGCAGATGCCCTTGACCAACGGCTTGAACGAGATGAAGTCCAACACCACGCCGGCGCGGTCGAGCTCGCCCTCCAGCTTCACCGACACCTGATAGTTGTGGCCATGCAACGGCTCGCGCTGGCCGTTGGCGAAGATCAGGAAATGCGCCGAGGCGAAGTTGAAATAATCCTTGGCGACTTCGATGCTGAAGGTGCGTGACATGGCCGCGACGTTAACCAAAAGCCGCCAGCCTTTCAAGCCGTCTTGGCGCGAGAGAAGTCCCTAACGATCGCTAGAAAGTGCGGATTTTCCTTGCAAGTGGGCGATGGAAGAGTTAGGTGAGAAGGCCATGTTGCTCCGGGATGCGCTGGCCATTGGGCGCGGCGAGATGGTTTCGCTGATCGGCGCCGGCGGTAAGACCACGACCATGTTTCGCCTCGCTAAAGAACTGCGCGGCCAGGGCTGGAAAGTGCTGGTCACCACAACAACCAAGATTTTCAGACCGGCCAAGCCCCATATCGACCGCTTGTTTCTAGTCGAAGATGTCCAATCGCTCATCGATGTCTGCGCCGGGATGACCGGGCCGGTGGTCATCGGTGCCGGCTGCGGCGTCAATCAAGACGGCAAACTGTTGGGCATGCCAGTAGACTGGCTCGACCGGTTGAACCACGATAAATTATTCGACGCGATCTTGGTCGAAGCCGATGGCGCGGCGTCGCGGTTGTTCAAAGTGCCGAGCGACGGCGAGCCGGTGATCCCGCCCAGTTGTCAAACCACGATCTGGGTGATCGCCATCAAAGTCATCGGCAAGCCGCTCACCGACGATTGGGTGCACCGCGCGGCGCGCGCCCGCGAGCTACTTGGCTTGCCAGCCGAGACGACGGTTAGCGAAGAGATCGTTTTACAGTTGCTTCAACATGAGGCTGCCTGCCGCAAAGCGATTCCGCCGGCGAGCCGGCAACTGGCTCTGATCAATCAAGCCGATAGCTCGGCAGAGATGGCCGCGGCTCAAAGCCTCGGTGACAAATTACTAAAACTCCACTTCGACAAAGTCGTCATCACCAGCTACGCCAACGCTGAGCCCGTCATCCAAGGAACCACTCACTAACAATCATCGACGCGACACCATGATTTCCGCCGTGATATTAGCCGCCGGCCGGGCTGAGCGAATGGGTGAACCGAAATTGTTTTTACCCTTGGGCGAGAAGCCGGTGCTGCAATGGGTGCTGGAAAGCGCCCTTGACTCCGATCTCGACGAAGTGATCTGCGTCACCCGCGAGCTGTCATCGGCGCGGCGGCAAATCAATCTCACCGACGATCGCTTGTTCTGGTTGCTCAACTACGCCGCCGACCGCGGCCAGAGCACCTCGGTGATCGCCGGTTTATGGGCTGCCAATGCGGCCAGCGAAGGGGTGATGTTTTTGTGCGGCGATCAGCCACTAGTCCGGCCCGAACTGATCAACGCGCTGATCGAGAAGTTTGAAGATAGCTCGGCGTGGATCGTCGCGCCGAGCTTTCACGGCGAGGCGCGCAACCCGATTTTGTTTCGCCGCAAGCTGTTTCCCGAACTGCTCCAACTCACCGGCGACCGCGGCGGCCGGCCACTGCTCGACAAACACAAACGCAAAACGACTTTGGTCGAATGGCCCGACGAGCTGCCGTTCCTCGATATCGATGTGCCCGAAGATTACGAACGGTTGAAGCGGCTGGCTTAATCCCTCACATCCCGGCCCACCGCTTCTGAGATATGTTTGAGACCGTCCCGTTCGAGCAACCGCAGGAGTCCTTTATTGATCCGCTTCACCGCCCCCGGCCCTTCGAAGATCCAGCCGGTGTAGATTTGCACCGCGTCGGCGCCGGCTTTGATTTTTTCATAGGCATCGTAGCCATCGAAGATGCCGCCGACGCCGATGATCGGCAGCCGGCCGCGGGTGTTACGGTAGATGTGCGAAATAAACTTCGTCACCAGCGCCGTGATCGGCCGACCACTCAATCCGCCAGGCTCGGGACCGTTGGCCGATTTTAACCCGTCGCGATGAAACGCCGTGGCGTTGGTGGCGACGATGCCGGTCAACTTCACTTCATCGACCACCTCGATAATTTCGTCGACCTGGCCAAACTCCATATCCGGCGCGATCTTGACGAACACCGCTTTGGCATCGATATGCGCCCGCGCCGCCAGTTGCAAATTTTTCTGCTGCACCGCCGACAATAGTTCGCGCAATAAACTTTTTTCCTGTAGGTCGCGCAGGTTGGGCGTGTTGGGCGAGCTCACGTTGAGGGTAAAAAAATCGCCATGGGGAAATAATTTTTCGAAGCAGGATAGAAAATCCGCCACCGCATCCTTGGTCGCGACGATTTTGGTCCGGCCGATGTTCATACCGAGGGGAATTTTCGGCCGCCCGCCGCGGGCGCGCAGGCGGTCGAGCTTGATGGCGAGCGCTTCGGCGCCTTCGTTGTTGAAGCCCAACCGATTGATCAAGGCGTCATCTTCAGGCAAGCGGTACAACCGTGGTTTGGGATTGCCAGGTTGGGCCTGGGCGGTAATCGCGCCCACTTCCATGAAGCCGAACCCAAAGGCGGAGATCATTTTCGGCGCCGTGACGTTTTTGTCGAAACCGCCAGCCAAGCCCACCGGATTGGCAAACCTGAGCGGACCGATCTTGACGGTCAAGCGCGGGTCTTCGACTTTAAAGAAATCTTCTAGCGTGCCGTAGAGCCACTCGTTGGCGGCGAGCAGATGCAACACCGCTTCATGGCTCAGCTCTGGATCTTTGCCAAATAAATATGGACGAATCAGCGATTTATAAAGCATGGACATTGAATCGATCTATCGGAAACAAGCGCCGACTTCCAGCGCCGAAAATGGCCCAACCATTTTAACTTGGAGAGAAAAAGACGGGGAGAGCACAACGCTCTCCCCGTTCGTCAGCGCAAGCAGATTTTACCGAATCAATTCAGCGGCGCGCAGGGCGCGGGATTCATGATGGTGTTTTCCTGGGCGACCATAAACTCGCGCGTCCCGGGAGGCCAACCGACGACGGTCTTCGCTGCTTCAGCGCGCAGCCGTTCGCGCTCGCCGGCATCCTTGTAGGCCCAAACATGAATGAACTGGTTGAGCGGACCGATCATGGTCGTGCCGGCGAACACCAGCGGCGAAATTTTCGTCCTATCGGGAATCACTTTACCGAAACGCTCCAGCACCGTCGGCATGGTGCCAGGCTGATAGGTGTAAGTGCGGAATTCGTAGATCTCGCCCAGCTTCTTTTCCGGCAGCGACGGTGAGAACGGCGCCGGCTGGATGATTTTATTTTCCTGGGTGAGGATGAATTCCTGGGTCTTGGGCGGCCACATGCCGGTCTTGCGTGCTTCGTTGCCGATGCGCTCACGGTCCTCGAAGCTCTCGTAGGGCCAGACATGGGTCACGCGGTTGAGACCGCCGACCTCGGAGCAAAACAAGCCCAGCAACTTGGAGATCTTCAAGCGCGCCGGCAACCCGGCGGCAAAGCCCTTAACAAAATCGTTGGTCATCCCTGGTTTCAATACATAGGTTCTCATCTCAAGAAACATAGCTCACCCCCTTTTGAAGATTTCCTATCCTTTCCACAATCCGGTGCGGGAATGCAACCGTAAATGACCGATCACGGGGAATTTCACTTGAAACCGATCAACGCCTGTTAGGACCACCAGAATTGTCACTGAATTGGTAAAATTTTGACGAATCTGTTTGCAAAGACCGGGCTTTGCAAGCGGCGGAGCGTCGCCAGAACTAACCAGTAGTGACCAAATGTTAATTCAAAGTCCCTCCAGCGCTTCGCCGGCCTCTGGTACACCGGTTGCTCTGTTTTGCTTGGAAAGACCCGCTCTCTACGGTCGCCCAATTATGCAAGACCAACCTAACCTGCGACCAACCAAAGTCCGGCCCGCACCGACGCAAATTTCCAAACCCTCTACGGATGAATCGGCATGGCGCGATGCACGCTCCGGTACGCTACCATTTGGCAGTGACAGCGCCGCCCCAGGCGGATTGGGTGGGCAACGCCGCCAACGCCGTTATTATCTACCGGTAAAGCACAAATTCATTTTATCCACGGTGCTGGCAACACTGTGGGTCATACTGTCGTGGCAGCTGGCCCAATCTTGGATTAGCGACTTGGCCAGCGTCACCGGATATTTCACCGCGGTGGTGATAATTTTTTTTATCGCTCTGCTGCCGGGATTTTTGAACGCCCATATGGTTTCCAGCATCGTCCTCGACCGGCCACCGGATTTGCCCGAGCTCACCGACTATCCGCCGATCAGCTTATTGATCGCGGCCTATAACGAAGAAAAAAACATCGCCGAGACCTTCCGCGCCATCGCCGCCCAGGATTATCCGGGGGCCATCGAGATCGTCGTCGTCGATGACGGCTCCAGCGACCACACCGTGGAGGTCATCGAAGCTCTCGGTGTACCCAACCTCAAAGTCGTGCGCGGCAACCATGGCGGCAAAGCGATGGCGCTCAATCAAGGGTTGGAGTATGTCAGCCACGATATCCTGGTGTGCATCGATGCTGACACATTTCTCCATCCCCAGGCGCTCAAGCGCATCGTCACGCGCTTTTTGACCGATCCGTCGGACACCGCCGCCGTGGCTGGCTGCGTGTTGGTGAAAAATTCCCGCGAGAGTTTCATGACCCGCATGCAGGAGTGGGATTATTTCACCGGTATCGCTTCGGCGAAACGGCAGCAGTCGCTCTACCAAGGCACCCTGGTGGCCCAGGGCGCCTTCAGCGCGTTTCATAGCAGGGTGGTTAAAGCCCACAAAGGCTGGCCCTCGGTGATCGGCGAAGATATCGTCATGACCTGGGCGCTGATCAAAAGCGGCTGGCGCATCGGCTTCGAGCCCACCGCCATCGGCTTTACCTCGGCGCCGACCACCTTCGGCGGCTTCTATCGCCAGCGCAAGCGGTGGGCGCGCGGCATGATCGAAGGCTTGAAGCAGCATGGCCAATTGGTCTGGAGCACTTCGCGGCTATCGGCGTTTTTCGTCGCCATCGATTTTATCATTCCCTTCATCGACCTGTTCTACGCCTTCGTGTTTCTTCCCGGCGTCATCCTCGCGCTCCGCGGCCACTACTATATCGCCGGTCCCATGACTCTGCTGGTCATGCCGCTGGCGTTCCTAATCGTCTGGGTGATGTATAAAAAGCAAAAAGCCGTGTTCGACACTTTGGATCTGAAAGTGCGGCAAAACTTCGTCGGCTTCTTCGTCTACATGTTGATTTACCAGGCGATCATGTCGCCGATCTGCGTCGTCGGTTACGGCCAGGAGCTCCTTGGCATCAAGAAGCGGTGGTAACCATGACGGCAAACTCACAGCACCGGATCATCGCTCGGTATGTCGTTTTGCTCTGTCAGCTCGCCTGGTTATTGATCCCGGTGAATTCATGGTCGGCGCAAGGCGAAGCGGAGCTGCGGCGCGCGATTCAAGCCAGCACCGAACCGCGCGCTCAAGCCAAACTTTATAAACAGCTGGGCGACCAGTGGGTCAGTCAAGACAAACTTGCCCAAGCCGCCGAGCCCTATAGTAAAGCACTAGCGCTCGACGGCAATGGATTTCCCGCCATGGAACGAGTGCAAATGGCGATCTATCTTTCCTGGGCTGACCGTTTGGCTGAAGCCGCCACCGAGCTCAAGAAAGTAGTGGCACTGGAACCGCGTAACCTCGCCGCCGGCACCCACCTCGCCCGCGTGCTCAGTTGGGCCGGAGCCTTGGGCGAAGCGATCGCCGAGGCGGACCGCGTACTAACCCTCGCGCCGGATCATAAAGATGCCCTGTTGGTCAAAGCCGACGCGCTGCAATGGCAAGGGCGCTATAGCGAAGCGATCCCGCTCTATCAACAAGTGGTGGCGCGGGACAATGATTTTTTCGCCCGCAGCGGACTGGCGCGCGCGCAGCTGGCGCTTGGTAACCGCGTTGCCGCGCTAGAAAACCAAGCGGCATTGAAAGCTGAGAATCCCAAGCAGCAAAAGGAGCTCGCCAAACTCAAGGACACAATCACCACGGAAACCGCGCCAACGTTGGATGGACGCTACAATTATTACCGTGACTCCGACAAAAACCGTCTCGATCGCTACAGCTTGGCGGCAACCTATTGGGCTGGCAATCAAAAACTCGGATTCGACTATCGCCACACTGAAGCCAGCGATGCGAGCCGCGACAACCGTGCTGAAGATGTCACGGTGAAGGTTTACTCTCGGCTAACCGATCTGTTCAGTGCTGGCGCAGGGCTGGGATTTACTCAGCTCAACCACCGCCATACATCGACATTTCCCACCGGCCATTTACGAGTCGACGCAAGAGTTTTAAACGGCACCGTGGGCGCCACGGTGGGCCGCGAGACCTTGAGCGACACCGCCGAGCTAATTGAAAACCGCATTCGTATGACCAGCGCCGGCATCAATCTCAAACAAAACCTGACCGAGCGGGTGATGGTCGACGGCCGCTATAACTACAAGAGCTTCTCCGACGGCAACCACGCCAACGATCTGCAGTGGACGACTCAGTACGCGGTGGACTTGAAGCCGCGCATCGTGATTGGCCACCGCTTTCGCTTGCTCGACTTTCACAAACAAAGCGGCAGCGGCTTCTTCGATCCGAACAACTATCTGTCCAATCGCGGCTTCGCGTCGGTCTATTTCGAGAGTCCGCTCTACTACGCCTACCTCGAAGGATTTCTCGGCCACCAGACATTTCGCCGCAACGGCGTCGCGTCCGACGATTTCATCCACGGCGGCTCGGGCAGCATCGGCATCAAGCCTTGGGCCAACTTTTCCTTTGAGATCAATGCCGAAGGCGGCAACTTCGCCGCCGGTTCGACTTCGGGATTCAACTATTTCATCGTCGGCCCGCGCGCCGTCTATCGGTTTTAACCGGCCAGTCACCACAGCACCGGCTTGAGCGCGCCGAGTGGCGGCGCGCCGGCAGATTTTCCTTTCGATTTTTATTTTGCTAAGAGTCGAGGCACCGTTTCGCTGAGCCCAACTCTCTCTGCCCATCCGCCGCTTGAGCGGCGGCGAACAATTAGGAGGCATCATGAAATCGCGCGCCGCGGTTGCCTGGGAAGCCGGCAAACCTTTAGTCATCGAGGAAGTCGACGTCGCCGCGCCCAAAGCCGGCGAGGTGTTGTTGAAAATCGCCGCCACCGGCGTCTGCCACACCGACGCCTATACATTGTCGGGCCAAGATCCCGAAGGGTTGTTCCCGGCGATCATGGGCCATGAAGGCGGCGCCACGGTCATGGAAGTCGGCGCCGGCGTGACCAGCGTCGCGGTCGGTGACCATGTCATTCCGCTGTATATTCCCGAGTGTGGCCAGTGCAAGTTTTGCAAATCCGGGCGAACCAATTTATGCGGCGCGATCCGGCTCACCCAGGGCAAAGGCGTCATGCCCGATGGCAGCTCGCGCTTTTCGCTCGGCGGCAAAGAGATCCTCCACTACATGGGCACGTCGACATTTTCCGAGTACACAGTGCTACCGGAAATCGCTTTGGCGAAAATCAATCCGGCTGCTCCACTGGACAAAGTCTGCTTGCTCGGCTGCGGCATCACCACCGGCATCGGCGCGGTGTTGAACACAGCGAAAGTGCGGCCCGGCTCCAGCGCCGCGGTGTTCGGCCTGGGCGGCATCGGTCTCAGCGTCATTCAAGGTTTGGTGATGGCTAAGGCGGAACGCATCATCGCGGTCGATACCAATGAGAAAAAATTCGAGATGGCCAAGCAGTTGGGCGCCACCGACTTCATCGTGCCACAAGCCGATCCGCCGGTGCAGCAGGCGATCGTCGATATGACCGACGGCGGCGTCGATTATTCTTTCGAATGCATCGGCAACGTCCACACCATGCGGGCGGCGCTCGAGTGTTGCCACAAAGGCTGGGGCGAGTCGACCATCATCGGCGTCGCCGCCTCGGGCCAAGAGATATCCACCCGGCCATTTCAGCTAGTCACCGGCCGGGTCTGGCGCGGTAGCGCTTTTGGCGGTGTCAAAGGGCGCTCGCAACTGCCCGGCTATGTCAACCGCTACATGAAGGGTGAGATCAAAGTCGACCCGATGATCACCCATGTGCTACCGCTGGAGCGTATCAATGAAGCCTTCGATCTGATGCACGCCGGCAAAAGCATCCGCTCGGTAATCAAATTTTAGCACCGCGACCGATCGATAGAGCTCAATCGCTTGTGGTCGGTGCGCAACCACCATGGCAAATCTAGCGGCGCCATTCATTGCCCCGTTAGGAACCGTTTCGCCGGACAATTTGCCGGGAAAATGCCGGGAAAATGGCTTGCAGTTTCAACATTTTCTCACTATAAGAAGGCCCTGGTGGTTTTTTCCGGCCTGGGCTGAAAATTCCCCGCGAGAGACTCTGAGAAAGGAACAGCGATGAATAAAAAGATCAAATTACGCGTGAACGGCAAACGACATGAGGTCGAGGTTCCGACCAATCGCTTGTTAATCGACTGTTTGCGTTACGATCTCGGACTGACCGGCACTAAGGAAGGTTGCAGCGTCGGCGTCTGCGGCGCCTGCACGGTGCTGATGGACGGCGACATGATCAGCTCCTGCTTGACCCTGGCGGTGATGGCCGATGGCCATGAACTCACCACGGTGGAGGGGCTGGCCAAGAACGGCGAACTCAACCCGGTGCAGAAAAGTTTTATTCAATACGGCGGCTTTCAGTGCGGTATCTGCACCCCCGGCCAGGTGGTCGCGGCCACCGCGCTGTTGAAAGAAAACCCCAAGCCCAACGAAGACGAAATCAAAGACTGGATGATGGGCAACCTGTGCCGCTGCACCGGCTACTACAAGATCATCGAATCGATCCAAAAAGCGCATCAATTCGCGAAATAACCAGGACACAGCCAAGGACATTGCCATGATACCTTTTGAATATCGCACCCCGAAAAATCTCAAAGAAGTCCACGCGACGTTAAAAGAGTTTGGCGGCGACGCCAAATTGATCGCCGGCGGCACCGCCCTGGTGATCATGATGAAACAGCGCCTGGTGCGCCCGACTTGTCTGGTGAGCCTGAGCTCGGTGCGCGGCTTTAATGGCATCGAAGTCAAAGACGGCGGCCTCTCCATCGGCGGCTTGGCCACCCATCGCGCGGTGGAAGGCTCCGCGTTGGTGCGCCGGCGTTTACCGATGTTGGCCGAGACCTATCACCATGTCGCCACCCTGCGGGTGCGCAACATGGCCACCGTCGGCGGCGGCTTGGCCCATGCCGACCCCAACCAGGATCCGCCGCCAAGCTTGATCGCGCTGGGCGCCACCGTGAAGGTGACTTCGGCCAACGGCAGCCGGGTGATTTCGCTCGATGAATTCTTCAAAGGCTACTATGAGACCGTGCTCAATGCCGATGAGATCATCACCGAAGTGATGATCCCCAAGCAGGCAGCCAACACCGGCGCGGCTTATATTAAATTTTTGCCGCGCACCGCCGACGACTACGCCACCGTCTCCGCCGCCGCGGTATTGACCCTCGACAAATCGATGAAGACCATCGCCGATGTGCGCATCGCGCTCGGCAGCGTCGGTGAAACCCCGATCCGCGCCACCGATGCCGAAGCGGTGCTGCGTGGCCAGCCGTTGAAGGCCGAAGCGTTTGCCGAGGCCGGGGAGAAGGCGAAGCAGGCGGTAGACCCAGTCAGCGACTTCCGCGGCTCGGCAGCCTACAAGACCGATATGGCCGCGGTGTTTGTCCGGCGCGCCCTGGAAAAAGCGCTAGCTGACATTCGCCAACAGGCAAAGTCCAAGGCCGCAGCCAAACCCGCCGCCAAGCCGGCGAAAAAGAAAGCCGTCAAAAAAGGTAAAAAACGTTGAAATTTTCCCAGACCGCCCAGATACCCGTAGCCCGCGAACCGCTGTGGGATTTTTTGATGGATGTGCCCAAGGTAGCCAAGTCGCTCCCTGGGGTCGAGTCAGTTAGTCAGATCGACGCTACGACCTATGAAGGCGCGTTGACTGTGCGCGTCGGCCCGATCAAATTGAATCTGCAAGGCAAAATCATTCTCGAAGAGCAAAACAAGACCGATTGGCGCGCCGCCCTACGCGCTGAAGCCAAGGATCGCATGGCGGCTGGCGCGGTCAACGGCAAGACGGTGATGAACTTGAAAGAGATCAGCCCGACCATGACTGAATTGCTGGTCGAGACCGATGTCAATATTTTGGGCAAGATCGGCGAGTTCGGTCAGCCGATCATTCGTAAAAAAGCCGACGCCATGCTCAAAGAGTTCGTCGAGAATATCAAGAAACAACTAAGCGGGAAGTAACGGCTCGCCGTCCGCTTCGCCCTCGTCATCCTGCTCCAACCCAGCTTCCATCAACCGGCCGAGGACTCGATCGTAGCAGTCCTCGGCCAGTTTTTTTCGTCCCGCCGAACTGTCCGGATAGCGAAAACATTCGACCTTGGGCTGGATCGTCACCAGCACCTCAATACTACCGAGCGCCAATAGCTTCCAGAAATGCGACATGAAATCCATGTCGCCGTACCAGTAGATTAGATCGCGGTTGGCCGGGGTCACCGGCACGTCATTGATCGATTTATAGGCCAGCGTCGTCGGCACGATCACCGAGCGGCTACGCAACGGCGCCGCCAACGGCACGGTTTGAAACGGCAGCATCCGCTCGCCGTTGGTCGAGGTGCCCTCGGGGAACAACAAGATATTGGCTTCCTGTTGCAACTTGCGCGACATCTCCTGGACCAACAGACCGACCTGTTCTTTATGCTGGCGGTCGATGAAAACCGTGCCGCAGAGAATGTTCCATTGGCCGACGATGGGCCAGCTGCGCACTTCCTTCTTGGAAACGAAGACGATCGGGAAAATGCTGGCGAGCACGATGCCGTCGATATAGCCGACATGGTTGGCGATGATCACATAGCCGCCGCGCTCGAGCTGGCCCTCGTCGCCGGTAACCGTCACTTTGATGTTGAGGATCGAACGCAAGAGCAAAGTGTAAATGCGATTGAGCCGGCTGACGATTTTCCAGCGGTTGGGCATGCCCAACACCGAGATCCAGAGATGGACCATGCCAACCAGGCCGAAAAATAGCGCCCAAAGGGAAAGAAAGGCGGTGAGTTTAAGCAGGCGCTTCATGGTTCTTCACATCGCTCAAGCCGAGACGCTTCAAATACTCCGGTTTTAAGCTGCCAAAGTCGAGCAGCAAAAAGAAATCCGCGGTGCCGAACTCGGCATCCAATGCCGGCGGCCCGCAGACCAGCGCGCCAATGCGCAGATAGCCTTTAATCAAGCTCGGCAGTTTCTGAAACAGCGCCGCTTCGTCGGCTTCGCTCACAGCCACTTCCGACAATCCATCGAAGCGGCAACTAGCCACCGGCTCGACCCGGCAGCGTTCCGGCGCGTAATGGTTTTTTTTCAATAGCGCGTAAATCGCGCTGACCTCAGCGACGTCGGTGGTATACAAGCTGCCGCAGCCAAACAGGTAGCGCACCTGGTGGGTGCGCACATAGGCGGCGATCGCCTCCCACATGAGCGGCAGCAGGGCGCGGTCGCGGAAATCCTTGCGCGCGCAGGAACGGCCCAACTCGAGGAGCTCGCCGTCGAGCTGATTGACGCGCGCTAGATCGAACTCCTTTGCCGAATAAAAACCCAAATGCTGGCGCGCCTGGGCGCCGCGCATCAGTCGATAGGTGCCGACGACATCGTTACTTTTGATGTCGCGGACGATCAAATGGTTGCAAAACGGATCGAACTAGTCGACATCGAGACCGGTCGCGTAGGAGCTTTGCAGTCCCTTATTGAGTTCCAAGTTAAAAACTTGGAAGCGCAAACGCTGCGCTTCGACGATCTCAGCGGGATCGCTGGCGATAGTAATTGCGAAATCAGCCATGCGGCGAAATACTTAACACATAGTCGACAGTTTGAAAATCAACCGGTCGAAACCCACATCGCTAACGATGGCGCCACTGCGGCGGCCGTTTCTGCAAAAACGCCTGTACTCCTTCTTCGACATCGGCGGTGTTAAGCAGTTCATCGCAATAAATTTGTTCCGAGCGTTTGAGCGCGGCGTCGAAATCGCGCAATGACAATTCGCGCAATCCCTTGAGCGTCAGCCGCATTACCGCGCCGCTTTTGCCCAGCAGTTCACCGACCAGACTTGCCAATCCCTGGTCCAACTCGCCATCGGCGAAGACGCGATTGATCAAGCCCATCGCCTGCGCTTCCCGGGCGGTGAAACGGCGGCCGGTGAGAATCATTTCCGCCGCTCGATGATAACCGATCAATGTGGAGAAGCGCGCCAACGCCACCGGCGGGTAGCAGCCGACGAGAATTTCCGGCGTGGCGAACACACTTTCCTCGGAAGCGACGATAAAATCGCAAACGCTGGCGACCTCGCAGCCACCGCCGAGACAGGCGCCGCGCACCGCGGCGATGGTCACTTGGGGCAAAGCCAACAGCTTGCGAATCACGCCGTGAACCACCTCGAGCATTTCCGGCACCTTCGCTTTGGTGTGATCCTTGATGTCGACGCCGGCGGAAAAGGCCTTCCCTCCGGCACCGCGCAAGACCACGACATCGATGGCGCCATCGGCCGCGCAAGTACCAAGTACCGCGTCAAGTTCGCGGAGCAAGACGATATCGAGCACGTTGAGCGGCGGCCGCTCCCAAGTGATCGTCAGCAAGCGCGCTTCCCTATCGACTTTGACAGCCATGATTATTTCCTTTTTACCTGAGATCGATGCGCAATCGCCCTGTATTAAACCGATGATCGTGCGGCTTACAAGCTAATGACAAACAAAAGTTTGACAAACCCCGGCACAGCTCCTAAACTAACGTTATATAGAGTGTTTAGGAGGGGCTATAAATGACAAAACGCACTGCTCAGCTGCTGGTAGTGGCGCTCACCATGGGCTTATCGCTGGGGACTAGCTTCGCCAATCACGACGAATATGACGATAGCCAATCCCATCCGTTGAGAATTTTAGCCTATGCTTGGCATCCGGTGGGTTGGCTCGCCGAATGGACCATTTTCAGACCGTTTCATTATCTGGTCAGCGCTACTCGGCCACAGGAAGTGTTTTTTGGCCATAATCCTCACCCGCCGGTCTTAGCCGAGCCACAGATCCTGCACGACTATGGCGTAGTGAAAAAAATCCCCTTGAACACCGCCCGCGTCGCTCCGCCGGCACCGCCTCCAGTGCCCATGCCGGAGCATATAAAAATCGTCCAAGTGCCGGTCGAAAAAATCGTCGTCCAGGAAAGGATCGTCGAAAAAATTGTCGAATCGGAACGTTTGGTCTTCACACCGGTAGCGTTTAATTTTGACTCGGCGCAGTTGACCGACCTGGGCAAAGGTCAGGTTTATCTCGCCGCTCAGCGGCTCAAAGAGCGCGGCAACATGACCATCATTGTCGAAGGCCACGCCGATACTCGCGGCGACGACGGCTACAATCAAAAACTTGGCTTGCAACGGGCGCAGACCGTGATGACCGAGCTGGCGTCATTAGGCGTCGATGCCAGCCGGATTTCGACCGCCAGCGTCGGCGAATCCAAGCCTTTGATCGACCAGGACACCGCCTGGGCGCGGGCGATCAATCGCCGGGTCGAGTTTCAAGTGCGAACTGCGAAATAACTGAATACTCGCTGTATCATCCAAGCCCAGTCGAACCCTTCGGCTGGGCTTTTTTATTGTCAGCGATGCGCTAAAGTAAAAACTCAATCAGCCATGGCCTACATACCGCAAGATCGTTTCTTTAAGAAAGCTAAACAGGACGGCTACCGTTCCCGCGCCGCCTATAAGTTGATCGAGCTGCAAGAGCGCTTTCGCTTGATCAATAACGGCAACCGCATCGTCGATCTGGGCGCCGCGCCGGGAGGCTGGTTGCAAGTGGCAGCCAAGCTGGTCG
Organism: Syntrophobacter sp. SbD2; assembly: GCA_945889495.1. Lineage (GTDB taxonomy): Bacteria > Desulfobacterota > Binatia > UBA9968 > UBA9968 > DP-20. The sequence continues at coordinate 7,256 of CAMDBU010000057.1, read as the reverse complement.
GCGCCAGTGGCAAGGTCGTCGGCGTCGATCTGCAAGCGATCCAACCGTTTCAGGAAAAGAATATCGCGCTGCTTCAAGGCGACGCACTTAACGATGAAATTCAACGCCAGATCAATGAACTGTTGGGCGGCATGGCCCACTGCGTGCTGTCGGACATGGCGCCGAAGCTGAGCGGCATTCGCGACGCCGACCTGGCGCGCTGCCAGGAACTCAACCGTTTAGCGCTTCAAGTCGCGCAACAACTGCTGATTCCCGGCGGTAGTTTGTTGGTCAAGAGTTTTGTCAGCGAAGACTTGCAAGCCTTCAGCGCCGAGCTGAAAAAATCCTTCGCCAGCGTGCAACGCACCAAACCGGAAGCGAGCCGCCAGGGTTCGTCGGAATTTTATTTCTACGCCAAGGGCTTTCAGCCCAAGCCCAGCGCGGCAGCGTCTTGAACGATGGCCGAGATCAGCAAAGATCCCCTCACCGGCCGCGCCGTGATCATCGCGCCTGAGCGCGCCCGCCGTCCCAAGCAATTCAACGCCAGTGGAACGCCGGCCGAAGCCTGCCCGTTTTGTCCCGGCAATGAAAGCGCCACGCCGCCGGAATCATGGGCCGATCGGCCGGCCAACTCGCAGGCTGATCGACCCGGCTGGTCGGTGCGCGTGGTGCCGAACAAATATCCCGCCGTCAGCGCCGCCACCGGCGTCCATGAAGTGATCGTCGAAAGCGCCGCCCATATCGGCAACCTGGCGGCACTCGACCAACTCCAGTTCAACAAAATTTTTCATGCCTACCGCGAAAGGTTGCGAACCATCGGCGCGGATGGGCGCTGGCTTTACCGGATGATTTTCAAAAACCAGGGTGAGCGCGCCGGCGCCACCTTCGAACATGCCCATGGCCAACTGATCGCGTTACCGTTCATACCCGCCGATGTGGCAACCGAGATGTCCGCCGCGAGGGAATTTCACCGGCGTGAATCGAGCTGTTATTACTGCGCAACCATCGAGCGGGAATTACAGACGAAAGAGCGAGTCGTCACCAGCGACAATGCATTCATCGCCCTTTGCCCAGCCGCGCCCCGTTTCGCCTTTGAGACTTGGATATTGCCGCGAAGCCACGCCAGTAGCTTCGAAGCGGCCGATGATGCGCTGGTCAAAGAGTTCGCGAAAATCACCCGGCAGATCATCCGGGCGTTAGATCGAATCGAGCCCAACCCGCCGTTTAATTATTTCATTCAAGCACCGACCATCGCTGCCAAGGACCAGGCTAGTTATCATTGGCAATTGCGCTTGCTGCCGCAATTCTCGCGCGCCGCCGGCTTCGAATGGGGCTCTGGTATGCACATCAATCCAGTGGCGCCGGAACCGGCAGCGCAGCTGCTACGCGACGCGCTGATCTAAACTCTCACTCGGCTCGGCGCCGCGCGCTTGGCGTTGCTGGTAGAGCAGCGCCATCGCGGCGATGGCGCAGAAAGCGCCGGAAATCGTGATCGCCCGCGGCGTGCCGATCAGGTGCGCAATGCTGCCGATGAACAGCGTGCCGAAGGACCACAGCCCCTTGTCCATGAAAAATAGACTGAGCATGCGGCCGAGATACTGCGGCGGGGTTTCCATTTGGACGATCGAGTTGGCGACGGCGCGAAAGGCGATGTTACTGGCGCCGACGAAGAGCAGAAACAACATCGACAGGTAAATCGAGCGTGAAAACGAAAAGGCGATCAGCGAAAGTGAGAAGGCCAACACCGCGCAGGCGACGAAATGCATGCGCCGGCGCAGCCGGCCCAAGGACGCGATGCCGAGACCGGCCAACACCGCGCCGACGCCCGGCGCGGCGAGCAACAATCCGAAAGTCGTCGGCCCGGCATGGAGCACATCGGTGGCGAACACCGGCAGAAAGCGCGCGTAGGGAGTGCCCACCAGAGCGATGCCATAGGTGACCACGATGACCGAGAGCAGCCGCCGGTCGCCGCGGAGAAAACGATACCCCTCGGCGACCTCATGCCAGAAGGGCGTGTCATCGTCGAGCTTGGCTTTGCCGGCGGGAATTTCCATCACCACCAGGGTGACGATGATGGCGACAAAGCTGATGGCGTTGACCAGCAAGCAGCCGGCGATACCGATGACACCGATCAACACGCCGCCCAGGGACGGGCCGATGATCTTGGCTAAGTTGGCGAGCGACGAGTTGAGCGCGATGGCGTTCATTAAATCTTCGCGCGGGACGATATTGTTGATTAGCGAATGACGCGCGGTCTGGTTGATCGAGTTGACCATGCCGAGGAACAATACCAGCCCGAGCACATGCCAGAACTCGACGACGCCAAATTGCACCACCGCCCAAAAAACAAAAGCCTGCGCCATGGCGAAAAATTGCGTGCAGAGAAGCAGCGGACGCCGTTCGATACGGTCGACGATGGCGCCGCCGACGGCGCCCAGAAGCAAACGCGGCAAGGCCTGGGCGAAACCGACCACGCCTAGGAGGAACGGCGATTTGGTCATCTGCCAAACCAGCCAGCTCTGCGCCATCGCCTGCACGAAATCGCCGATATGGGATAAGCTGGTGCCGCAGAACAGCAGCCGGAAGTTGCGATGCTTGAGCGAGCTAAGCGTGTTGCCGAGTGGCGTCGACCCTGGTCGCCCAACCGCCATTATTCGACCGTGACGCTCTTGGCGAGATTGCGTGGTTGATCGACATCCTTGCCGCCCAACACGGCGATGTAATAGGCCAACATTTGCAGCGGGATGGTCATAACGATGGGCGTAAGATAGTGCGAAGCTTTGGGCAGCGTCAAGACCCGGAACGCGGGGATCTCGGCGGCGGTCTTGGCGTCGTCGGTGATCACCACGACTTTGCCGCCGCGGGATTCGACTTCTTTTAAATTGCTAATGGTTTTTTCAAAATAGCGGTCGCGCGGCGCCAGCACCACTACCGGCAACTTCTCATCGATCAACGCGATCGGCCCATGCTTCATCTCGCCGGCCGGGTAGCCTTCGGCGTGGATGTAGGAAATCTCCTTGAGCTTGAGCGCGCCCTCGAGGGCGATCGGATAGTTGATGCCGCGGCCGAGGTAGAGAAAATCGCGGCTGTGGAGGAGATCCCGCGCCAGCGTTTTGACTTCGCCTTCGAGCTTCAAGGCCTCTTCGATCCAATGCGGCAGATGCATCAGATCGCGCAGGAGTTTGCGCGCCTCCAGCGCTTTCAACTTGCCGTTTTTGCGCCCCAACGCGACGGCAAGTAAATAGAGTGCGGTCAACTGAGTGGTAAACGCTTTGGTGCTGGCGACGCTGATCTCCGGACCGGCATGGGTGTAGAGCACGCCATCGGATTTGCGCGGTATCGAGGCGTCGATGACGTTGCAGATCGACAGAATTTTTGCCTTCTTGGCGCGCGCGATGTCGGTGGCGGCCAAAGTGTCGGCGGTCTCGCCCGACTGGCTGACCATCAGCAGGATCGATTTCGGGTCCATCAGCGGCGAGCGGTAGCGAAACTCCGAACCATAGTCGACCTCGGCGGGAATGCCGGCGATTTCTTCGAATAAAAACTTGCCGACCAAACAAGCGTGCCAAGCGGTGCCGCAGGCGACCAGGTGAATGCGCTTGATCTGTTTCACTGCGTTGACGGTGAGTTTGATATCTTCCAACGCCACGTTGCCGTCTTTGAACGCGATACGGCCGCGAAAAGTGTCGGCCAGGGCGCGCGGCTGGTCGTGGATCTCCTTGAGCATGAAATGCGCGTAGCCGCCCTTTTGCGCCGCGACGGCGTCCCAGGTGATCTGTTTCACCGGCCGTTTGATCGGCTTGCCCTTGCCGTCGAAGATCCGATAGCCGCCGAGAGTCACCTCGGCGATCTCGCCGTCCTCGAGAAACGCCACTTTGCGCGTGTGGTCGAGCAGCGCCGGGATATCCGAGGCGATGAACATCTCGCCCTCCCCCGAGCCGATGACGATGGGGGTGGAATTTTTCGCCACGATCATGCGCGTCGGATCGCGCCGGTTGAGAAACAACAACGCGTAGGAGCCGCGAATCTCGCGCAGGGTGCGTTGCACGGCGGCGAGAAAATCGACGCCCTTGGCGACTTTTTCAGCGACCAAATGGGCGACGATTTCGGAATCGGTTTCCGAGCTGAAATGGGTGCCGCGCTTGAGCAGTTGCCGTTTGAGTTCGAGATAATTTTCAATGATGCCGTTATGCACCACGACGATGTCGCCGGCGCGATGCGGATGGGCGTTGTTCTCCGACGGCCGGCCATGGGTGGCCCAGCGGGTATGGCCGATGCCGATGCTGCCGGTCATGGGCTCGCGTAGGAGCATGGTCGACAGATTCTTGAGCTTGCCCTCGGCGCGCCGCACGGTCACTTGACCGTCATGGAGCGCGGCGATGCCCGCCGAGTCATAACCGCGATATTCGAGCTTGCGCAAGCTTTCGAGGATTAACGGAGCCGCTTGACGATGACCGATGTAGCCGACGATGCCACACATTATTTATTTTTACCTTTCATCTGCTGGCGCTTGCGCTCGGTCCAGCCTTCGCGGATTTTTTCCTCGCGCTGGTTAAAGACCAAAGCGCCGGCCGGAACATCATGGCGCACCGTGCTGGCGGTGGCGACATAGACATCGTCGCCGAGGGTAATCGGCGCCACCAATGTAGTATCGCTGCCCACCTGGACGCGGTCGCCGATCTTGGATTTGTATTTGTGAAAGCCGTCGTAGTTGCAGGTGATCGTGCCGGCGCCGATGTTGGAATCCTGGCCGATGGTGACATCGCCCAAATAGGTCAAGTGATTGGCCTTGGTGCCGTCGCCGATGATCGCCGCCTTGGCTTCGACGAAGTTACCGATATGAACATTGCGGCCCAACTCGGTGCCCGGCCGCAGCTGGGCGAAGGGGCCGATGATCGCGCCGGCGCCGACCCGGCAGCTGGTTAGCATGACGGAAAATTTGAGCTCGACGTCATCAGCGATCTCGACATCGGTGAGAAACGCCGTGCCGTCGATGCGGCAGCGCGCGCCAATGCTGGTCTTGCCGCGCAGTTGGGTATTGGGACCGATCACGGTGTCCGGACCGATGGTCACGGTTTCGTCGATGTAGGTGGTGTCGGGATCTTTCAAGGTCACGCCGGCGAGCAGCCATTTACGGTTGATGCTTTCGCGCAAACACTTTTCCATAAACGCCAGCTCCTCTCGGGTATTGACGCCCATCATCTCGCGGCCGTCGGCGACCTGAACCGTCTCAACGATTTTACCCTGGGCCAAGCCGATGGCGACGATATCCGGCAAATAGTATTCGCCCTGATGATTGTCGTTTTTAACCGTCGACAGCGCGCTGAACAGAAACTTTGCCGAGGCGACGTAGACACCGGCGTTCACCTCGCCGATCCGCCGCTGCAAATCACTGGCGTCTTTCTCTTCGACGATGCCGGTGACGCGGTCAGCGCCATCGCGCAGCACCCGGCCGTAACCCTTGGGCCGATCGAGCACCGCAGTCAACAGAGTCACCGCGGCGTTTTGGCCGCGATGTTGCTCGATCATGGCGCGCAAAGTTGATTCTTTGATCAACGGCACATCGCCGCTGAGAATCAGCACGTCGCCGTCAAAGCCGGTAAAAGCCTCTCGAGCGCAGAGTACGGCGTGGCCGGTGCCCAGCTGCTTTTCTTGAACTGCCCAGGCGACATCGCCCTTCGGATACGCTTGGCGCACCGCCTCGGCGCCATGGCCAATGACGATGACGATCCGCGCCGGCGCCAAATCCTGCGCCGCGCCCAGGGCATGAAGAAATAGCGGCTGGCCGGCGATCGGATGGAGCACCTTGGGCAACGCCGATTTCATCCGCGTCCCCTGTCCAGCGGCCAATAGAATGACACCAAGTTCCCGCATGTTCCTCACATCCAAGTCACGAACTTGAATTATAGAGTAACTACCGGGTCAATCAAAGCAAAGATTTTGGTTTGTTCGCCGCTTTCGGCAGAATCCAGGAAACCAAGCCGCAAGCGACAGCGCTGGCGGCCACCGCCACGGGCACGGCAACGATCGCCGCCAAGCTGCCGATGCCGATAGCACCGAGAGAACCGAAGCCGCGGTCGATGAAAAACAAACTCATCGCCCGGCCGAGCATATGATCGGGACATTCTTCTTGAATGATCGCTCGCACCAGCACCCGGTAGCTCATCTGCATGGAACCGACCACGGCCAAAAGAACGATGGAAAGAATGTAGAACGGCGACAAAGCGAAAAGAAAAATCGCCACCGCGTAAATCAAACTGGCGCCGACCAAGAGCCGACTCATATGGCGCAAACGCGTATGGGTCGAGAGAAAAAAGCTGATCGCCACCGCGCCGACGCCGGGCGCCGAGACTAAAACGCCGTAGCCGGCGGGCCCGACATGCAACACTTCCTGGGCGAAGTAAGGCAGAAACTGGGCGTAGGAAATGCCGAAAAAACCGTTGGAGTAGGTGGTTAGAATAGCCGCCAACAAGCGCCGGTTTTCGCCGAGATAAGAAATCCCCTCGGCGATGTCCTTCAGCCAATCGCCCTTGGCCATGCTCTTGGGCAGCGCCGCCGGCTGCATGCGCCAGAGGGTAAACAACATGCCGACCACGGTCACCGCTTGAATTAAAATGCATGGCCCCGGGCCGATTAAGGTGAGCAGCACGCCGCCAATCGACGGGCCGATGACTTTAGTCAAGTTATGCGCCGCGGAGTTGAGCGCCAGGGCGCTAACCACGCCTTCCTGCGGCACCAGATTGACGATCACCACCTGCTGCGCCGCCGTGCTGAACGAACTGACGATCGACATGAACACCACCAGCACAATGATATGCCAGAACTGTAACTGGCCGGTGAAAATCAGCGCCGCGAAGATCAGGCTCTGACCAAGATTGGCGACCCGGCTCAACTTGAGCAGCGTGATGCGGTCCATGCGATCGGCGACCACGCCGCCAATCGGACCGAAGATAAAGCGCGGCGCGAATTCGCAGAAGCCTAACAACCCCAGAGAAAAGGCCGAGCGGGTGAGCTTCCAGGCGAGCCAGTTTTGCACCACGAAATGAATGTACTCGCCGGTCTCCGCCGGCAGATAGCCGATGGTGAACAGGCGGAAATCGCGGTAGCGCAGTGCCGGCGGTAATTTCACTAGATAGTGTCTGACCGGAAACCCCAGTTTTTCTAAAAATGCCTGTTTAACTTTTGAGAGCAACACCTGAGTCCAGTGTTTTCAGGTCCAGAAAGAGAAGTTTTTGAGTTCTCTGAGATGAGAACGTGAATGTCGTCAATTTCTGGAC
>CAMDBU010000056.1 GCA_945889495.1 Syntrophobacter sp. SbD2 | reverse complement strand
TTTTGCTCTGTGGGTGCGACTACGTGACCAAGTCGCTGCTCATCGGCGCCGAGGACTCGATCGGAGAATATTTATGATCTCTCGTCACCGCCTCGCACTGATGCCTAGCGTTTTGTGAAAATCGGACTTCTACCACGGGCTGCTAGGCCGCCCCGGAGGGCAATGATCGTCGTCGCAACCGGAGACAATGCGGCGATGGATCTCGCAAATCAAAGCCTCGTCGACCGGCCGGTCCGTTTCAAGCTTGGCGATCCATCGATATGTCGCCAACGCGCACGCCGCTTGGCGCTGCGATCGAGTCTCAAGTTGTTGCGGCGTCTCCCGCATCGCCGCGTCCAGTTCTCTTTCGGTGAACTCCGCGCCTTCGATCCGTGATGTCCCAGCGACCTCCCGCTTGAGCTGGATTTGCTGAAGTTGCTCAGCCCAACTACGCTGATAGGGGATCTGGGTCAGCGCCAACATCGCCGCCTTCGCTCCCAGCAGTTCGACTTGGAGGGCCGCCAAGTCGAACAGAATCCATTGCCGAGGCATCTCGTAGGGGATCGTCATAAATCTATTGTAGCCCAGTTCATTTCCGAGAGGAATGCCTAACGCTGTCCAAGAAAAGCGTGGCAAGTCTGCTAGTTATATCTACATCGCGCACTTTCACAGGGTTTTCATTTCCCACTTCATTTCCCACTTCATTTCCGTGATATTGCCATTGCCCATTCTTACTGGAGAAAAGCAAACTGGCTCAAGTCGCTACCCTCTTTATTACCCTCTTTTACGGACATTACCCTTTCTTGTCAGAGCCGATTTTGGTCCAGAGAGAGGAATGTTGTCCGGCGCTAAATCGCCGCAGCGTGTTCACTAAAGTTCCCCTCTAAAAGCGCGGTGCTCGAGCGAGGCGAAGAGCGCGTCCAGCTCCGCCAGCGACGCGCGCTGCGGCACCCATCGAACGTCGAGACATAGGCTCCGCAAAACTCCGAATATCTTCAAATCATGCTCCTCGATAAACCACATCGGCATTGATAAGGTCTGTTAGATACGGTGTGAACCCGACCAGTAATATGGACATGGCGATCATATCGCGCGTATCGATCGCTCGCAGCGCATGGGATGCCGTCCCGCCGTGCCGGATCCCTGGATAGTCGGAGGCAAACCCGTACAGATTTTTCAGCGAAGCTTTGATTGCGTTGTGAGGCCAACTACCAACTTGATTGCAAATACCGGCAAGCTCCGTCTCTGTAACTAATGGATCAATACGGCCGATTGCTTCCAACAAATTCACTTGTTTCTGGATGCAGGTTTTTATACGACCACCCGAGCAGTCTGTACGTAGATCGCGGATTGCGTTCTCAAACTCTTTCATCAATGCATCAAGGTGAACGTCCCGCCTTGTCAAAGTTCGTAGCTGAAGTACAAGGCTAGAGAATACACCCGGCAATGTCGGGCAGAGGCTGCACGGCCTGCGCAAGTCATAACGAAGGCTGAATCTCAAAAGGAATTGCTCTAATCGTATGAAGAACGCGTTAGCCAGTGGGTCGCCACCCAACTCTTCAAGCGTTTCGTAGCTGGACTCAAGAAATGAGACGACAGCGGCTTCCCCCTGAATCTCGTTAGACTTTGTTTTACGGAACTGGAGTCGCGCTTGATCGACGTTGTCGGTAATGTCTGCGAGTGCTTCAACGGACTTCGGTGCGACTAACGCTTTATTGAGTTCGCGGTAGAGTTCGCAAAATACGTCGGGATGCCGAAGTCTTTTGGCCACTTTTCCCAGTGGGCTCCAAACGTGCGGCCACATCTCTGCCCAGACTGGAAGAAGCTCTCCACGCATTCCTACAGCTCCCCTCGAAAGGCACGGTGCTGCAGCGAAGCGAAGAGCGCGTCCAACTCCGCCAGCGATGCGCGATGCGCCGTCTTCAGCTTTTCCACCGCCGTCACTCGCCGGGCGAATTCGCGCTGCAATGGGAGGGGTGGAACTTCAACATCCGTAGTTTGCAGCCGCGCTTTTGAGATGTTGGGCATCGAACCAGCAGAACCTCCAGCGAGCTTTTGAATCTCACGACGCTTCGTCGGGTAAATTAAAAGCTGGTGGAGAAAAGAGGAATCCACTTTCGCTTCTGGACACAGTCGGAAACGAAAGATGAGGTCGGACATCAATAATCTGGACGGAGTCTCGCGAACCAGCGCACACGCGGCTACCAACTCGTAGGTATTCTTTCGCGCGAACAGCAAATCACCAGGTTTCACCTCAAGCTCAGTGTCCGGTTCAACATCCGGAGGGAGCGCCTTGTTCTCCGCTGCGTCGTATTCGCACCACGTCACCGCACCAAGCTTGAGAATGCCCCACTCTTCGCCGCGTACCGGACGGTCGAGACACTTTGGACTCCATCCGCTATCGATGTTCGCGAGCAAGTCGCCGAACTTGACTCGTGGCCAATTTTTTGGGTTTGTGACCGGGTCGCCGAAGAGGTCGAGGAAGAGGGATTGGGTGAGGGAGTCGAGTTGGGCGAGGGCCGCGCGGCGCTTGGCCCGCAACGCCTCCGCCCGGTCCAGCACATCCGCAATCCGCCGTTGCTCCGCCAGCGGCGGCAGAGGGATTTCAAGATCCTCGACCATTCCGCGAGTGACGTGCTGGAGCCCGACACCGCCATGCGCCTGCTCGATCAGCCGATATAGCCGATGGTTAACAGCTATTCTCGCCCATTCTTTCGTGATCGCTTTGTGGTCAAGATCGCAGCGAAAAATGTGCTGATTCAAAATTCCGTTCGGCCCACTCCAGATATGAGCACCGAATGAAGTCCCGGGAGTCCCCGACCATGCAAGCAAGAGATCGCCGGTCTTCACCAACACCTGATTGTCGAGAGCGCCAGCCCAGTAGTTGAACGGTTTGTCTGGGCCATTTAGATTTTGAATTCGAATGATCGGGACACCTGTACCGCTCCAGTCAGTCGGTTTGAACGCCTTGCCGTTCACCAAATGGCAGACGGATCCGAAGGAACTTCGAGACAAGCTCACTTCAGCATCCCCTCCAGTTCCTTCATGCCCTGCTGAATCTCCGCCTCCAGTTGGCCGAGGGCTTTCAGAATTTCGCCCGGCGGGCGGTGCGCGACTTCTTCGTGGACCACTTCCTTGTAGCGATTGAGCGAGAGATCGTAGCCCTGCGCGGCGATGTCGGCCTTGGGGACGCAGAAGCTTTGCGCGGTGCGCGGGCGGCCCATCTCTTCATTTTGGATTTTGGATTTTCGATTTTGGATTGTCGCCCAACGCTGAAGAATGTCTGGGAGATTGTTTTTAAGGTGTTCATCGGCGCTGAGTGCGACTTTGGGAATCGGGCCGAGTTTTTCCGACGGCAAGAGTTCCGTGCGTTTGTCGTCCAGCGACATGCCGTCGGCGTCCACGTCGTAGAACCAGACTTGGTCCGTGCCGCCGGAGTTGGTCTTGGTGAAGAGAAGAATCGCGGTGGAGACGCCGGCGTAGGGTTTGAACACGCCGCCCGGCAGCGAAATGACGGCGTCGAGTTTCTGTTCCTCGACGAGTATCTTGCGCAGCGTCTTGTGCGCGTTGGACGAACCGAAGAGCACGCCGTCGGGCACGATGACGGCGGCGCGTCCGCCGGGCTTGAGCAGACGCAGGAAGAGTGCGAGGAAAAGCAATTCGGTCTTCTTGGTCTTGACGATCTGCTGGAGATCCTTGGCGGTGTTCTCGTAGTCAAGCGACCCGGCAAAGGGCGGATTGGCGAGGACCAGCGTGTATTTTTCCTCCTCGCCCGCGTGATCCTGCGCCAGCGAGTCGCGGTAGCGGATGTCTGGATTTTCCACGCCGTGCAGCAGCATGTTCATGCTGCCGATGCGCAGCATGGTGTTATCGAAGTCAAAACCGTGGAAAAACTCGTGATGAAAATGACGCGACAGCTTGGCGTCGCGAAAAATCTCCGGGTGGCGCTCGCGCAGATATTCGCCCGCGGCGACCAGAAAGCCGGCGGTGCCGCAGGCCGGATCGCAGAGAATATCACCCGGCGTCGGCGCGACCATCGCGACCATCAGGCGAATAATATGGCGCGGCGTGCGGAACTGGCCGTTTTGACCGGCGGTAGCGATCTTGGCGAGCATGTACTCGTACAAGTCACCCTTGGTGTCGCGCTCCTCCATCGGCACCTGGTCGATCATGTCGACGACCTTCGCCAGCAAACCGGCATTGGGAATCGTGAAGCGCGCGTCCTTCATGTGATGCGCGTAGGTCGACTCATCGCCGCCCAAAGTTCGAAGGAACGGGAAAACATGCTCGCCCACCACCGTGTACATGTCGGCCGGCGCGAAATGCTTGAACCGCGACCAGCGATAGTCCGCGTAGGGTCGCGGCGAGCGCGGATGGTCGTCATCGCCCTCGGGGAAAAAGCGCCGTTCGATGGGCGTCTTTAGCCTTGTGGCTTTCAACTCTTCGAGCGTCTGCAGCTCGTCGAGCCGTTTGATGAACAGCAAGTAGGTGATCTGCTCGATCACCTCCAGCGGATTGGAAATCCCGCCGGACCAGAAGGCATTCCAGATTTGGTCGATTTGGCTGCGAATTTCAGAAGTCAGCATTGCGATGGTGAGTCGTCACACACATAACGATATCCACAGACTAGCGGAAATCGCCGCTCGCGATCAAATGAATTCAACTGGTGCCCGGAGCCGGACTCGAACCGGCACAGACCTTTCGGTCCGAGGGATTTTAAGTCCCTTGTGTCTACCTATTCCACCATCCGGGCGGGGACGGGATCGAACGAGTCAATTTCTAGCACAAAAAGTCTGGCCAGAAAATGCGAAGGCCTCTCGCGGGAGAGGCCTTCTGCGGTTGCGATTAACTTTTAGACAAACAGAGGTGCCAACACCAGGGTGATGGTGGCGAGCAGTTTGATCAAGACGTGCAAGCTCGGGCCGGCGGTGTCTTTGAACGGGTCGCCCAAGGTATCGCCGACGACCGCGGCTTTATGCGGCTCGGAACCTTTGCCGCCGCCCTCGAACTGGCCGCTCTCGATATATTTCTTGGCGTTATCCCAGGCGCCGCCGCTGTTGTTGAAAAACGTCGCCATCAAGATGCCGGTGATGGTGCCGACCATCAAGAACGCCGCCACCACCTCGGCGCCGATGCCGAACATCTTGAAAACCAGACCGACGGCTACCGGCATGGTAACCGCGAGTAAACCGGGCACCACCATCTCTTTCAAGGCGCCGACGGTGACGATGTCGACGCAGCGCCGGTAGTCGGGTTTCACCGTGCCGAGGAGAATGCCGGGGTTTTCTCTGAACTGGCGGCGCACCTCGTTGATGACGTAGTAGGCCGCTTTGCCGACGGCTCTAATGGCAAACGATGAAAACAGAAAAACCAACATGGCGCCCAACAAACCGCCGACGAACACTTCCGGCTTGGCGATGTTGACGACTTCCAACGGATGGCCGTAATGGGCGACCTCGTCGAGATAAGCGGAGAAAAGCAAGAACGCCGCCAGCGCCGCCGAACCGATGGCGTAGCCTTTGGTCAACGCCTTGGTGGTGTTGCCCACGGCATCCAAACGGTCGGTCTTGTGGCGCACTTCTTCGGGCTGGCCGCTCATCTCGACAATGCCGCCGGCGTTGTCGGTGATCGGACCGAAGGTGTCCATGGCGAGAATGTAAGCGGCGGTGCCCAACATGCCCATGGTCGCCACCGCGGTGCCGAACAGGCCGGCGTGCTTCACGCCGCTATTCAATCCGAGATAATAAGAAGTGATGATCGCCACCGAGATCACCAACACCGGGATTGCCGTACACTCCAAGCCCACCGCGATGCCGGCGATGATGTTGGTCGCCGGACCGGTCTTCGACGCTTCGGCGATTTCGCGCACCGGGCGATAACGATACTCGGTATAGTATTGGGTGATGTAAACGAAGGCCTGGGCCATGGCGATACCGACCACGCCGCACAGGAAGAAATAAAACCACGCCGATGCGGCTTCCGGATATTTAGCCACATCGACGGCGAGCAAGTACTTCGAGGTAAAAAAGAATCCGACAATCGCCAACGCGCTGGTAATATAATACCCCTTGTTGAGCGCCGCCATGGCGTCGCCGTCTTCTTTACACTTGACCGCCATGATGCCGACGATCGAAGCCACCAAGCCCAGCGCACGCGCCACCAGCGGGAAAAGAATCCCCTTCAAGCCGAAGTATGGATACAAGCCGACGCCCAAGATCATCGCGCCGATATTTTCCGCCGCAGTGGACTCGAATAGATCGGCGCCACGGCCGGCGCAATCGCCGACGTTGTCGCCGACCAAGTCGGCGATGACCGCCGGATTGCGCGGATCGTCTTCGGGAATGCCGGCTTCGACTTTACCGACCAGGTCGGCGCCGACGTCAGCCGCCTTGGTATAAATACCGCCGCCCAACTGGGCGAAGAGCGCGACAAAGGAAGCGCCGAAGCCATAGCCGACGATAGTAAAAGGGATTTTTCGCGGATCATGTCCAAGGGCTTCAAGCAAAGCGTACAGACCACCGACGCCGAGGAGGCTCATGGCAACGACGAACAAGCCGGACACCGCGCCGCCGCGCATGGCGATCTGCAACGCTTCATTGAGACTGGAACGAACCGCAGAGGCTGTGCGTATGTTAGCGCGGATTGAAACCCACATGCCGACATAACCCGCGATCAGCGAACAGGCCGCGCCGAGCACGAAAGAGAGCGTCGTCCAAAAAGCGGTTTCCATGGGCGGCACCGAGTCGGCCTTGCTCGGCGTCCGCACGTAGGCGTAGAGGACAAAAATCAGCACCGCCAAGACCGCGGACAAAATGATGATGGTGCGGTTTTGCCGCGACATGAAAGCTTCCGCGCCCTCTTTGATGGCGTCCGAGATCTCCCGCATCTTTGGCGTGCCGGTGTCCTTGCTCAGCACCTGGCGCGCCAGGTACACCGCAAAAACCAGCGACAGACAACTAATCACTATAACAAATGGAACCATGACTCCTCCTCATCCCTGTGAACTAACTTGATTCAATCCGTTTTGCGCCACACATAGGCGACGCCGATACTGAACACGTACAACACCAACATCGGCAACGCCAATAGACACTGATTGATGATATCCGGGGTTGGCGTCAGCATTGCCGCTAAAACGAAAATGACCAGAATCGCGTAGCGAAACGAACTGATCATCAAGCGGTAATTCCATAAACCCAACCGCACCAGAAAAAACGTAAACACCGGCAATTCGAACGTAATCCCAAAGGCCAATACCATGCGGAAAAAAAACGTAAAATATTCGCCGATTCGGATCGCCGGCAGGACTCCCATGGATTCGTACTGCTCGACAAAATATTTAAACGCCACCGGAAGAACGACGCGATAGCAAAAATAACTGCCGGCGAGAAAAAACCCGGTCGCGCAAAGCACGAAGGGTAGCACCAACCGTTTCTCGCCGCCGGACAGACCGGGCGCGATGAAACGCCAGATCTGATAAAAAATATACGGACAGGAGAAAAACACCCCCGCCGCGATGGCAACCTTGATCTCGCTGAAAAAGGCCTCGGTAACACTGGTTCCAATCAAGCTCTGCCCAGGCTGCAGATTTTCTCGCAGCGGCGCAACCATGAAGGCGAAGATCCAATTGGAATAGAAATAACAAACCGTCGATCCGACCAGGACCGCGATCACCGACCTCAACAAACACCAACGAAGCTCCTCAAGGTGCTCCGTCAGGGTCATGTTAGCCAAGGTCGTCACTCGTCAAAACAAACCGTGAGATTGCAAAAAAGGGGAAGGTTGATCCCTTCCCCTTTTTTGGTTGCCGAAGCTAAAAACCAATCAACTACTTCTTAGCCTCTTCCTTCTTTTCCGCAGGCTTCTCAGCTGCCTTTTCGGCTGCCGGAGCACCATCCTTCGCTGGTTCAGCGGCAGGAGCCGCTGCTTCCGCAGGCGCGGCCGGAGCCGGTGCTGGCGGCGGCGGAGGCGGTGCTGGTTCCTCTTTCTTGCCACAACCGACTACCGTCAAGGTAAGAGCAAACAGCGCAATCGCTGATAAAGAAACAAATTTATTACGCATTACTTTGTTCACCTCCTTTCCCGTCACACATCGATCGAAACCACATACTTAGTCTGATTTTTATTACATAAGTGTCGCGGAGATTCAAGCAATCCGCCGAGCTAACCAGGCCGAAGAGCCGCAATGGAGCGTCAAACTGGCGCCAGTTTGACGCTCCAGCCCAGCCATCGCGGCGACGCGTCCATTGGGCGCAGCCGTAAAACGACTCAACATCCTGGCCTTCGGCGCAACGCTCACGACGGTGTTGACAGCATTTGTGAATATCCTGTGGATAACTGCCATGGCGTTGGGTCGGCGCCTGCACAAAATAGCGCCGCCCAGCGTTTTGCCTAAATTCCTGGCGCGCGATTGTTCTCTAGTTTGCCAACTTGGCGGCAACGACAATTATTCGACCATGGTGCCGCGCTGCAATGAAGCGGTTTGGGCCAGTTTCCGTTATCGCGCTCAGCGGCTTTCTTCGCGTTGACTCTCGGTCGAGCCGATGTTACAAAAGCATACGTAAATTTTACTGGAGGCATTCCTTGGCAGATCATCCATCAGTTGAAAAGCGCCATCGCCAGAGCTTGAAACGGCGTACGCGCAATATCGAAATCAAGTCGCGGCTGCGCACGCTCGTGAAAAAAGCCCGGCAAGCGATCGAGGCGAAGAACTCTGAAGCGGCGGCCAGTCAAATCCAGACCGTCAACAAAGCGCTCGGCAAAGCGGTCAGCAAGGGCGTGGTCAAAAAGAACACCGCGTCGCGCTGGTTATCTCGCCTGTCCCGCTCGGCGCACCGCAGTAAGTCGGCGAGTTAAACCACTTCGTTCCAACGGCATCCTAAAACACTCGATCGGCGGCGACAGGGGTTGCCGCCGATTTTGTTTTTAGAACATCTCCATGATCCGCTGGTGCAGTTCCTTGGCGAAGCGCTCCATGAGGCGCTCGCGCACCTCCCGGCGTTCGCCTTCGGTCAACTGAATATCGGTCAGGCGCCGCACATCAGTCGAGTTGAGCGTCGAGGTGCGAAATTCCGACGACGTGGTCACCACCGCGGCGCGAGAACCGGCGTGGATTTCGCTAAGCCGCAGCGACTGGCCGCGCCAGAGGATTTCATTGGGCTCGCGCCGGCGCAGGGTAGCGTCGAGCACCAGCACCGATTCGTATTGCAAGACTTCGTCGTTGCGGTTGACTGAGGCCACCGAACTATCGAGCGAACGAACCACACCGCTGAGAATAATATCGGCCTGGTCCGAGACGTCGACGACCCGCAACTGGCCACGCCGATAAAATTCGCCGCGCAGCGCCGAGGTCAACTCCTTTTCGATACCGACATCGCGGCCACGATTGATAAACGGCTCGACGAATACGGTTCGCGCATCCTTGGGCAAGAGCGAGGATTGGCCAACCCATTGGTAACCGCAGCCAGTCAGCACGAACACGGCCCAGCCCGCCCATACCCACCACCCACTACGCCATTGCCGCATTGACGGAGATAACATAGTTCACCCCTCCACCACGATGTTGACCAGACGCCGCGGCACATAGACCAGCCGGGTGATTTTTTTGCCGTCGCAAAAACTCATCACGCGGCCATCTTCCATGGCCATGCGCTCGATCCTCTCTTGGGTAATATCGGCGGGCACGGTCATCTTGCCGCGCACTTTGCCGTTGACCTGAACGACGATCAGCAGCTGCTCTTCTTCCAGCGCCGCCTCGGAATAACTCGGCCAAGGAACGCGGTCGAGACGTTCTTTGTGGCCCGACTGCTCCCACAGCTCGCTGGCGACGTGGGGCACGAAGGGCGCCAAGAGCAAGATAATCGACTCCAGCCCTTCGCGGATGATCGCCGCGCCGGCCGATCTCTTAGTCGTATCCTGCGCCGCGAGACTGAGCGCATTGAAGAGCTCCATGATCGCCGCGATGGCGGTGTTGAAATGAAATCGGCCGTCGATGTCATCGGTCACTTTTTTTATCGTCCGATGAACCTGGCGGCGCAACTCACGCAGCTCGGCGCTGGGCGCGGCGCCATCGCCAGAACCGTTAGACGTCCACAATTCACCATGCTGCTGCACCAAGCGCCATAGCCGGGTGAGAAATCGGAACGCCCCTTCGACCCCCTGATCGCTCCACTCCAGATCTTTTTCCGGCGGCGCGGCGAATAGCGTGAACAGCCGCGCGGTGTCGGCGCCATAGGCGGCGATCAGATCTTCCGGATCGATGATGTTCTTTTTCGACTTGGACATCTTCTCGACCCGGCCCTTGTCGACGGCGCGTTGGCACTGCGGACATTGCCAGCCGTCTTTTTCTCCACCGGCCAATTCGTTGGGAAACAGCCAGCCATGCTCGGCGCACTTGTAGGTTTCCTTGGAAACCATTCCCTGGGTCAGTAAATTACTGAACGGCTCGTCGACATGGGTGAGCCCGATATCGCGCAGCGCTTTAGTGAAAAAGCGCGCGTAAAGCAGATGCAGCACGGCATGCTCGACGCCGCCGATATACTGATCCACCGCCATCCAATAGCGGCCGCGCGCGTCCACTGGCGCGGAGTTGGCGTCGGCCGAGGCGTAGCGCAAATAATACCAGGACGAATCGACGAAGGTGTCCATGGTATCGGTCTCACGCCGTCCCTGGGCGCCGCACTTGGGACAATCGACATGGAGAAACACCGCGCTTTCCTGCAACGGCGAACCGCCCTTGCCGGAGAACGGCACGTCTTTGGGCAATTCCACCGGCAAGAAGTTTTCCGGCACCGGCACGGCGCCGCACTTATCGCAATAAATTATCGGGATCGGCGTGCCCCAGTAACGCTGGCGCGACACGCCCCAATCGCGCAGACGAAAGCGAATAGCTTTTTTGCCGAACCCCTTAGCCTCGGCATAGACGGCGATCTTTTCCTTGCCGGCGACGTTGGCCGTGCCGGAGAACTCGCCGCTGTCGCGCATCACGCCTTCGTCGACGTAGGCTTCTTTCAGGGTATCGCCATGGAGCTCTTGGTCTTTGGGCTGAATCACCACGCGGATCGGCAGTGAATATTTTTTCGCGAACTCAAAATCGCGCTGATCATGGGCCGGCACCGCCATTACCGCGCCGGTGCCATATTCCATCAAGACGAAGTTGGCGAGATAGATCGGAATGTCTTCACCGGTAAATGGATTGCGGCAGTAAGCGCCGGTGAACACGCCTTCTTTCTCGCCCTCGTCGGCGCCGCGTTTGGCCGTGCTGATGTTTTTATAGCGCTCGATGAACTGCTTGACGGCATCGGCCTGGGCCGTGCCCGATGACAATTGCAAAGCTAGCGGATGTTCCACCGCCAAGGAAACAAAGGTCGCGCCATAGATAGTGTCGGGCCGGGTAGTAAATATTTTCAGCGCGCCGTCATGGCCGACCAGCGGAAACTCGATCTCGGCGCCGATCGATTTACCGATCCAATTGCGCTGCATGGTCAGGACTTTGTCCGGCCAGCCGGTCAACTGGTCGAGATCCTTGAGTAGCTCTTCAGCGTAGTCGGTGATGCGGAAAAACCACTGCTCCAACTCTTTTTGCGCCACCGCCGAGTCGCAGCGCCAGCAGGCACCGTCGACCACCTGCTCGTTGGCCAAGACCGTGGCGCAGGACGGACACCAGTTGACGAAGGAGCTTTTTTTGTAGGCCAGCCCTTTTTTGTAGAACTGCAAAAAAATCCATTGATTCCAACGGTAATATTCCGGTTGGCAGGTGGCGAGCTCGCGCCGCCAATCGTAGGACAGACCCATGCGTTTCAACTGGGTCTTCATGTAAAGAATATTTTCCTGGGTCCAGGCTTCGGGATGAACTTTGCGCTCGATGGCGGCGTTCTCCGCCGGCAGGCCGAAGGCGTCCCAGCCCATGGGATGGAGCACGTTGTAACCGCGCATGCGCTTGTAGCGCGCCACCACATCGCCGATGGAGTAGTTGCGCACATGGCCCATGTGAATGCGCCCGGACGGATAGGGAAACATTTCCAGAACGTAATACTTGGGCTTGGCCGGGTCTTCAGTGACCTCGAAAGATTGCTCGTCGGCCCACAGCTTCTGCCACTTCTCTTCTATCGCTTTGGCTTGATAACGCTGATCCATGACACTGCCTACAGAGATTTATTGGCGCTGGTTTTGGCGATGTGATCGAGCACGCCGTTGATGAAGCCGGCGGAATCCTCGCTGCCGAAACGCTTGGCGATCTCCACCGCTTCGTCGAGACTCACCGGCACCGGAATATCCGGACAGAACACCACTTCATAGGCCGCCAAGCGCAACAGCTCATGTTCGACCTTGGCCAAACGCTCTAATTTCCAGTGTTCGGTGGACTCGGTGATCAATCGGTCGAGCTCGGGCCGCTGGCTGACCACGCCGGACACCAGCCGGCGGGCGAACTCCTTGGCCTTGGCGGCGCCTTCAAAGTGCTGGAGAAATAAATCCAGCGCCGCGATCGACGAGTCGCCGGTGATTTCGATTTGATAAAGCGCTTGGAGCGCCAGCTCGCGCCCCTTGCGGCGCATGGTGCGAGGCGCGCCGGGCGAAGTATCCGAAGTATCCGGTGATTCCTGTGACAAGGGGCGCTCGAATGAATTGCCAGCGGCGAACACGGAAAGTTACGATACCTGCCGCAGGACGTTGACCATCTCGACGGCGACCAAGAGGGCTTCGTAGCCCTTGTTGGCGTCCTTGCTGCCGGCGCGGTCCATGGCCTGCTGGACATTGTCGGTGGTGAGCACTCCGAAGCCGACGGGGATTTTATGGGTCTTGACCGCGTCGCCCAACCCTTGGGTCACCGCTTCGCAGACATAATCGAAGTGCGGCGTATCGCCACGGATCACCGCGCCCAAGCAAACCAGCGCATCGTACTTACCGCTGCTGGCCATCTTGTCGGCGACGATGGGAATCTCGAAGGCGCCCGGTACCCGCACCACGGTCATGTCGTTGTCGGCGCCGCCATGGCTGATAAAGCCGTCGAGTGCCCCTTCGAGCAACTTCTCGGTGACGAAACTATTGAAGCGGCTCACCACCACGCCGATCTTGAGCCCCTGGGCGTCCGGTTTTCCTTCGAGAATTTTCGCCATGGGATTTGCCGCCGGAGCTAACGCTTAGCGCTCTTGTCGTCGAGGTTGGACAACATATGACCCAACTTTTTCTGCTTGGTGCGCAGATAATCAATGTTGCTGGTGAGCGGCAGCGCTTCCAGCGGCACGCGCTCCACTACCTTGACGCCGTAGCTTTCCAAACCGGAAATCTTGCGCGGATTATTGGTCAAGAGCGAAATATTTTCCACATGCAGATCGCGCAGGATTTGCGCGCCGATACCGTAATCGCGCAGGTCTTCTTTAAATCCTAGTTCGAGGTTGGCTTCCACGGTGTCCCGACCACGGTCCTGCAAGGCATAGGCTTTGATCTTGTTGGTCAGACCGATGCCGCGCCCCTCTTGGTGCATGTAAACCAACACGCCGCAGCCCTGCTCGTCAATACGGCGCAAGGACTCGCGAATCTGGTCGCCGCAATCGCAGCGTTCCGAACCGAAGACATCGCCAGTCAAACATTCGGAATGCAAGCGCACCAGCACATGGGAGACTTTTGAAATATCGCCCTTGACCAGCGCCATATGCTCGGCGCCGTCGACGGTATTGCGGTAAACGATCGCTTTATACTGACCGCCATGGAGGGTGGGAAATTCTTCTTCGGCGACCCGGCGCACCAGACTCTCGGTGCGCAGCCGGTAGGCGATCAAGCTCGCCACCGAAAGGATTTTCAAGCCCTGGCGCTGGGCCAATTTTTCCAAGGACGGCAACGCCGCCACCGAACCATCGTCATCGAGGATTTGACAGATCGCCCCAGCCGGTTTGAAGCCGGCGAGCCGAGCTAAATCCACCGACGCGTCGGTGCGTCCGGAACGGGCCAAGACACCACCGCTGCGCGCTTGCAGCGGTTGGACATGGCCCGGCACCATGAGATCTTCATGCCTGGTGCTGTCGGCGATAACCGAGCGAATGGTGTGGGCCCGCCCCTGGGCGGAGACGCCATGGACGCCCGGCAAATTGACCGAGAATGCCGCGCCGCAGAGCAGGCCGGACAACCGGCTATTTTCCTCCGGCACCAGCGGCACGCCCAACTCGCGCACCCGCTCGTCGGTCAAGGTCACATAAATAATCCCGCGGCCCTGATGCATCATGAAGTTGACGCTTTCGGCCGTGACTTTTTCCGCCGCCATGCACAAAAATCCGTCGTCTTCCGGGGTGTCCTCGTTGATCAGGATCACCATCCGGCCGGCGCGGATATCGGCCAGCCCCTGTTCGATTGTCGCGATCGCCATGATTAAAATTAGCTAGTTGAAAAACTTATTTACGTTTGACCAGGAAACTCTGGACATATTTACCGATCAAATCGGTTTCGAGGTTGACCTTATCACCAACCCCGCGGTTCTGCAAATTAGTGTGCTGCAGCGTAAACGGAATGATCGCCACCGAGAAACGCTCGGGCCGGCACTGGTTGACCGTCAAGCTGATGCCGTCCACCGCCACCGAGCCTTTCGACACCAGCAAGCTACTCAACGATTTGGCGACTTGAAAAGTAAAAATCGTAAACTCGCCCTGTTTTTCAATCCCGGCGATCTTGCCGACGCCGTCCACATGGCCGGTGACCAGATGGCCGCCTAAGCGCTCGTTCAAACGCATGGGCTGTTCGAGATTGACTAGACTGCCGGCCTTGAGCGTGTCTAAATTGGTGCACGCCAGTGTCTCCGGCGAGACGTCGACGGTAAAGGCGTTTTTAAGTTTTTTGACCACGGTCAAGCAGGCGCCGTTGACCGCCACGCTGGCACCCATGGCCATCTTTCGCACCGGCAGTTTGGTTTGCACGGTGAGCACCGCCGCACCGTTGCGTAGGCGCAGGGCGGCGATCTTGCCGACATCTTCGATCAATCCGGTAAACATTTTTTGATCCACCTCATAAATAGGCCGAAATTAAAATGTCATCCCCCGAGCGCCCGAGCTTAACGCGCTTGAGCGCCAAGGCATGGGCCATTTTGCCGATGCCTAACGAGGCGATCATCGCGGCGCCGTCGCCGCCGACGATTTTCGGCGCGTAGAAAAGCTCCAGCTTGTCGACGATTTTATGTTTCAACGCGGAAGCCGCCACGGCGGCGCCGCCTTCGATCAACACGCTGACCACGCCGATACCGGCGAGCTTGCGCAACAACGCCGGCCACGCCACCTGACCGTCCCGTGCCGGCAAACGCCAAACCACCACACCCAACTTTTCGAGCGCGCGAATTTTCTGCGCCGGCGCTCCCTCAGTCGTCGCGATGATGGTCTTAGCGGGGTCTGGCAAGCGCAGCAACTGCGCCGACGGAGAAATCTTCAACTGGCTATCGAGAACCACGCGATAGGGATTACGCCCCTTAGGAATTCGACAGGTCAACTGCGGATCATCGGCGCGCACCGTGCCGATGCCGACCAGCACGGCGTCCATCCGGTTGCGCCATTGGTGCACCAACGCGCGCGATTTTTCGCCGCTGATCCAACGGGAGTCGCCGCTCGCCGTGGCGATCTTGCCGTCAAGAGTCGCCGCCAGCTTGAGCGTGACGAAGGGAGTTTTTTGGCTGATGAATTTGCCGAAGGCTTCGATCAACTCGGCGCATTCCGATTGGCAGACGCCGCTGCGGACTTCGATGCCGGCGCGGCGCAGTTGTTGAAAGCCGCGGCCCGCCACCAGCGGATTGGGGTCCTTCATGCCGGCGACGACGTGATGAATGCCGGCGGCGATCAGCGCCCGCGCACAGGGCGGCGTACGCCCATGATGGCTGCAAGGTTCCAGCGTGATATAAAGCGTCGCGCCCTTGGCCTTGGCGCCGGCTTGTTTGAGCGCGTTGATCTCGGCGTGGGGGCCGCCGGCGAAATGGTGATAGCCCCGGCCGACGATTTTGCCACCGCGCACGATCACCGCGCCGACCATCGGATTGGGGCTGGTGCGGCCGGCGGCCTTACGCGCCAGGCGGCAGGCCAAGCGCAGATAGCGCTCGTCCTGGGCAAGTTCCCGCGAGCTTGCCAAAGCTATTCCTTTCTCGGACGGGCGTCACCGGCTTTGCCATGGGGCTGGCTTTTGCGTTCCTTGATCAGCTCTTCGAGCTCGACCATGAATTCGCCGATGTCTTTGAAGGAGCGGTACACCGAGGCGAAGCGCACGTACGCCACCGGATCGGTGTCGTGCAGTTCGCGCATCAGCGCCTCGCCGATCACCGCGCTGGCGATTTCTTTTTCGCCGCGCTCTTGCAGCGTGCGCTCGATGCGGTCGGCGATCGCTTCGATGGTATTGATGCTCACCGGCCGCTTTTCGCAGGCGCGCTTGAGACCGTTGATGATTTTGACCCGGTCATAGCCCTCGCGCCGGCCGTCCTTCTTGACCAACAGCGGCATCATCTCCTCGACCCGCTCGTAGGTGGTGAAACGGCGCGTGCAGCGCTCGCACTCACGCCGGCGCCGAATCATGTTGCTGTCCTTACTCAGGCGCGAATCGATGACACGATTCTCGATTTCGTGGCAGAAGGGACATTTCATAGCGTAAGACCCAGTTTCGGGTTCCGGGTTTTGCGTTCAGGGTTCCAACTCGAAACCCGAAACTCGTAACTCGAAACGCGCAGCATCATTTTGCGTTCAAACGGTGCGGATAGACGGGGAATTTTTTGCATAGCGTGCCGACATCGTCGGCCACCGCGGCCAATTTGGCGTCGTCACTCACCGCTCCCAGCGCTCTGGCGATCAGGTTGCCGATCTGCGTCATCTCCGGTTCTTTCATGCCCCGGCTGGTCACCGCCGGCGTGCCAATGCGAATGCCGCTGGTGACAAACGGCGAGCGGGTGTCGAAGGGAATGCCGTTCTTGTTGACCGTGATACGCGCCTTGTCCAAGGTCTCCTGAGCGACTTTGCCGGTGAGCTCGGACTTGCGCAGATCCACCAGCATCAGATGATTGTCAGTGCCGTCGGAAGTTAAGCGGAAACCGTTGGCGATCAAAGACTGCGCCAAGGCCTGGGCGTTTTTGACAATCTGCTGCTGATAAATTTTAAACTCCGGAGTGAGCGCTTCCTTGAGCGCCACCGCCTTGGCGGCGATCACATGCATGAGCGGCCCGCCCTGCATGCCTGGGAACACCCGGCTGTCGACGATCTTGGCGTGCTCGGCCTTGCACAGCACCATGCCGCCGCGCGGCCCGCGCAAAGTTTTGTGCGTCGTCGTGGTGACGAAATCGGCGTAGGGCACCGGGCTCGGATGCAAACCGGCGGCGACCAAGCCGGCGATATGCGCCATGTCGACCATCAACAGCGCGCCGATGTCGTCGGCGATCTTGCGAAAGCGCGGATAATCGATAATGCGCGGATAGGCGCTGGCGCCGGCGATGACTAACTTGGGCCGGTGCTCCTTGGCCAACCGTTCGACCTCATCGTAATCGATGGTTTCAGTCTTTTCGGAAACGCCGTAGGGAATGACGTTGTAAATAAAGCCGGAAAAATTAACCGGACTGCCCATGGACAGATGGCCGCCATGGGCGAGGTTCATGCCGAGATAGCTATCTCCCGGTTTCAATACCGCCAGGTAAACCGTCATGTTGGCTTGCGAGCCGGAATGGGGTTGGACGTTGGCGTGATCGGCGCCGAACAATTCCTTGGCCCGGGCGATGGCCAGGGATTCGACTTCGTCGACGAACTCGCAGCCGCCGTAGTAGCGCTTGCCTGGATAACCCTCGGCGTACTTGTTGGTCATCACCGAGCCCTGGGCTTCGAGCACCGCCTCGCTGACCACGTTTTCCGAGGCGATCAGTTCGAGGTTGCCCTCCAACCGGTTGGTTTCACGTTGAATCGCCGCGAACACCTCGGCATCTACCGATTCGAGAAATGACATTTCGACTTCCTTAAATTTCAAATTTCACTGGTTGGACTTGGAAAACTCCCGTTCCACCGCGCTGATCTTATCGACCCGCCGCTGGTGCCGGCCACCGGCGAACTCGGTGGCGAGCCAGGTATCGACAATCGCGCGCGCCAGCGCCGCCGCGGTCTTGGCGCCGCTCAAGACCAGAATATTGGCATCGTTATGTTCGCGGCTCGAGCGCGCGCCGTCGAGATCGCCGACCAGCGCCGCGCGCACGCCGGGGAATTTATTGGCGACGATCGACATGCCGATACCACTGGTGCAAACCAAAAGACCACGCTCGGCCTGGCCCACAGAGACCCGCTGGGCGACCTCCCGGCCATAATCAGGATAGTCGACGGAATCCCGCCCCTGGGTGCCGACATCGCAAACCTCGGCGCCCTGCCCACGCAGATGGCCGACTAAAAAATCCTTCAACTCCACGCCGCCGTGGTCGCTGCCGATGGCGATCATGATTTCACCCGCTCCCAGCGATAATCCAATACCGACTCGATTCAGAAAAAGAAAAGCGCCGAAGCGCGGCCTTGGACCACCGGCGCTTCAGCGATAACGAAAACAATCTTGCAGTGATTTAACCCGCGGCGGGGCTGCCCACTCGGGGCGCGCGCGCCGGCGGATCAAGAGGCGACTAGCGATGCGCCTCGATATAGCCGATGATATCCTGCACCGTCTTGATCTTCTCCGCGTCTTCGTCGGAGATTTCCATCTCGTACTCTTCTTCCAGGGCCATCACCAGCTCGACGATGTCGAGCGAGTCGGCGCCCAGATCCTCGATGAACGACGCTTCCGGGGTGACCTCTTCGGCGCTGACACCCAATTGCTCGCAGACAATTTCCTTCACTCTATCCTTAATCGATCCCGCCATCTTCCCTTACCTCCTCTGTGAATCCTTACATGTATAATCCGCCGTTGACGTTAAACACCTGGCCGGTCACGTAGCCGGCACCAGGTCCGGCTAGAAACAACACCATATCAGCGACTTCCTGGCAAGTGCCAAAGCGCCCCAAGGGAATCGAGCGGAGAAATTCCTCGCGCAATTTCTCCGGCAAGCCCGCCGTCATATCGCTGTCGATGAAGCCCGGCGCGACGGCATTGACGGTGATCGAACGGGAGGCCAGCTCCCGCGCCATGGACTTGGTAAAGCCGATGATGCCGGCCTTGGTGGCAGCGTAGAGCGACTGACCGGTATTGCCCATCTGGCCGACCACCGAAGAGAGATTGACGATGCGGCCGGCGCGCTGCTTGATCATCTGGCGCGACACCACTTTGGTGCACAGCATGGTGCCCTTCAGATTGGTGCCCATGACCAGATCCCAGTCCGAAGATTTCATGCGCATGAGCAAACTGTCGGCGGTGACGCCGGCATTGTTGACCAGGATATCGATCTTTTGATGGGCCTCGACGATCCGCTTGGCCGCCGCTTCGACCTGGGCTTCATCGGCGATGTCGAAAATACTGAGCTCGCCTTTGGCGCCGGCGCTCTGAAGTAGACTTAACGTCTCTTCCGCCGCCGCCTGGTTGCCCTTGTAGTTGATCACCACATAGGCGCCGGCTTGGCCCAATGCCAGCGCGATGGCCCGGCCGATGCCTCGGCTGGCGCCAGTGACCAGCGCGACCTGACCTTCGAGACTAGCCATGCTAAGCGGCTTTCATCCGGGCGAGATCCGCCGGGGTTTCGAAATTTTCGGTCTCCAAAGCTGGCGCGATGCGCTTGATCAAACCCTTGAGCACTTTGCCGGGACCGATCTCGATGGCGCGCTGGCAGCCCGATTGAAAGATTTTGTTGACCGATTCTTCCCAACGCACTGGCCGCACCGCCTGGTCGACCAACAACTCTTTTACCCGCTGGCTGTCGCGATTGATCTCAGCCTCGACGTTGGTGACGACCCCGACGGCAAAGGGCTTGACCGTGACATTTTGTAAAACTTGCTTAAGCCCCTCGGCCGCCGGCCCCATGAGCTGGCAATGAAACGGCGCGCTCACCGGCAAATCCAGCGCGCGCTTGGCGCCCCGTTCTTTAGCCAATGCCATGGCGCGCACGACGGCGTTTTTCGCGCCAGCGATGACGATCTGGCCACCACCGTTGTAGTTAGCCGGCGCGACGAGGTCGTGGTCACTGGCGTCGAGGCAAAGCTGGCGCACAGCGTCCATATCGAGGCCAAGGATCACCGCCATCGCCCCCTCGCCTGCCGGCACCGCCTGTTGCATCAACCGGCCGCGCTCGCGGACGATGCGCACCGCGTCGCCGAAGCTCAAGGCGCCCGCTGCCACCAGCGCGCTATACTCGCCCAAGCTATGGCCGGCGACCAGCGCCGGGCGCAGGTCGGTTTCGCTTTCGAGCACCCGCAGCGCGGCCACCGACATGGTGAGAATCGCCGGTTGGGTATTTTCGGTGAGTTTCAAATCCGCTTCGGGACCGGCAAAACAAAGTTGGCTGACAGAAAATCCCAGCGCGTCGTCGGCTTCGGCAAAAACTCTTTTCGCGATAGTAAACTGATCGCAAAAATCCTTGCCCATGCCGACGGTCTGGGAACCCTGGCCGGGAAATACAAATGCCAGATCGCTACTCGCCACCACCCCTCCGTTCGTCGTCGCTCGCCGCCGGATCGGCCTTATCGCCCAAGGAATCGATCTTCGATTTGAGTCGGGCCCAGAGCTTGCCCGGCAGTCCTTCTTTTTTTTCGCCCTCGGCGCCATCCTGCTCACCCAAGAGCTGGGAGATCTGCCGGTTGACGCCATGGTCGACGGCATCCCTGGCCAATCGAATGGCGCTCTTGATCGCCAGCGGACTCGACCCGCCATGGGCGACGATGGCGACGCCGTCCAAGCCGATCAGCGGCGCGCCGCCATACTCGGCGTAGTCCAATTTTTTAAAGGCTGCGCGCAGCGAATTACGGCTCATCAGATAGCCGACCTTGCTAGAAAGATTATTTTGAAACGCGCCCTTGAGCACTTCGCCGGCGAAGCTGGCGACGCCCTCCATAGTTTTGAGCGCAACGTTGCCGGTAAAACCATCGCAGACCACGACGTCGACTTTGTCGTTGAAAATATCCCGCCCCTCGACATAGCCGATGTAGTTGAGCGTCGTGGCTCCTAACAACGCGCTGGCGGCGCGGGTGAGCTCGGTACCCTTAGTCGGCTCTTCGCCGTTACTGAGCACGCCGACCCGCGGCTTGGCGGCGCCAAGCACGCTTTCGGCATAGATCGAGCCCATGAGACCGAATTGGAGTAAATGTCTGGGTTTGCAATCGACGTTGGCGCCGGCATCGACAATCACCGTGCCCTTGCCCGAGCTCGGCACTACGACCAGAATCGCCGGCCGCGCCACTTGGGAAAGTTTGCCAATGACGAACATGCCGAGCGCCATCATGGCGCCGGAGTTGCCCGCGCTCACTACCGCATCGGCTTCGCCGCGCTTCATCAGATCGAAGGCGACCCTCATGGACGAATCTTTTTTGCGCAGCGCCGCGCTCGGCGACTCATGCATCGGCACCACTTGGGATGCCGGCGCGATGGCGATTTCCGGTGCGCCCGGATGCTTGGCGAGCTCAGCCTTGATGATATCCGGCGGACCCACCAGCACCAGTTCAACGCCCAGCTCGCGCTGGGCGAGCAACACTCCTTCGATCACTACTCCGGGGGCACGGTCGCCACCCATCGCGTCGACGGCGATTTTCGGCATAGCTGGCGGAGCTGAAGTTTAGCTATTTTCGGTTTGGATCACGGCGCGACCGCGGTAAAAACCACAATGGGTGCAAGCGCGGTGAGGCAAGGTGGTCTCACCGCAATTGGCGCAGGTGCTCCACTGAGGCGCGGTCAGATGGTCATGGGAACGGCGTTGGTTCTTGACCCGTTTGGAAGTGCGTCGTTTAGGTACCGGCATATGATTCGTCCTATCTTTCCCTGCCGCAGCGGCAGTCGCGTCTAAAATATTTTCTTCAGTGGCCCACTTTAAGAGTTTTCAATACCGCCAGGCGCGAATCGCCGCTCGGCGACTGGCAAGCGCAGCTCTCACGATTGAGATTGACGCCGCAACTGCTGCACAGCCCCCGGCACTCCTCGGAACACAACGGCTGAGTCGGCAGCGCCAAAATAACTTGCTCGACAATCAGCGGCGTCAGATCGATTTCATCGCCCGAATAGGTGCTCAAGCCCAAATCGTCGCGATGAAGCGCGCCGGCTTTGCGCCCGGCTTTAGCCGGATCGGGAATCAACACCAAGTCGAAACGGTGATCCAACTGAAAGCGGTATTCTTCGACGCAGCGACCGCATACGCCGCTCAATTCGCCGGTCACTCGCCCGTCAAAAAACAGATCCGCAGCCATCCGCGAGTATCGTAGCTCGACCTCCAAGGACGCTGGGAAGCCAAACTCGCGATTGTTGCTTTGGCTGTATATTTTATTGAGTTCCTCAACACTTTCGGAGAAAAAGATCTCTTTGGGGGTTTGAGGAATCTCGTCGATGGAGATTTTCATCGGCGATAAGCGGGCCAATTAGTAGCTATTCAATATCGGCAATCGGCCCCGAAGTCAAGCCGAGCGCTCCCAGCCGGGCGGCAAAAGTGCATGATTTATTCAGCACTTCCGCTCGAAGTGCAACGCTGCAAGCAGACTCCGCGATGAAATCTAAAACACTGGTAATTGGCTTGTGAACTCGGTGCCGTTTTGTTAACCCTTTTTCTGTCCGGTCATGAAATTCCCCGCCCATCTGCAAAATCTTTGGCATGGCAAGCGCTTTAACTCGTTCAATGGCGTGCTGCGCGACGATTTTGCCGCCAGAGTGTATAAAATTGGCCTGCGCCTCGACTTCACCTGCCCCAATCGCGACGGCAAAGTCGCCGTCGGCGGCTGCATCTATTGCAACAACGCGAGCCACACGCCGGCCAACTACCAGCCGCGTCTGTCGGTCACCCAACAGCTCCAACAGGGCGCGGCGGCGATCCACCGGCGCCACCAGGCCGAGCGCTTCATCGCCTACTTTCAAAGCTACTCCAACACCTACGACGATGTCGCCCGGCTGGAAACACTTTATCGCGAAGCCTTGGCCTTTCCCGGCGTCGTCGGCCTGGCCATCGCCACCCGGCCCGATTGCGTCGCCGACGAAGTTTTAGATCTATTGGCGCAACTGGCGCGCGAGACTTACCTGTGGCTGGAACTGGGACTGGAGTCCATGCGCGACCGCACTTTGAAATGGATCAACCGCGGTCATGACTTGGCGCAATATGTCGACGCCGTCGAGCGCGCCCAACGGCGCGGCCTGCGCATCTGCACTCATTTGATTTTAGGCTTTCCCGGCGAAAGCCGCGATGCGATGCTCGAGACTGCGGAGTTTTTCAACCGGCTGGGTATCGCCGGCGTCAAGCTGCATAATCTTCATGTGCTGAAGAATACCGTCCTGGAAAAATATTACCTGGCCGGTGCGGTGCCGCTGATGAGCCAAGCCCAGTACGCCCAACTGGTGGTGGATTTTCTCGAACGGTTAAATCCCGCGATCGTCATGCATCGGCTATCCGCCGAAGCCCATCGGGCGATCACCGTGGCGCCGCCCTGGTCGGTGGACAAACGCGGCATGCACAACGCGATTGCGCGCGCGCTGATTGAACGCGACGCATGGCAAGGCCGGCTCTATACAAAGCCCGGGATTCGGCATAGCCTACCGGTCATGTCCAGCGAAGGAGCAGTCACTTGAACGGCCATATCGGACTCATTCATTCCATCGTCCCGGCAACCGTCGATCTGCAAGTCACCATCCCCGAGAGCCATCCCTCAGCGCGCAACCTTGGCGCCGAACGGGTCGGCTCGGGCACGATCATCGATCCCAGCGGTTACATCCTCACGGTTCACTATGTCACCATCGGCGCGGCATCGATCACCGTCACTCTGTCCGACGGCGAAGAATATCCCGGCCAAGTGGTCGGCCAAGACCAGGAGTCGGGCTTGTCGCTGGTAAAAATCCCCGGCCGAGATTTCCCCTTTTTAAAAATGGCGCCAGCCGATTCGCTGGCACTCGGCCAAGCCGTCGTCATGGTCGCCAGCAGCGGTAAAACCAGCCGGCGGGTCAGCGGCGGCTATGTCAGCTCCATGGCCGGCTACGACGGCGAGTGGGAATATATGATCGACAAGTCGATCCGGGTGACCGCGTTCAATCCCGGTTTCGGCGGCGGCACCTTGGCGAATTTTCGCGGCGAATTGGCCGGCATCGTGTCGTTGAATTTGAACGAGGTCGGCAAATTCACCATGGCCATCCCGGTGGAATACTACCAGACCTACGAGCAAGAGCTGAAACAACATGGCCAGGTGCGCAGCCGGCCGCGCCGCCCGTGGCTGGGCATCTACACCCAGGGCATCGCCGGCATGGTGGTGATCGGCAATGTCTCGGGCAACGGCCCGGCGGCCAAATACGGCCTCAAGCCCGGCGATGTGATTCTATCGGTGGAAAACAACAAGATCCGTTCCCGCCAGGAGCTTTACCACGAGATGTGGAAAAAGCTTCCGGGAGAACGGATCTTGTTTCGGGTGATTCGCGATGATGAAGCGGTGGAAGTCGAAGTGGTCGGCGGCGATCGCGCCGACCGTTACCGCACGACCTAATCGTCGCCGCCGACTTTCTTAATCTCGCCCTTGCCGGTGATCTTAATACCCAGCGCCGGCGTGTAAGAGTCGGGCTCGTAATTGATCATGCCCTTATCGGTCGCTTCCAGCGCGCCCAACTTCACATTGGCGCCACCCTTTTCGATCTTGGTCTTGTCGTCGACCCCGACAACCTCTTCGCGGATTTTTCCTTTGCGCTCCAGCTGGAACGTGATCGTCCGCTGGCCCACGGCGCTGATCACGCCTTCGACTTCGACGGCTTTGGTCTTGGTCGCCTTGACCGCCTCGGTCTTTGCCGGTGCGGCAGCCGGCGCTGGTGCCGGAGCAGGTGCTGGCGCAACTACCGGGGCTGGTTTCGGCGCCGGCGCCGCGGGTTTCTCATCCACCGAACTACAGGCAAAAATAATTAAACTCGCGACCACGGCGCTGCCCGACCAGGTTGCGCATTGAACTAACTTATTCATTCCCTTTCCTCCTCAAACCGTGAAATCGAAATTTTGCGTTGACGTAATGGAAAAAATATTTCCTCAGCTTAAAACATACTTCCGTTTGAATTGTCAAGGCGATGGCGCCAAACGCGCTTTGAGAAACGCGGCGAAAAGATCTACCTTAGCGCTTCCATGACGCCAAACTTAACAAACCTCACGAGTTACCGGGTGATCTACGGCGACACCGATCAAATGGGCGTGGTCTACTATGCCAATTATCTGCGCTGGTTCGAGCGCGGCCGGTCGGAATTTCTGCGCCAGATCGGCGTCCCCTACGCCAACATCGAAGCCGCCGGATTTCACTTTCCGGTTGCTGAAGTGAATTGCCGCTACGCCCAGTCGGCGCGCTACGACGATATTATTGAAATCACCACCACGCTGGTCGACCTGAGCCGGGTCTATCTCAAATTCGAATACAAAATCTCCCGCCAAGAAGACCAACTCATCCTCGCCACCGGCTCGACCAAACACGCCTGCATCGACCGCGAGGGCCAGGTGAAACGGATTCCGAAGCTGCTCGCGGATGCGGTGGAGTTGGCGAAACAGCAGAAAAGCGGCTAGAGGCGAGATTGCCACTGCGCAATTGTGGTCTGGATTTCGGCGTGTACCTGCGGCGCTGCCATCACACTAGCCGAATCAACTAAGCCACTGGGGCTTTGAGCGCATCCAAAGCCGCTTGAGCGAGATCTTTCCAGTCTGGGTGGCCGGTTGACCAGTAGTCGACGTAGCGCCGAAACTGTCGTTCCGTGGAGCCAATGGCAAAATCACCCGCCTCAACGCAATCGACAAGTTCTCGGCAAAGAGATTGGATTTCGCTCCGCACCTTGGCCTTTCTAAAAGCACGCCCATCGTAGGTCGTGCCAAGCAGCTCGAGCTCCGCCAGCGTACCAAGCGCCCAGGCGCGGTCTCGGCCTTGGGTTGTCTCCCTCTGCATGTCGGCCAA
Source organism: Syntrophobacter sp. SbD2 (assembly GCA_945889495.1). Classification (GTDB taxonomy): domain Bacteria; phylum Desulfobacterota; class Binatia; order UBA9968; family UBA9968; genus DP-20. The sequence continues at coordinate 7,947 of CAMDBU010000056.1, read as the reverse complement.
TGCGCGCGCGGCTAGCCACCAACGGCGATAGGCTTCCTTACCTCCGCCTGGAGCGATTGCGCGGATCGATAGGAATTGAGTCATAGCCCAATGGTTGTTCGGGTCCGCCTCGACCGCTTTACGGTAGAAATCCATCGATTGGTTGTACGCAGTGACAACTCCGGCATCCTGTCCGGTCGCTCTGTACAGCGCAACGCCGATCCGTTTTTCGCTCGCTCCGCTGACACCAAGACGCTCCGACTTTTCCCGCTTAGCCTCAATTTCCGGCAGGTGAACCAGTGTCTCGTTGCGCCACCGGACAAGTTGGGTTCGGATCGCATCGCAATGAGTGAGAATCTCGTGAGTCACATCCGGTTGACGAGCCTGCTGATCGGCAGCAACAGCACCCGCTGTGTTCTGACCGAGCAAAGCATCGATGCGTTTGAACAGAACTTCGGTCCGCGCCTTGATTTGCCGGCTGCGAAACGTGAAGACTTGGGCGTCGAAATCCCCTGGCACGGTGACGTACGCGACGATACTGGCCCAGTCATGGGTTGCCGGGAAATCAGCGCGTAAGCGAAGGCGCAACTCGCACAATGCCCAACGAGGGTCGTCGCCACGGATGAGCGCGTCGAACAGACATTTGGTCGCAACCGTTGATGCCCGCATCCAAAGCGGAAACTGCGAGGCGATGACCCAGGGAATTCCATGGACGTGAAGGTCGTGCGCAATACTACTGCCGGGCGCGAGCACAGATCCGCTATTGCCAGAGTCACAATTCGATAGCGATACCAGCGCGGGGCAGCGCAGTGCCCGGCCGCTCGAGTCCCGCCCCATGATTGCGATGGCGAGTTGTTCGCCGTCGACGATTTCGTGCGCCCGGCCCTGATCACTCCCAAGCGCCAGTCCGAAGCGACGTTCGCCGGCCTTTTCGAAGACGTCACCATGGGCCAGGATATGCACGTGCGTGTACTCCTGTTGAACGCACGCTCGACCAATGTCCTTGAGCGTAGCATTCGGCAGAACGGTCAAGAATTTTTTAACCTCCGGCAAACGCTTCTTGCCATCGTTTTCGATTGCGATCCAGGGCTCGATTGCGCCCCGAAGTGCTTCGAGATGGTCCTGTGCGGGAACAGGTGCGTAACCCTCGGGAGAGGCAAACGCGAACAGGATGCGCGGCGGCCGATCCCAATTTACCGTAAGTGGCCGCGTTCGGCGTACTTCGCGCGTGAGGATGATCGGCGTACCGGGCGAAAGAAACAGTGGCGAACCCGAACCTGGTAGACCATCGGGCGCAATTGCTGCCTCGAAGGGAAGCAGGCCAAGTTCCGCTCCGGAAAGGCACAGTCTGAGATGGACAAGACGATCACGCTCGCAAAGGGCGTTGCCAAGCTCGGTGAAAAACGACGGGATTGAGCCGAGCACTTTGCCCAGGGTCTCGCCAAGCTCGCGAATCTCGGCCTCCCGCTGCTCGCGGGCGATCTCTATGCCGTCGACCTCGTAACGCAGACGATTGAGGCGCGTGAGTAGCTGGCGGTGCTCGTAGGGGATGTTGATAGTTACCGGACCGTCGGCGCCACAAAGCGCAATATACGGTGTCAGCGGCGATAATAACTGATTATGCGCTGGCCCAGGACGAAGGAGTTCGAGGCGGAGATCGCGGATAGGACGGATCGGTTCTGACATGGATCGATAGCTCCTGACTTACGGCTTGAGAAACTCGGCCGCACCCATCGCCTGTACCTGGGTCGTGCCATTACCGGTGACGTCGAGCAGGTGTCCGGTAACTCCCTGTTGGTCAGCACTGATCGTCACCGCGCTAGTGCGATCGAACAGGATCGGTCCAACTCCTGGTGGAGGGGAATCAATCCCTTCGATATCCCCTTTCACCAGGACACGATAGATTGGTTCAAACGAGTTCTTACTATCTAACATCGCCGCAGTGAACTTCATTAACCGAATCCACGTTCCAGTATTAAAGTAGTGTTTGCCGCCGCCGCGGCTTATCGAGCGAGCGAGATGGGTGTGCCCGGTAATCACCACATCGATGGCCGGTGAAACCACGTCATTGATTTGTTTGAATGTATCGTCCGGATGATCGACGACAAAGCTTTGGTCATCTCTGATCCAATCGATAACCGCTCGACGCAAGGCTTCCTCGGGTTCGACGCCGCGTATGCGATCGATATAATATTGCCATCGCCCAAGCGTCCCCTGTGCGGATGCCGGCCTTTGCCTACGCGGTTCGCTCAATGACCGTTCTGCGTCGAGTAGCATGTCGTCCGCGCTCGCCCCACTGGTGTCCGCACTTGGATCGATCGCCTGCAGGAGATTGCGCCCCAGCAGAGAATCGACTCTCACATTCGCGACCGACTCGCGCGCGACGTTGATCAGCGTGCCAGATAACCGTGCGTCCGCCTCGGCCTTTTCGATCTTCGCCTCCGTCAACAAGGCGGCCACACTGCCGAGTTTCGCCAGCACCGAGGCATCGAGCACGCTGAGCACGCTGACCGCCGCTTCCATTTCGGGTTTGAGCAGGTCGACCCAACGATACTTCCGTTTCACTTCATTCATCACATCGCGCACCATTTTCGTGCCTGCGTTGGGGCGCCACTCGTCCGGTTCCAGCCCAAGTCCTGCACCCAAACGTCGCGCAGCTTTGGAAATATCTTCGTACCGAGTAAAATTCCACTCGTCGACTTCGTTGCCATGGGTACAATAGACCGTCGCATTGCCGACGTTACAGGTATACCCGGCGCCGATGGTCGAGAACTCGATGCGTGCCCGCGCCTCCAGATCGTCGCCTGCCAGACGTTCCGTAATGGTTCGTTGCACCGACGGGAATGCGAGTTCTAAATCGTGATTGCCGACGATCAAGACCAGTTTACGATGCGGCCGCTTAACAAAATCTGCGAGTGCTTGCCAGATGACGGCGAACGACGGGTCGGTCATAATGCGACTGACAATCTCCGCCGCATTCGTGATAGCGATGTAACCTTGGAGCGCGTCCTCAGCGAGGGTATCGATGATGTCGCCGTTCAAGACGAGTGCGACACTTTGATCCGGACGTTGGACCGCTACCCAGCCAATAAAACCGGCCAGACGGGTGGTTTCCTTCAAGATTTGGAAACCCGGACTACCGCCCATATGAATGTCTGAGATGACATGAATTTCGTCGTGCTGGGGTTGATTTTCCATGATCCTCATCCTCCGTGGGTCGCGAGCAGAATATCTGCCAACGACCTACGACTTGTCAAATCCACGGCGTAGCTAGTCATCGAGTTGCTTTGATTGATTTAACGGCCGAGCGCTCGGAACGATTATGATAAATTAGAATTGACTGAGGGGAGTTTAATGTTCGCGATACGGCGTGATTCATTGGTTTGGCTGCGGTACGCGACGACAACTTCAATGCTATCCATCTGCGGCATGCCTCAATCGGTGAAATCCAACGGTTCACTCAATCGAATTATTGCCGCTTCAATCTCGACCCGCACCGCATCATCCTCTTCAATCTCCAAACGGCGCCGAAATGCATCACCTGCGGATAAACAAGCAATCTCCCCCAACGCCCAAGCCGCATGCCCGCGCACCAAGGGCTCAGCATCGTCAAGTGCGGCGATCAACGCCGGCACAGCCTCAAGAGATTTCAAATTGCCCAGCGCCACGGCGACGTTGCGCAGAAAGCCCTTCCGCTTGGCGCGCAGGATCGGGCTGCCGCGGAAGCGCTGGCGAAATTCTGTTTCGGTCATGGAAAGAAGCGGGATCAATTGTGGCGCGTGCAATCCGGCGCGCGGACCGAAGGCGGCCTCAGCCGTCGCCTCGGCCTTGACGTTATACGGACAAACTTCCTGGCAGATATCGCAGCCAAATATATGATTGCCGACCAGCGGCCGCAGATGGCGCGGCATGGCGCCTTTGAGTTCGATGGTGAGATAAGAAATGCAGCGCCGGGCGTCGAGCACGTAAGGTCCGACGAAGGCCTGGGTCGGGCAGGCTTTCAAACACAAATCGCATTGGCCGCAACGGTCGCGGATCGGCCGGTCGTAGGCGAGCGCTAAGTCGACAAACAGTTCGCCCAAAAAAAACCACGAGCCGCGCTTGGGCGAAATCAGCTGGGTGTTTTTGCCGACCCAGCCAAGACCGGCGACGCCGGCAAAGTCTCGTTCCAACACCGGCCCGGAATCGACGAAGGCACGGCCTTCGATGGCTTCACCGCAGAGAGCGCGAACGGTTTCGAGTAACTTGTCTAAGCGCCCTTTCATCAGATCGTGATAGTCATCGCCCCAGGCGTAACGCGAGATCCAACCCTCGGCGTTATTGGAATTCTCCGGCCGCCCATGCGGCGTGAAGTAATTCATGCCGACGGAGATGATCGACTTGGCCCAGGGCACGAGCTCATGGGGATCGCGACGCAACGCTTCGGTGCGGCTCATGTAACCCAACTCGCCGGCAAAGCCATCGCGCAGCCAGCGCGCGAAGGACTCGCCATGGGGCGGCAATTTGACCGGTGAAATGCCGACCAGCTCGAAGCCCAACTCTTGCGCCGCACTTTTGATCTGGGCGGCGAGAGATTCAGCTTCAGTGGCGGAAGGCGAGCTCATGAAGTTAGGACCAAAAGAATTTTCACCACAGAGGGCACAGAGAACACAGAGTGGGGATAGAGGAAATTATTCTCTCCGAACTTTGCGCCTTGGCGCCTTTGCGAGAGAATTATCCGAATCCGAAACTCGCCCCAACAATCCACGCTCAATGGTAGGAAGGCTTAGTCTCCGGCTCGGCGTCGACATCTTCGAGCAGAGTTTTGCGGCCGGCGAAACCGTCTTCGATGCGGTGGTAATGGGCCACGCTGGCTTCGCCGATCTGCCAGCAGAGAAACACTACTTCGGAGCCCAGCATGCAGGGGAAATCGATCAAGCCCTGCTCGACGCCTTTGCACACGCAGCCATGGCCGTTGATCGCCGTGACCCAATCCTTGATCTGCGTGACCAGCTTCAAGACTTCCTTGTCTTCGCGCAGCTTTTCCATCAAGTTGGGCGCGTCGGGATCGAGCTGTTCGCGCCGGATGACGGTTTCACTGACGCCCTTCAAGCGCCGGATATTTTCGAGGATCTGGTCCACCAGCGGCCGAATGATCGGCAACAGTCCGTTGGCTTCGTTGACGGTAAACAAACGCGGAAAATTCGGGTCCATGGTTACGTTCTTTCGAATCTGGCGGCGCTAGAGCTTCAAGCCTTCACGAATCTTGCGCAAGAGCGCGATGTTGTCCGAGTGGCCGGTCATGCGTGCGTGGATCGCGCCGCGCAGCGGCCGGCCGAGGAGATAAAAATCGCCGAGGATATCGAGAATCTTGTGGCGCGCGAATTCGTCGGCAAAGCGCAGCTCGGTGTTCACAATTTTCTCGTCGTCGATCAGGATGAAGTTGCTGAGCCGCCCGCCGTTGGCGAGCCCCATGGTCTGGAGTTTGGCGATGTCTTTGAGGAAGCCGAAGGTGCGCGCCGGCGCGATCTCGTCGCGAAACGAATCGGCACCGCTATGACGGTAGAGATAATCCTGCTCCCCCACCGGCGCCGGATAGCGCAACTCGTAGTGCACCGAAAATGCATCCGCCGGTTCAATCGAAATCGATTCGCCACCCTTGGCGTCGACCCGGTAGCTACGGTCGATGACGATCTCGCTAATTTCTTGGTCTTCCTGCTCGATGCCCGCTTCTTCGATGGCCTGGCAGAATTCCAACGCCGAACCGTCGAGGATCGGCACCTCGCCCTGCACTTTGATCAATAAATTAGTAATGCCGTAGCTATGCAGCACGGCGAGCAAATGCTCCACCGTGCCGACGGCGAAGCCTTGGGTGCGGAGCGAGGTCGCGTAGCCGGTGGAGCCGACGTAATCCAAATGCGCCGGCACCGTCACCTCGCCGGAGAGACCGGTGAAGCGGATGCCACTGTCGGGCGGCAGCGGGTGTAAGATCAAACCGGTCTTGACGCCGGAATGGAGCCCCTGCCCTGACAGCACGACGCTTTTTTTCAGAGTCTTTTGCTTGATGCTGCTGGGTGCGCCGACCCCTGCCGCGGCGTCGCTGGATTTAGCCACGGCGCGTTTTTTCTTGGCGCCGCCCTGCTGCGCCGCCGCGTTCGACGACTCGCCGAGAGCGCGCTGCACGGTCAATAACAAGCCATCCAAAGACACCGGCTTTTCGAGAAAATCGAAGGCGCCGAATTTGGTCGCGGTCACCGCGGTGTGGATGTTGCCATGGCCGGAGACCATGACGACGTTGAGATCGGGCTCCTGGGATTTAATTTCCTTGAGCAGTCCGATGCCGTCCACTTGCGGCATCCAGATGTCGAGTAGCACCAGCTCGGGCCGCTCCTGGCGGATCATTTCCAACACCTGGGTGCCGTCGCCGGTGTCGATCACCCGGTAGCCTTCGTCGCGCAAGACTTCGCGCACCGATTCCCGGACATCGTCTTCGTCATCCACCACTAGAATAGTTTTGTTCGCCGCCAGCTCTTCCACTCTGCCTCCAACTTACGAATGGGCCGCCCGTTTGGCAACCTCAGTCGCGGAAAATTCAATGCTAAAGCGCGTCCCCCTGGGCTCATTGGCTAGGGCGCGGATGTAACCGCGATGATCTTCGACGATCTGGCTGACGATGGTCAGTCCCAAGCCGGTGCCGTTTTCCTTGGTCGAGAAATAGGGCTCGAAGATTTTCGCGCGCATCTCCGGCGCCAGACCGCTGCCGTTATCGGCCACTTCCAGGGTCACCACGCCGCGCCCTCGGTCGTAAAGCGTCGCTAGCTTGATCTCGCCATCATCTTGCACCGCCGCCACCGCGTTGTCGAGCAGATTGATCAGCACCCGCTTGATCTGGTCGCGGTCCAAGTCGAGAGTCGGAATCACCCCGGCGCGGAAATCGAATTGTATTCCGTTATGCCCTTCATTAAAAAGAAACAGCGCTTCATTGACGATCTCGTTCAAATCCTGGGTCGACAGCTTGGCCGCCGGCAGCCGGGCGAACTGGGAGAACTCGTTGACCAAGCTTTTCAACTCTTCGACCTGCTGAATGATCGTGGTCGTGCATTTATCCAAGATGCCGCCGTCGCCGCCGAGCAGGTTGGCGTAGCGCTTGCGCAGCCGCTCGGCGGACAATTGGATCGGCGTCAGCGGATTTTTGATCTCATGAGCGATGCGCCGGGCCACTTCGCGCCAGGCTTCCATGCGCTGAACCTTTTGAATCTGCGTAATGTCCTCGATAAACACCATGACGCCCAATGCCGAACCGTCGTCGTCGCGCAGCGTCGCCGCCGTCACCACCGCGGTCAGCTGCTGCTCGCGCTGAGGGATTTTGATTTCGCGCTCGATTTTTTCCCGGTCCTTGACGCTATCGATGATCTCGCCGACCAACCGCAAGGGCTCTGGCGCCAACACCTCATGATAGTTTTTCGCCAACGCCTGCTCGGATTTGACGCCCAACATTTGCTCAGCGGCTTTGTTCCACGTCGTGATGTTGCCCGCCGGATCCACCGACACCACGCCGGCGGCGATGTTGGCGAGCAACGTCTGCACCACCTTGCCGCGCCGTTCGAGCTCCAGGGTGATCTGTTTCAAATCGCCGGTCATCTGGTTGAATGAATCGACCAACACGCCGATCTCGTCGTCGCCGCTGGTTTCAATCTTATAATCCCAATTGCCATGGGCCACTTCATGGGTGCCCTCGGCGAGCTTTTGAATCGGCACGGTGATGCCCTTGGACAGGTAAAAGCCCCACCAGGTGGCGGAAAATATTATCACCAGGGTGATCAAAAACAGCGTCAAGATATAGCTGTTTTTAACCGGCGCCTTGAGAAAGGTCAGATACTTGTATTGCTCGTAGGACTCGGAGATCTGCTTGGCTCGGTTGGTCAAACTTTTCGGCACATGATAGTCGACCACGGCGACGCCGACGATGCGCTTGTCGGCGCCGAAGAT
>CAMDBU010000055.1 GCA_945889495.1 Syntrophobacter sp. SbD2 | reverse complement strand
TTCGAGCTTTTTGGGAGCCACGATGGGACGGTCCATGCTACAAAACGGTCTCCAAGGACCGAGGGGCGAACGGCCTGTCCCATCCTGTTTCGTGTTAAACAATGTGCATACAGACACTTCAATTTCATTATACAAGGGGCGACCGGCGGGTCGCCCTCCGGTGCGGCGATGCGCACAGCGAAGTTATTGTTGCTCGCTCTTATCCTCATCGCCGTGCCGTCCTTGCACGCCCAGCAGGACAAGAAACCATTTGAACGGGTTCGCCTGGCGGTGGCGGCCAAGGCGTTGACGTTGCTGCCCTATTATTACGGCAAGTCGAAGGGGATCTTCGAGCGCGAAGGCATCGATCTGGAGATCATCGCCATGCGGCCGCCGATCGGCGTGACCGCGCTGCAGGCGGGTGAGGTCGACTACGGCGGGTCGACTGGTGTGGCGCTGCGCGCGGCGATCAAGGGCCTACCGCTCAAGGCGTACATGTTCATTCAAACCCGGCTGAGCTTTACTCTGGTCGGCCAGCCGGGCATGACGGGAGCGCGGCTGCGTAATATCGCGGTCAGCGGCATCGGTTCTCTCGCGCACACTGCCGCTATGACTGTGGCGCGCCGGCTCGGCCGCGACGGTGCCAACGATAAGATCGTCTACATCGCCACCACCACGACACCGAGCAGTTTTCAGTCGCTGACCGCCAAAGCCGTCGACGCGGCGATCTTGACGCCGCCGTTTACTTCGATGGCGACCTTGGCGGGCTACGCCGACCTTGGCGATACTTTCGACGTGCGCGACCTGCAGGGCGGCATCGTCGGCCGGGTGAGCCATGTGCAAAGCCGCCGCGAGCAAGTCAAAGCGATGATCCGCGCCGTCTTGCGCAGCAACGAGCTGATTCTTAAAAACGAAGCCGAGGTCATCGCGTTCATCCAGAAAGATTTCGGCCTCGATCAAAAAGTCGCCGGCGAAAGCTACAAGATTTTGCTCAAGGTGCTCAACCCCGACGGCGACATCGATGACGCGACCTTGAAAGGGATCATTGACAAGATTCGCCAGGAGTCCGGGCTGGCCGCCGAGATCCCCGCCGACCGGCTGGTCGATCTGTCGATCCTGCGCGAGGTGCGCGCGGAGCTGAGAAAGCGCTAGCCGGACCGGCGATCTTGCGTTGAGCGGGAGGTTGCGTACAATTCGGCCATTACCGTTATTTGAGGAGGGATCACTATGAAAATGCTAATCGGACTTGTGATGTTGTTGTCGGCTTTGGTGCTGGGGCAGCCGCGAAGCTTCGCCATGGATCTTCCCGAGGCCGGGAAAAAAGAGAGCGCCAGCATGGTCGCCGGGCGCAAAGCGGTGGAGGCGAAGGATTTCAAGACCGCGGTGGGCCATTTCGCCAAAGCCGTGGAAGAGGAGCCGAAGAACGCCGATGCTCATAACCTGCTGGGCTACAGCTATCGCAAGGTTGGCACCTTCGATAAATCCATGGAGTTTTACCAAAAGGCATTGAAGCTCGACGCCAATCACCGCGGCGCCCATGAATATTTGGGCGAGCTCTACCTCGACCTGAACCAGCTCGACAACGCGGAGAAGCAGCTGGTGGCGTTGAAAAAAGCCTGCCCGTTTTTCGGCAAGTGTGAAGAGTACGACGATCTGAAGAAGACCATCGATACTTATAAAGCAAAAAAGAAGTAGGGCTAGCGCTTGGGCGCTAGGCGGGTTTAGATTCGAAGGCGCCCCCACCTCTTTCCTCCCCCGCAAGCGAGGGAGGATGAAGGAGGGGGAAGTGCTCGCAACTAGCAAAGCCTTTTCTTTGAGGTCTCATCATGGCAGAGCAAATCAAAGCGCGCATCGGTTTCGTCAGCGGCGGGTCGAGCAACATGCCGCACTACAATAGCTTCACACCGCTGGTACCGCAGGGGGTCGAGCTCGACTTCCAGGGTTTGAATCTCTACGGCAAATCGCTTTATGAGATCTCCGACAAGAAAGACGTGATCTTGGGAAGAGTGAAAGAGTTCATCGCCGAGCGTAAGTGGGATGGCCTGATCGTCACCGCGGCGCCGACTGAAGTGCTCAATCCCGGTTTGTTTGACGCGCTGGGCGCCGCTGTGTCGATTCCGTACACCACTGCGCTCAACGCCTGCGTCCATGCGCTGCGAACTTATTCGGCGCCGAAAGTTCTCTTGCTCACGCCCTTCGATGCCAAGTTGAACGATCTGATCGTCGCCCACCTCGCCAAAGCCGGAGTGACCGCGATCTCGCCCAACTCCTTCGCCGAGCTCGCCGTACCGAAAAAAATGGCGCCGGACGAAGTATTCGAGCTGACCAAGAAAAATCTCGCGGTCGCCGGCAAGGTCGACGGGATCTACTTTCAAGGCGCGGTGCTCGATCCGATCAAGTGCTTGGAGCGCATCGAGGCCGAGTTGAATGCCACGGTGATTGCCAGCAACCCGGCGATGTTGTGGTATGTGCTGTCGAAGCTTGGCTATAAGTATCCGACGAATGGTTATGGCAGGCTGCTGCGGGAGTGGCCGGCGATGGCTTGATACCGTTCCGGGTTCAGAAGGTTCAAATCGACGCGGGTAGGACCACTTTCGTAAAGTCCTGAAATTCTTCTCGGAGTCCTTCGACAATGCTCAGGACGAACGGCATTACATCGGAACTGCGTCACAAGAATCCGTTCATGCTGAGCCTGTCGAAGCATTCTTCATCTCTGTTCTGTGCGCTGTTGGTTTTCTTGTTCGTGCCTCTAGCTGCAATCGCGCAAGACAAACTGCGCATCGCTTACGCCGGCGGCGGCTCCACGGCGCCGGTGTGGATTCTTCAGGAACGCGGGCTGCTCAAGAAATATAACATCGCCGCTGAGATCGTGCAGATCAATGCCAGCCCGGCGGCGCTGCAAGCGATGGTCGCGGGCGATGTCGATTTGAACGTCACCGGGGTGAGCAATCTGGTCAGCGCGCGGCTGGCCGGCATCGATGTCGTTATGCTGATGGCGGTGATGCCGACCTTTCCCAATCAATTGGTCGCGCTGAAGTCGATCAATTCGGTTCAGGAACTGCGCGGCAAGAGCGGCGGTATCAATCGCTTCGGTGCGTCCACCGATCTCGGTATTCGCCTGGTGCTGCGCCGTTTCGGCCTCGACCCGGAAAAGGACGTGAAGCTGTTGTCCGTCGGCGGCACGGCCCAAGCGGTGGCCGCGATGGCCAAAGGACTCATCCAATTCGGTATCTCCACCGAACCTTTCGTCCGCGAAGCGGAAAAGGTTGGCTTCAAGACTTTGGTTGATGTCGGCGCGCTAAAAATTCCCTTCCACTGGGCCGGCGTGCTGTCGCGCGAAGTCACGATCAAAGCGCGCCGCCCGGTGTTCGCCCGTTTCGTCCGCGCCATGACCGAAGCGATTCACATCTATAAGACTGAAAAAGACTGGACCAAAGCCATCATCGGTAAATACCTGCGCACCACCGACGCGGAAAACTTAGAGCGCACCTACAACAGCTTCCGCCCACTGTTCCCCGAAGTGCCCAGTCCGACGCCCGACGGCGTGAAGACGCTGCTCGACGACATCGCTGGGAAAACTCCCAAAGCGGGTGAAGCGAATCCGAAAGAGTTTGTCGATGGCAGTTTCGTCGAGGAGATGGAGCGGTCGGGGTTTATTAAGCGATTATATTCGAGGTAGAGCGCAGTCTCGTTCGAGAAGCTGGCGGTCAAAATCTGCTTTTAGAAGACTTTAATATCGGTCAATAGTTGTGTACGTTCAAGGTTTTTTAGCCTTATCCGTTATCTAGATAATAAATGAATAACGTCTCTGAATTTATCAAATTGGCCAATGACAATGAGGGATTCATTAGCGTAATCATATTCACGATGACCCTGCTTCTTGGATGGGGCAGTGGTATATTTGAAAGTCTTCGAAGACGACCACGGTTCAAAATACGGGTATTGGAAGGTCCTACTTTCTGCTGTAGTTTTCCAACAGGTAGAGAGTACAAGGGTAATAAAACTCACATTACTGGGTTGGCCCTCTATCTTGATGTAACGAACGTGGGAAGTGCGCCGTCAAGTATAGGTAGGATTGAAATTGGGTACCATAACTACACATTCAAAAACACATTCCTTTGGTTTTGGCTAAAACACCAGGTCGTTTCCCTGACTGACTTCCATGTCCAGTTGGGCGAATTTGTGAAAGTATACCCTTTCCTTACTCAACATAATCAACTATCACCCCACAAATCGGGGCGGTATCTTGAAGTCGGGAGAAGCACGAACGGGGTTGTTTACTTCGAGCAGACGGAGTCCTGGGGCGGTTTTCGCCCACGTGAGAAAAACGGGGGAATAAGGATTATCATACGGGTCGAGGACGCATTTGGCGGGAAACACTCCCTCAAAACTTTTGTTTCGAGAGTATCCTTACAGGAGGCACAGAAATACAATCCTTATTTCGGAGAGTCGCGAGAAACTGCGAAACTAGCGAACACTTCCGAAGATTATGATGTTATCTAATCTAGAATTCGTTAATCCTCGAAGGTCTAACCAGCGGAGCGTAACACGAAATCTGTGACGGGCGATACTTCGCTGGAAATAATCCTTTGGTTCGTTATCCAACCGTCTTCTTCAACCACTCCGTAACAACCTTCGAAACCTTATCCTCTGCCCCAACATAGAAGTGGTCGCAGTTGGGGATGATCGCGACTTCGCAGGGCGCGGGGCAATTCTTGGCGAACTCTTCCGCCGGGTAGTTTTCCTTGGGCTCTTGATCGCCACGGATGAACAGCACCGGGCAGGTGATCTTCTTGGCGTTCTCTAGCAGGTCGGGGGCGTTGGTCAGGCGGTCGAGGAAAGTTCTGGCGGAGATCACCCACCACCAGGCCGGGATGAGCATGAGTTCTCTGGGTTTGCCGGCGGCGACGAGCGCTTCGGCTGCTTTTCTTTGCTTGTCGACGTCGCCGGCGAGCGAATAGTTGCGCGCGGCGCGTTGGTGCACCATGCGGTTGCCGCCGGTGTGGGCGGAGAGCAAGATCAACGCTTTGGTCTCCGGGTGGTGTGCCACATGTTCGGCGGCGAGCACGCCGCCGTTGCTGTGGCCGATGACGATCGGATTCGCGAACCCTTTGCCGGCTAAGTATTTTGCCACCAGCGCGTTGTCTTCGACGCCTTCGGCGACGGTTTGATAGGCGCCGCCGACGCACTCGCGGCTGTCGAAGGTGCTCACCGAGTCATGGCCACGGCGGTTGAAGGCGAGATATTCGTAGCCCAGGGCGGTGATGTGCGGCGCCAAGAAGCGCGCCGCGCAGACGTAAAAGTTCATCTGGTTGCCGTGGCAATACATCGCCGCGCCTTTGCTCGGCCCATCGGGGGTGTAATAGGCGCCGTCGAGCGGGTGCGTTGGGGTTTCGATTCTGATAAGTTCGGTGCGCATGTTGGCTCCTTGCGGAAATCTTGGCGCCACTATGGCGCAGCTGACGAAGATTTCAAACGTTACTATAAAGGGAGAATTCCATGGCGGAGAAGAAAGCCCCACCGTTTCGCGCGGATCATGTGGGCAGCTTGCTGCGGCCGGCGGCGTTGTTGGAAGCGCGCGACAAACGGGAACGCGGCGAGATTGACGACGGCCAGCTGCGTGCGGTCGAGGATCGCTGCATCGGTGACGTGGTCAAGATGCAGGAAGACATCGGCCTGCAAGCGGTGACCGACGGCGAGTACCGGCGGAAACTTTGGAACGTCGACTTCGTGCGGAAGTTCGAGGGAGTGCTAGTCAAAGAAGGACTCGCCGAGGAGGCGGGCAAATCCTTTCAAGGCGGCGACGCCAACTTGCAACGCTCGCCGACCCGCTTCGAAGTCACCGATAAATTGCAACGCGTGCGCGAGCATGAAGTCGAGAATTTCAAATTCACCCAATCCGTGTCCAAGGTTACCGCGAAGCTGTCGATCCCATCCCCTTCGGTGCTGCATTTTCGCGGCGGACGCGGCGGCGTGAGCGCTGAGGCTTATCCGGAGATAGGACAATTTTTTATCGACTTGGCGCGGGTCTATCGCGAGGAGATCCAGGCGTTGGCGGCGGCGGGCTGCACTTACTTGCAGATCGACGACACCAACTTGGCTTACCTCTGCGATCCCAAGATGCGCGAGGGCGCCAAGAAAATCGGCGAAGACCCCGACCGCCTGCCGTCGCTCTACGCCAACCTGATCAACCAGTGCATCAAAGACCGCCCGGCCAACATGCTGGTCTATACCCACCTATGCCGCGGCAACTTTGCCAGCGCCTGGGTCGCCGAAGGGGGCTACGATCCGGTCGCCGAGGTGTTGTTCAATGAACTGAAAGTCGACGGCTACTTCTTGGAATTCGACTCGCCGCGCGCCGGCAACTTCGCGCCGCTGCGCTACCTGCCCAGGGGCAAGCGTATCATGCTCGGTTTGGTCACGACCAAGAGCGGCGAGTTGGAAAAGGCCGACGATCTTAAACGGCGCATCGATGAGGCCGCTAAAGTTGCGCCCCTCGACCAACTGGGCATCGCGCCGCAGTGCGGCTTCTCCAGCACGGTGTTGGGCAACAAGTTGACGGTGGAAGATCAGATCGCCAAGTTGACATTGGTCGCCAAGGTCGCGCGGGATGTGTGGGGGAGCGTGTAAGGGGGTGCAACCTTTTGCGCTCGTCGCGCATCTAATTGGGAATCTCGGTCACTGAGATCTCGACACGATGGCAAACCCGAAAAACGCAGAAACGGTTCATTCATATTCGCTAATTCCCCGCGAGGAAATCCTCGCCCGCCTGCAAGACCGCGCCCTGGCGATCGTCAACGTCATGCCGGCCGACTCGTTCAAGGCCGGTCACATTCCCGGTTCGCTGAGTTTGCCCATCGCCGATATTCCCACTAAAGCGCTTCAGCTGCTGTCCAACCTCCAACAAGAAATCGCGATCTATTGCGCTGGGCCGACTTGACCGTTGGGCAAGCAGGCGGTCGGCTTGCTCGCTGAGATCGGCTATACCAACTTGCGTTACTACGTTGGCGGCATGGCGGAGTGGCTGGGGAGCGGCGGGGCGGTGGAGCCGGCGACTAGCGCTGTGGTTCCATTGTCGAATGGGACAAGCCCCGGCGCGGCTGCCGTCGCAGCACCACGGCTATCCTGGCTGGAGAAAGTCGCCGCGCTTTCGCTTGAGCGATTGATCGCTATTTGGCTCGCCATGATCGTGGTTTTCGGTTTGCTCTACTGGATCGCCGGCGTCGGCATGGGCATGGGTTTGCAGGCGGGCAACCAGGCGGTCAAAGCCGACGGCCAGGGATTGGTCACGGCGATTTACTTTAGCTTCGTCACCGCTCTGTCGATCGGCTACGGCGATGTCGTGCCGCTCGGCTGGTTTCGCCTGGCGGCAATCGTCGAAGGCGCCGCCGGTTTGCTGATCTTTGGCTGCGTGATTTCAAAACTCGTCTCGCGCCGCCAGGAGGAGCTCACCGAGGAGATTCACCGCACGACCTTCGAAGACCGGCTCGACCGGGTGCGGACCAATTTGCATCTAGTCTTTTCCGACCTCGGTTCGGTGCAGCAACTGCAAGTGGAGCAGGGCGTGTTGCCGGAGCTGGTGCTGCGCCGGCTTGAAAGCACCGTGCGGGTGTTTCGTGGCGAGCTTCAGGCGGTGCATGATCTGCTCTACCGCTGCCGGGTGATGCCCGATGAAGAGACCATGGCGTCGTTGCTCGCCAATTTGATCATCTGCTTACAGGGCTTGGCGGATATCGGCGGCTCGCTGCCGAGTCGGTCGGCTAACTTGACCGCGGGATTCAAATCCATCGCCAACCTCGCCAACGACATTTGCGGCGAGTGCGTGCCGCGCACCTACGCGCCTGAATTGAAAGATTCCATGGATCAAATCCAAGAGCTGGCGCGCCGGATCGGTTGAAGTTGTTTCGATTGAAGTTGTTTCTTGTCTGCTGTGCGCCGCCGTGATATGCGGTGACACATCAATCCCGGAGGTGCGCATATGTTGAAGACGCTTAAACCGATTCTACCGTTAGTCGTGCTATTTTTGGTGCTCGCCGGCTGTCAATCCCTGACCGGATCGACCGTTGGCGAGAATATCGACGACACCGGAATTACTACCCGCGTCAAAGCCGCGTTGGCGGCGGACAAGGGGGCAACCTTGACGCGGGTCAGCGTCGATACGACGCGCGGGGTCGTGAATCTCACTGGTGTGGTGCAGTCCGCTGCCGACCGCGCCCGCGCCGAACAGGTGAGTCGCACGGTCAGTGGCGTCAAGGGCGTGAACAATACTCTGCAAGTCGGGCCGTAAAATCGTTGCGGCTGTCCGACGGTGGGCCCGCGCCAGCGCTGGGAGTTCAACTCAATCTGCTTCCCACCTCCAGACTGTGTCGCAATCGGATGTTCGCCCTTCGAGGGCATCAGGACGAACGGGGAAGTGCTTGAATTCGCAGAACCGCAATTCCGTTCGTGGTGAGGTTCTCGAACCATGAACGGAATTGCGACACAGTCTACTCGGGGTGAAGGGAAAGTTTTATGAAATTTTCGCGTATCCGGTTTGTCACGGTGGTTCTGCTGCTCAGTGCGGCCCTTGGCAGCTGTCAGGCGATCAAAGACAAAATGTCCGGACCGGATTTCGAGGACGCCAAATTGACTGCCACCATCAAGGCTCAGTTGGCGCGTGAAGACCGGGCGACGGTTCAGGGCATCGATGTCGATGTCGACGACGGCGTCGCCAAGTTGAAGGGCAGCGTCGATTCGCAAGATAAGAAAAACAAAGCCGGCGAGATCGCCGGCAAAGTGAACGGCGTCAAGAGCGTCGTCAACAATATTCAGGTCAAGCCCTGAACCCGCTAAAAACTACAGCGACCTTCCTTTTCCAACTCCGGCACTAACGCGGCGTCGGTGAGCTGTTCCGGTTTCATCGCCGCCACCGCGGGGAGTAAGGCCGAGGTCATTTGCAGCGCCAGATCGACGCCTTCGGGTTTGAGATACGGCTTGGCTGGAATCACGTCGGCCATGTAGAGCTTGTACAGATAGTCGATGCCCGCCGCGTCCATGTTCCTGCCGGTCTTTGCGACAAATTCCTTGGCCTTCGCTTGATCTTTGCGCGCAAGTGAGATGCCTTCGCAGATACCGCTCATGAACTTCTTAGCGTCGTCACGACGGCTATTGAGGAGCGCCGCTGAAATCGCGTAGTCGGCGCCGCCGCCGGCGTAAATTTTCAACTGCCGGTGGTCGGTCAAGCGCGTGACCTTCTTGATCGCGCCGGATTTTTCCATGTCATACATCGTTTCCGCGGTGATCATCATCGCCGCGACGCTGCCGCCGAGTAGCGCCTTCACCCGGTCGGTGTTCCTGCCTTCGTCAAAAGGAATCAGCGTCACATCTTTGTCCGGATCGATGCCCAACTTGCGCAGCGCCAGCCGGGTCAACTGATCCGGCGTGCTGCCGGGCTCGCCGGTGCCGATTTTTTTGCCCTTGAGTTCGGCGGCGTTCTTGATCGTGCCGTCGGCGAAAAATGCCGAGTAGTTGAAACCGCTGTTGCCGACCAGGCGCAGTGCCGGACCTCCCGAGGCGTTGTTGTGGGCGATATGGTTGGCGCTGGCGACGACGATGTCGGCCTCGCCATTCTTTATCGCCGCGAGCAGTTTGTCGTTGGAGCCAGGATTGGTCCAGCTGAGCTTCAAGCCGTTGCGCTCGAAGATAGCGGCGTCGCGCGCCATGTACATGGGCAGCTTGCTGATATTCCAGGGCGGGTAAAAAAACACGCGCAGGGTGTCGGATTGGGCGGCGGCGCTGGCGCTGAATGCACTCAACAGCGCAATCATGAGTAGCATTGTTGGCAAGACTCGGAGCACCCCTATCCTTGCCTTCCCCCATCGAGGGGGAAGGTGGGAAGCCGGAGAGGATGCGGTTTGCGTATCAAGTAATGCGGCCAGCGTCATTGATTGCTCCTAGTTCTTGAATGACACGATGAAATAGGCCGGCGCGGAGCGCGATGCGGAGTCGCCTTGGCCGACGACGATGACCGGGTAGGTGCCGATCTCCTTGGTCAATTGCGCTGGCACGGTGGCTTCCAGTTCGCTGGCGCTGATAAATTTTGTTTCCAGTTCCTTGCCGTTCAACATCACCCGGTGGAATTTATCGAAGCCGCGCCGGGCGCTGACTTTGATGATGCCGCTGCCGTTCTGGACCAGCGAGCGCGGCGCGAGGTCGATTTCTTGCGGCGTCGAACGCCAGGCGCGGATGGCTGGGATCGGATTTTTATAATTGGCGTGAAACTCGCGGTCGACGATCTTGCCGGCGAGAATGACCAGTTTGACGTTTTGCACCGCCCAGATGTCTTGCAGCGGATCGCCGTCGATCAAAACAATGTCGGCGACTTTGCCGGCCTCGACGCTACCGTAGTCCTTGTCCTTGCGAAACGCTTTGGCGCTGTTGATGGTGCCGGCCTGGATCGCTTGCATGGGGGTGATGCCGGCTTCGACGAACATGACCATTTCCTGATGCAAGCCGAGGCCGGGCAGCCCGTTGTTCGGGTCCGAGCCGGCGCGCAACAGGCCGCCAGCTTTGACGTAGCGGCGCATGAGATCTTCCAACTTCTTGTAGCCCTCGCTCGCTCGCGCCAGCCGTTCGGGCGCGAATTTGGCGTAGCGCTCGTACTGGCCGAGCGCCTGTTCGCGCAGGACCCGCGGCAGGTAGCCGGCGTTTTTCTGATCGAGGATCGATAGCTCCCGTTCCTTGAATCTTGCGACGCTGGGCGATAACGGGCGATACCATGTCGCGATGGTCGGGCTCCAAGTGATGTTTTTGTCGACCGCGGCCTTGACCACCTTGTCGAAATTTTCCGGTTCGTAATAATAGGATAGATCGGCGGTGTTGATCTTGCCGGTCATGCGCTGCTGGTGCACGTCCCAGCGCTTTTTCACGTCGCCGATGGTGGTCATGCCCATGCCCCAATGGTGCTCGACGCCGGAGAAGTTATTTTCCGCGGCGAGAAACACATCGAGACAATGGCAAGTGATTGGCAAGCCCAATTTGTTGGCTTCCTCGGCGCCGGCCTTGATCACTTCGGGCGCGACGTATTCGTTGAATTTGACGATGTCGAAGCCGGCGGCTTTTTTCTTGCGCACGACTTCACGGGCTTCCTCGGGCGTTTTGACTAAATAGCCGCGCTCGCCGCGCAGCGCCCAACTGGGCGGCGGTCCGACCAGGCGACCGCCGGTGGACCAGATGCGCGGGCCGCGGATTTTGCCCAACTGGGTGCCGTGCTTTTGCGCCAGCGTCCACTCGTCGTCGTTCTGGGTGACGTCGGGGCAAGTGGTGATGCCGAGATGAAGATAAATCTCGCCGACGAAGTCGAGTAGATGACAATGGCCGTCGATGAATCCCGGTAGAACCGTTTTGCCCTTGGCGTCGATAATTTTCGCGCCGCGCGGGATCGCCACCTGGCCGCGCTTGCCGACCGCTGTGATGCGTTCCCCCTCGACGACGATGACCGCGTCCGCGATCGGCTCGCGCCCAGTGGCGTCGATCAGCGTACCGCCTTGGATCACCAGCGGCGTGAGTCGTTGCGCGGCGCTTGGCGACGCCTGCCCGATGAGCAGCAGGATGAAGGCGAGTGCGCTGAGGTATTTGAGAAGTTTCATGAAGCTATCTCCTAGGTTTGTTTGCCGTGCTACAGAAACTCGGAATATCTCTCGCAAAGACGCTAAGCTCGCAAAATTCGGAGAATGAAAAATCTTCGAAAACGAAATATTCTTCTTATCCGAACTTGGCGTCTTTGCGCCTTTGCGAGAGAACTTTCCGAATCATCATTTATACAGCGCGTCGACAAAGCCGCTCTTTTCCAGCTGATCGGCGAGCGAGGTGTCGACGAACTGTTCGAGCTTCGGCAGCGGCTTTTTGCCGGCGAATTGATTCTCGATCAAGTATTGCACCGCGCTCAGCGCCGGGCGCGGGCTTCTCTGCAACGTCGGCGCGTAGTCCTGCCAGGTGCCTTCCAAGGTTTCCTCGTCGTTGATCTTGCCGTATTTGCCGAGAACTCTCTTGCTGAATTCCTTGTCGGTGCGATAGCGTTGCATGCCGCGGGTAAATCCGCGCAGGAAGCGCAGCGCGGTGTCGCGGTGTTGCGCCAGGAACGCCCGCGTCGTGATCACCGTGCCGTTGATGTCCTCGACGCCGAGCTCGCCGAAGTTGACCAGCTCGCGCATGCCGACTTTGATCGCCTTGGGATAGAGCGGGTAGCTCAGCGCGGCGACTTGGACGATGCCGTTCATCAATGCCGCGAAGGCTTCGGGTTGGGCGCCGAAGGTGAGGAGCGCGACATCCTTGTTCGGTTCGAGGTTGAATTTTTTCAGCGCGATGCGGACCATCTGGTCTGAGGTCGAGCCGAAGGTGGTGATGCCTGCTTTCTTGCCTTTCAATTCGGCTGGCGATTTGATCTCGGCGCGGGCGATCAAACGAAACGGCGACACCGTGCCGGTGGAGCCGATGATCACCACGTCGCTGCCGGCGGCGGTGGCGGCCAAGGCGGCCGACGCGCCGGCCTGAACGATCGGTGCGCTGCCGCCGAGCAGTGCGGCGACCATGCGCGTGCTGCCGCCGACGCGGATGAGCTCGACATCCAAACCTTCTTGGGCGAAATATCCCGCCTCCTTGGCGATCCACGCGGTGGCCCAACTGCCGGCGAAGCTCGGGTAGAGGAGCCGTATGGGGGTTAAAGTTGTCGCCGCCCAGCTCGCCGGAGCGATTGCGAGCAGGGCGACGATGGCCAGCAAAGTTCGAAATCTATCAGTGTGCATGTTTCCTCCGTCGACTTTTCTAAACGAGTTAGCCGACAATGCCAAGCTTCGCGCAGACCGTCATGCCGTGACCTCGCGAAATAGCCGCATGAAATTGGCGCCGACGATTTTTTCCGTATCGCTTTCCGAATAGCCACGTTTGAGCAAGCCGGCGGGCAGCAGCGGGAACTCCCTGTGGGTCGGCAGCGCCGTGCGCCCGCGCAGGCCGAATAAATCGCTGGCGACGCCGAAATGATCGGCGCCAACCAGCTGTTTCATATAGTCCAGTCGTTTGAGAAAGGTCTCGAAACTGTCGCGGCTGCCCAAGGTCGGCCAGATACCGATGACGCCGCCATGCTTGGCGATAGCTTTGATGTCGTCGTCCTCGAGGCGGCGCGAGTTGGCGCGCTGCACCCGCGGTGCGGTGTGGGAAAAGATCACCGGTGCGCGGCTGGCGGCGAGCACCCCGTCGAGGGTGGTAGACGAAGCGTGGGCGGTGTCGATGACCATGCCCAGGCGGTTCAGTTCGGCGACGAGTTCGCGGCCGAAGGGCGTCAGGCCGTTGTGGCGCGGCGCGGCGGTTTGGATATCGCCGATCTCGTTGATGCGGTAGTGCAGCAGTTGCATGACGCGCACGCCGCGCTCATGAAAAAATTTGCCCCGCGCCAAGTCGCCCTCCAAGGGATCGCTGCCTTCGAGGGCGAGGATGGCAGCGGGCGTGGCGCGCTTCTTCGCCGCGAGAATTTCCCCTGGCGTCGTCGCCAAGGCGAGTTGGCCGCTTTGCGTGGCTTTGATCAGCGGCGTCAATTGTTCCTGAGCGCGGCGAAACAGCTCGCCGGGTTTCGCCGGGCGGTGTTCAATGCGCTGCCCCGACGCATCGGTGCGGATAGTGCCGAGATCGCCGCGGATGGCGAACAGACCGGCGTCGACGCCGCCGGCTTTCATGTTCGCCGCCAGTTGGCCCGCCAGTTGGCCTTTGACGGCGGGAAAATCTTTCGCCGCCAGCGGGTTGGCATGGCAGTGCAGGTCGATGGTGACGGCCTCGCGGCTGAGCTCGGCGGCCTCGGCTAGTAAGTGACGGTCGGCGAGCAGACTTGTCAGCAAAGGATCGCCGACAAACGTGCCGGCGATCGGCGTCAATAGGAGCCGCAGAAACTGACGCCGGCCTATGGCTCGGCTAGTCGTTGGATTCTTGGGCGGCCAGGTTGTAGACATGAAAGATCGTCGCGACAAATTTTATGCTTGCTGAGAATACATCAATTAACCCCGACCGCCAAAGCCACGAGCGCGGCTTCGCCGTCCAAGCCGGTCCGGTGTTTTTCCTCGCGGCGATTTTTCTCCTTAACTTTATTGCCCGGGTGATTCTGTCGCCGCTGTTGCCGACTATCGAAACCGAGCTGGCGATCAATCACGGCCAGGCGGGCTTTTTCTTTTTTCTCATCTCCGCAGGTTATCTGTCGGGCTTGCTCGGTTCGGGATTTCTCTCCTCGCGCAGCAGTCATCGGCAAACCGTTTTGATCTCCGGCACCGGCCTTGGTCTGGCGCTGTTTCTGCTCGCGGGTTCGAATAGTCTGTGGGCGATGCGCGTCGGGTTGTACGCTTTGGGATTGGCCGCCGGACTTTACATGCCGTCGGCGATTGCGACGATCACCGCGCTAGTCGATCAGCGTCATTGGGGCAAGGCGATCGCGATTCACGAGTTGGCGCCCAACCTGGCGTTTTTCACCGGGCCGTTTGTCGCCGAGCTGTTTTTGCGTCATTCCACCTGGCGCGCGGCGTTGGGCGTCTTGGGCGGCGCCTCGGTGCTGATCACCGTTCTTTATTTTCGCTTTGGCCAAGGCGGCCGTTTCGCTGGTGAATCGCCGGGGTCTGACGCTTTCGGCGTGCTGGTGCGGGCACCGGCTTTCTGGATCATGCTGATTCTCTTCGGCATGGGCGTGAGTTCGACGGTGGGGATATACGCCATGCTGCCGGTGTATTTAGTCAGCGACCGCCATGTTGACGCGAGCTGGGCGAATACGCTGACGGCGCTGTCGCGCTCCTATGGGCCGCTGTTCGGCATGGTCGGCGGCTGGGCCTCGGACCGCTTGGGCCCCAAGCGCACCATGGTGGTGAGTTTGATCGTTACCGGTCTGCTGACTTTACTGTTGGGATTCGCCGCCGACAGTTGGATAAGCGCCGTGGTGATCATCCAGCCGGCGCTGGCGGTGTGGTTTTTCCCCGCTGGCTTCGCCGCGTTGGCAGTTCTCGCGCCGCCCCAAGCGCGCAATCTCGCCGTCGGCTTCACGATTCCCTTCGGTTATCTGATCGGCGGCGGCGCGGTGCCGACTTTTATCGGCATGATGGGCGACGCCAAACTTTTTGCCTTGGGCTTTACCATCACGGGTCTGTTGATCACCGCAGCCGGTGTCCTCGCCATGTCGCTCAAGCTACCGGCGTCGGCCAAAGTGAGCCACTAGCGGAGTGCCGTGGCCGAAAGTGTGTTTCACCACGAGGGACATGGTTCGACTACGCTCACCACAGGCTCCGAGCACGAAGTTCGGAGATCTGATTGTCCGGAACCTTCGTGACTTTCGTGTTTATCGTGGTGGTTCCCCATCCCAGTTTTCGGTTGTAAGCGATATGCTGGCTGTTCTATAAAATATCTCACTATGAAGCTCGATGAGTTCGCGGCGAAGATTCGCGAGAGCGATGAGATCGTCGTTTTCACAGGCGCGGGGATCAGCACGGAGTCCGGCATCCCGGACTTTCGCAGTCCGGGCGGTATTTGGACGCGCTACCGGCCGGTGACCTTTCAGGAGTATATGACCAGCGAGGTGGCGCGTATCGAGGCGTGGAAGCGGCGCCTCGACGGCTGGGAGCAGTATCGCGCCGCCAAGCCCAATGTCGGCCATTATTTTATCCAAGCGTTGAGCTTGAAGGAGAAGTTGATCGGCTTGATCACGCAAAACGTCGACGGCCTGCACAGCATGGCCGGGTTGGCCGACGACAAAATCGTCGAGCTCCATGGCTCGAACCGAAAAATTCTCTGCATGAGCTGCACAAAAGAGTTCGCGCCGGAGCCGATCATCAATAGCTTGGTCGGCGACTTCGCCTCGCCCAAGTGCGATAGCTGTGGCGGCATTCTCAAATCCGCCACGGTGTCCTTCGGCCAGGCGATGCCCGAGCAAGCCATGCGCATCGCCCAGGGCTGGACCGAGCAGGCCAAGGTGTTCATCGTCATGGGCTCGTCCTTGCAGGTGCAACCGGCGGCGTCGTTCCCGGTGGTGGCCAAACGCAACGGCGCGCTCTTGGCGATCATCAATCGCGAAGAAGGACCGTTGGATGGCTTGGCCGACTTCGTCCATAACGGTTCTATTGGCGAGTTTTGCGGCAAGTTCGGCGAGATGATCGCCGACGGGTGAAGGGGAGTCGGATCGGAATTTAACCACAAAGAGCACATAGGGCACAAAATAAGATTCGGATTCGGAAGGTTGGCCGCAAAGAACGCATAGTACACAAAATCGGAGTCGGAATTTCTCTCGCAAAGGCGCCAAGGCGCAAAGGGTTTAAGAAGAAACTCTACTTCCGAACTTGGCGCCTTTGCGCCTTGGCGGGAGTAACATCCGAGATTAATGGAGGTTCAAATGCATGACTGGAAGATGATCGATGCCGATGGGCATATTCGCGAGGTCGAGGAGGATGTGTTCGAGTATTTGCCGGACTATTACAAGGCGCGGCGCGAGGCGGTGATGTATTTCCCGCTCTTGCCGCATCATGGTTGGCATCGGCAGGCGGGCAGGGAAGGGATCGGCCGGTCGTTTTTGATTCCGACGCTGCAAGATTGGCAACAGGCGCTCGACATTGGCGAGCTCGAAGCGGCGGTGATTTATCCGACCCGCTTCATGCATATCGGCCAGGTCGGCATGACCGACTTCGCCGTCGATCTGAGCAAGGCTTATAACGATTATCTCCACGATCGTTTTCTGCGCCATGAGCCGCGTTTGAAAGGGATGGCGATCTTGCCCATGCAGGATGTTCCCGCCGCGGTCGCTGAACTGCGCCGGGTGGTCAAGGATCTCGGCATGGTCGGCGCGGTGCTGCCGGCTGACGGTTTGCCGCGGCCGTTGGGCCACCCGGAGTTTCATCCGGTTTACGAAGAGGCCAATCGGCTGGGTTGCATGCTCGCCGTGCACTCGCAAAACTCTTTGCGCAACAACGATCTGTTCATGTACCGCGGCGAGGCGGCGACCTTGGCCCATGTCTGGCCGCAGATGCGCCAGTTCACCAATTTCATGTTCTCGGGAATTCTCGGCCGGTTGCCGGATTTGAAAATCGCTTTCTTAGAAGCCGGCTGCGGCTGGGTGCCTTATCTGATGAGCAAGATGGGCAATCGCATGGGCGAAGCCCTACCGCCGGCGAAATTGATCGAGCGTGGGCAGATTTATTTTCAGTGCGGCGAAGAGATGACCACGGGGCGCGACTTAGAACTACTCGGCGACGAATGTTTGTTTTGGGCATCAGACTTTCCCCATGAGGGCATCGTCAGCATGAAGAAAGCGGTGGAAGAGTTCGTCGAGCGCAACGATATCCCCGAGGCGGCCAAGCGCAAGATCAGTTACGATAATCCCAAGAAGCTTTACCGGCTTTAGGATTGAACTGGTTCAAATAGTTCCAAACGTCAAGCCGTTCAAATCGTTTCCGGAGGTCCAAATCCGAAGACGTTTTGTACGGATTGAAAATTTTGAACGAGTTGTTACGCCTTTTCGAACTGCTCTTCAACTTTTTGCCGGGTGTCTTTGCGAGTGACGTAGTCGATGATCTGGATATTTTCCGACGGGCCAGAGCGGTTGCCCATCATGATCATCGGCTGGTCGCTGCAATTTTCCAATTGATAGAAGGAGCCGCCGGTGATGGTGGCGGCCATGCCGGGTTTCAAAACCGCGACACCGCCGTCGGGAAAGCGCATGGTGCACTCGCCGTCGATGACGTAGAACGTCTGGTCGGCGTTGTGGCAGTGCATGTCGTCTTTGTGGCCGGGTTTGTAATAGTGCATCCAGGAATGGAAGCGCGGCGTGTTGAAGATCTCTTTGCGCTTTTTCTCCTGGTGGGCGAAATCGACCATGTCGATGACTTCGATGGGCATAAGTTATCCTCCGCGTCTATTCTCAGTATTTTGGTGTTGTTCGAGGTTGCGAGTCACTTTCTTCTTCTTCGATCTAATTTCTTCGATCTAATATTTTGTTCCATTCGTTCCAGCAGTTCCAGTCGTTCCAATGGGTCTCGAATTCGCGCGTTTTTGACGATTGGAACATTTGGAACGGCTGGAACCATTGGAACCGCGCGCGCAGCGCGCTAAAGCACCGCGGTTACTTCGATTTGAAACAAGTTCTTGCCGCGCAGGTCGACCTTCAATGCGTGGCGCGCCGGGCGGTCGTGGGGATCGGGGAACATCTTTTCCCAGGGGCCGTTGACGTTGTCGCGGTATTTTTCGTCTTTTAAATAGACCTTCATGTAGGCGATGTTGTCCGGCGAACCGCCGACGGCTTCCATGAAAAGCGCTAAGTTGCGGAACATCGCCGCGGCCTGTTCGTCGGGATCGTCCGACATGACGCCGGTCTTGGCGTCTTTGCCGCCGATGGCGGAGGAGAAAACCATGTTGCCGATGACCACGCCGTTGGGGATCGGCGCGCCATGTTCCATGCCGGGGATATGGATGCTTTTGCGTTTTGCCATAGTAGGTCTCCTTGTCCGAGTTGTTGCTCCCCCTCATAGCACGCCCGCTGAGGCTGGTCTAGCTCACTGGCGCCGGCTCACTGGCGCCGGCTAAAAATCGGTGCTATGGCAAGGATAAACCCATTACCCAAACCCAAGGAGTCGCCCATGGAAGCGGTCGCGCAAACTGACACTGGCCGGACGTTGAACGAGCTCGAAGGCTATTTCAAAAACTACTCGCATATGCCGCGCGAAGTCGTGCTCAAGCATGATCTGTTGCGCGACGGTCACTGGTTCACCGACGCGGCACTTGAGCTGGCGTCGGACGCGCTAGTGAAATCCTACCGGCTGTTTTCCTACGATCTGATGCCGATGAAGGACATGAAGCGCAAGGAGCATCGCAAGATCACCGAGTGGTTTACCATGCGCGGCGGAATCTATGGCCTGCGGCCGGTGACGGTGCAGACGACGTTGAATTCAAATTCGCCCTACGTCATCGACGCGGTGGACGGTAAGCCGAAGTTGTTTCTTCAGGGCAAAGAGCTGTGTGACGTGGCGTTCCCGCCGCCGCTGAAATATTACACGCGCAAATTTCCCGACGGCACCGCCTATCACGAGATCATCGCCTACGGCTATTTCGTCACCGCGTTTCGCAACTGCCAGTACTGGGGGCCGGACGAGGAGTGCCGTTTTTGCGACATCAATATCAATGCCCGGCAGATGAAGGACTCGAAAGATTTCACCTTCAATCCACCGGTGAAACCGATGGACTACATGGTCGAGGTGGCGCGCTCCATTGAACAAGACGCCACTGAGGAAGTCGGCTTCACGCCGCTAATCGATTATCTGATCACCGGCGGGACGATCACCAAAACCTTGCATGGTAAAGACGAGGACACTTTTTATTGCGAATATGCGGAGGCGCTCAAGTGGAGCGGCCGCCGGCGTCATGTTTATTTGCAGACCAATGCCAAGGACAAAGCCGCGCTCAAACGCTTGCGCGCCGCCGGCGTCGACGGCCACCACGCCAACATGGAGGTATGGGACCGCAAATTATTCGAATGGATTAATCCGGGTAAGAATCGCCGGGTCGGTTGGGACAACTGGGTGCAGGGCATGGTCGACGCGGTAGACGTGTTCGGCGAAACCAACGTCCGGCCCAATTTTGTCAGCGGCGTCGAGATGGCGCGCCCCTACGGCTTCGACAACGTCAAGGACGCCGTGAAATCCACCAGCGCGGGTTTCGACTTCATGATGAAGCATGGGGTGTTTCCGCGTTTGAACCAGTGGCGCCGTGAGCCTGGTTCCAATCTGGTCTCAAGTCACGCCCAGCCGACCATCCCGTTGGAATTCTATCTAGAACTGATGGCCAACTATTACGCCACCTGGAAGAAATACAGCCTGCCGATCGCGCCGCACAACAGCGTCCATCCCGAGACCCGCATCATGGGGCGCGGCCACGGCACCTACGACGATATTATTTTGCTCAACGAAGTGGCCGACTACGAAGCGCGGGTCGACGACGCGCTGAAAAATGGCTTGAAGGCCTGTGTGCATGGGCATGCGAATGCGTGAGAATTTTTTCTTTTTAGAAGTCGAAACAACTCGGATTCGGATAATCCTCGCGCCAAGCGCGCCAAGGTCGCAAAGTTGGGATATTATTTAGCCAATTCCTTTGCGTTCTTTGCGTGCTTGGCGCGAGATGTTCCGAATTTCGTCTGTATGGCACACTACTTACACACAAGACTGAAAACCCTTTGGTTGCTTGTTTGCTGTTTCGGTTTGTTATCCGCGCCCGCAGTTGCCGCCGATCTGCCGGTGGTGCGCTTGGCCCATGCGGCGTTCAATGAGAAAGTTGTCGCGCTCTGGTTGGGCGTCGAGCAAGGTTTTTTTCGCAAGCATGGGGTCGACGTTCAGCTGGTGTACATTCGCACCGGGCCGCAGACCGTCGCGGCTTTGGCGAGCGGCGAGATTCAGATGGTCTACAGTATTCCCGCCGTGGTGTTGAGCGCGGCGGCGGGCGGCATGGATCTGGCGATGTTCGGCGGCATCGTCAACAAAGCCGAGGGCGATATCATGGTCGCGCCGGCGATCCGGTCGCCGGAAGATTTGCGGGGCAAACGGGTCGGCGTGCAGAGCATCGGCGGCGGCATCTGGTCGCAGACCATGCTGGCGCTGGAACATTTTGGCTTGGAACCGGGCCGCGACAAGATTAACGTCATGGTCATCGGCGGCGATCAATCGGTGATCGCCCAGGCGTTGGCCAACGGCATCATCGACGCCGCCTATCTCGGCTACGCGTTCAGCAGCGGTCTCAAGGCCAAAGGCTTTCGCGTCATCCTCGATCTCGGCAAAGCGACGATTCCCTATCAAGGGTTGGGGTTGATCGGCCGGAGCGCGTACTTGAAACAAAACAGTGCGCTCGCCGACGCGGTGCTGCGCGGCGTCCTCGATGCCGTGGCGTTCGTGCAAACCCCGGCGCGCAAGGATACGGTGGTCCGGTCGCTGATGAAAAACTTGCGCCTCACCGATGCGCGCGAAGCCGAGATCGGTTACAACGCCTTGCAGTGGCTTTACAATCTTGACGTGGCGCCGGAAGTGACCGGCATCCGCAACATGCAGCGGCTGTTGGCGCTGAGCAATCCCAAGGTCAAGGCGGTGCGCATCGAGGACGTCGTCAACGACGACTCGGTGCGCCGGGTTAAGCAAAGCGGTTTTTACAAAGAGCTGGTCGAGCGGGCCAAGAAATAGCCGGTGGATATGACAGGTCGATTGAAATATTTTCTCCTGCTTCTGTTCGTGGTTTTTCTTTCGCCGGCGGTTCTGCCGGCTGTCGACAAACTGCGCATCGGCTACGGCGCGCCGTCAGTGACCATGGCGCCGCTGTGGATCGCCCACGAGGGCAAAGTATTCGCGCGTAATAATTTGGATGTCGAAGTGCTCTATCTCGAAAGCGCCCTGGTGCAGCGGGCGTTGATCGCCGGCGAGATCGCCTTTGGCGAGATGACCGGCGCGCTCTTGTCGGCGCCGCGCTTGCAGGGCGCGGATGTGATCATGGTCATGGGCTTCGTCGACCGTTTGCTGTTTCGTCTGGTGGCGCGCGGCGATATCAAGAGTGCCGCTGATCTCAAAGGCAAGCGTTTCGGCACTTCGCGCTTCGGCGCGGCGCTGGACCGTGCCGCGCGTCTGGCGCTGCCCAAGCTGGGCATCCATCCCGACAAGGACATGACCTTCGTGCAGATCGGCAGCGAGGCGACTTTGTTAACCGCGCTCCTCGGCAAGTCGGTGGACGCGACCTTGTTGCAACCGCCGCGTTTCAACAAGGCGGTGGAGGCTGGCATGACCATGCTGGCCAATTTGGAAGAAATGAAAATTCCATTCCAGCACACCGGCCTGGTGACGACGCAACGCTACGTCGCCAAAAATCCCGACATCTCGCGCCGGGTGGTGAAGTCGTTTGTCGACGGTATTCACTTGATGCGTACCAATCCGGACGTCGCCAAGAAAGCGATCAACCGGGTGATGCGCCTCAACGACGAGCGCGAGTTGGAGGAGACCTACCAGCTGCTCAAGCGCGTCGCGCTGATCAAACCGTATCCGTCATTGGAAGGAATCAAAACCATTCTCGCCGATCTGGTCGATCAGATACCGGCGGCGAAGACCGCCGACCCGAAAGACTTCGTCGACATTCGATTTCTCGAAGAACTCGACAAGTCCGGTTACATCGATCGTTTGTATCGCTGAGGGCGCAGGTGAATCCATGATCGGTAGCGGCACCTTAACAAAACAACTGGCAAGTTATTTCGCCGGGGTGAATTATGACGCCCTCGACGGCGCCGCGCTGCGGGTCACCAAGGAGCATATTCTTTACACTCTGGGCACGGTGCTCGCCGGATCGAGCGCGCCGGGGGCTCAGGAAGTTCGCGCCGGAGCGCGCGCGTTTGGCGCGGGGCAGGAGAGTTCGGTGTTGCCGTTCGGTGAAAAATTGCCGGCGCCGGCGGCCGCGCTAGTCAACGCTTCCATGGCCCATAGCCGCGAGTTGGACATCAACGACGACCGCATCGCTTACAAGTCGAGTGTCGCCGCGGTGCCCGCCGGCTTGGCGTTGGCGGAAAAATTTGGCGGCTTCAGCGGCAAAAATTTTATCGCCGCGGTATGCGTTGGCGTCGATTTCGGCATTCGTTTAGGATTGGCGACCAATCCCAAACCGGTGCACGCCCAGGCGATCGCGCTCGGTCCGCTCGCCGCGGCGGTCACCTGCGGTAAGCTTCTCGGTCTCGACGCGGACGGCATGGCGGATACCTTGGGCATCGCCTATTGCCGGGTGTCGTTTACCGGCAACAGCACGGTGTCGCCCTCCTTGACCAAGCGGTTGGGCATCGGCTTCGCGGCCCAGAGCGGCGTGCTCGCGGCCTTGCTGGCGCAGGCCGGCTTTCCCGGCGCCGGAGAATTATTTCAGGGCAAGGGCGGTTACTACAATTTCTTTTTCAACCAGGAGGGCGATTACGCTTCGATCCTCGATCAGCTGGGCCAGCGCTTCGAGATCGTCGAGGTCGGACCGAAGCCTTATCCCTCCTGCCGCTACACCCATCCGGCGGTGACCGGGGTGTTGAGTTTGCTCGGCAAACATTCGCTGCGCGCCGATGATATCGCCGAAGTCCGGGTCGAGATCGGCGAGCGTGACATGCGCTCTGTGGGCGGTTGGACCGAGGAGGACAAGCGCAACAAATACCGCCCGCGCGGCATCGTCGACGCCCAGTTCAGTATTCCCTACACGGTGGCGGCGACGCTCTTGCGCGGCCGGCTGTCGTTGGCAGAATTCACCGACGCCGAGCTCGGCAACGAAGATATTTTGCGCCTCGCCGGCCGGGTGACGACGATTCTCCGTCCGGAGCTCGACAACTGGCCGCTGGACGTCAAACCGCAGCTCTTGGAAATTATCACCCGCGACGGCCAGTCCTACCGCGAGCGCGTCGACTACCCCAAGGGCAATCCGAAAAATCCCGTGACCTCGGCCGAACTGGTCGAAAGCTTTCGCTCCATGGCGGGCTACTCGGCCCTGCCGTTAACGCCGGCGAAAATCGACGACGCCATCGAGTTTATTCTAAACTTAGAGAAAGCTCCCGATGTCTCGGCCATCGCCCAACTGCTGACGGCGTAGCCGCCGTCAACTTAGCCGGCGCGCCAGTTCCTGATCCACATGCCACATCGCCTTGCAGTCGTCCTCGTTGTAGACGAGCGCGCGATCGATGGCGAACAGGTCGGTGTTATCTAAATAATCCCAGTAGCAGACCATCGATTGATAGGCGCCGATGTCTTTCTGGCGCCAGTGAAAGCCCAGGGCCGGGGCGACCGACTTGATCGAAAAGGTCGGCACCGGCAGATAGACCGCGGCTTGGATGACTTGTTTCAGATCAACGCAGTTGCCGATGATCGTTTCGATGGACGGCGATAACTGCGGCCAGCGGCGCGCCACCCGGCGCATCTGGTGAATCTCAAAGTCCGTCCAGTGGTAGAGGCAAACATCACGCGCGTCGCCGACATAATCGAAAAACTCGCTGAAGATGCGCGCTTCGTTTTCGGCGCCACGGGCGAGAAATTTCACGAACTGGTCGCGCGCATCGTCGTAGCAACCGATCAAGTAAGTATGCGGCGGCTCACTCGGATGCACCGAGTCGGAAGTTTCGAAGTCGAAATAGAGCCGGCGCTTGGCGCGGCGAATGTTTAGTTCATGGCCGGGCTTCATCACCGGCCCGCCGAGCTTGTAGGCTTGGCTGACGTGGTAAGCGATCTCGCCGTAGCGCGGGCCGATGATTTCACTGAGCTCCTCTTGCCGCTTGTCCCAAAGCTGATCGACGCTAACAATGCCCGCGCCACGCAGCTTGTCGCGCTCACGCTTGGCGATGCCGGCGAGCAGGATCAGATCGCGATTTTCTATGGTGCGCTGGTTGGCGTAGTGGCGCCAGGGCGAGCTGGCGCCGTTGGGCGGCCGGTTCATTTCCGGCACCACGCTGCCGGCGCGCAGTTCCTGCCACAGCTGTCGCGCTGAAATAATTCCTTCCGCTTGGCCCGAGTGCGCCACCGATTCTTGATGATCCTTGAGCACGATGGTGAATTCGCCTGGCAAATATCCTTGGAGCTTGGCGATATTGTCGTTGTAGAAAGCGGCCTGGAGGGCGTGGGAGCTTTGCAGCGATTGTGAGCGCTTAATCTCAATCACCCGGTAGTGGTAAGGCCCGAGCTCCGACGGCGCCGAGTCGTCGCGGATGAGCAAATCGCCCTTGCCGTAGGTCGCTTGCTCAAGATCCCAAAGTTGCGGCTGGTAAATCGCCCGCACGCCGGCGAGGAGCGCTTGGCAGGTGTTTTTTAGCGCCGCGAAGCCGAAGCTCGGTTTGATTTCCACCGCGTCGGGGTAGTTGGCTTTGACCCAATGCGCTTCGTAGTCGATGCCTTGTTGCATGCGCAGTTTTTCATAGCGGGTGGTTTCATCGACGGCGGCGCTCTTGGGCGCGTGATGCTGGCACCAGAGCCAGAACGGATCTTTGAGCAGGTAGTAGCTGAGCGAGGGACGATACAAATTATGCCGGTTGAATTTTTCGCCGGCGCTGGCGCGTTGGAGCAGTTGTTCGAGGGTGAGGTTTGCGGTGGTCGACATTTCACTACTCTTCCGCCACGAGAAATCTGCTCACAACCTAGTAGACAGCGTTGGCCCGTGACGCGCCAATTCCCCGACGAGCCGCATGGGTTCGCGCCGCGCCACGCAGCAGGCGAAACTGTGCCAAGATCGCGGCGAAAAAGAAAGCCGTTGTTGCTGAAGTGAATTGAGGTTTGTGGTTTGGCGCTGCTGGGCTGGCGGCGCCGAAGCGGGAAGCGATGAGCGAGGTGCGATCAGCCGTCGATGCGCGCCGCGGCGTTGCTGCGGATGAACCCCGGCGGGCGCCCATTTTTGGAGTGAATTTCCAACCAGCCATCGCGGGCGTTGACCACGGTGACTTTCAAGCCCGGTTCGATTTCGCCGACCTGTTGGGCATATTCAGCCGGCGCGGCGAACACTCGGGTCGATTGGGTGACCTGGTAGACGCCCGCGGCTGTCACGGCCGCTTTCTTGGGCAGCTCTTTGGCCGGCGCCGGCGCTTCGATGGCTGGCTTGGCGGGCGCGCTAGCGATCTCGCTCGGCGGAGTCGCCGGTTGCGTTGCGGGCTTTTGCGCCGGCGCGCTTTGCGGCAGCGGCTTGGCCGCGTTGGCCGAGGGATTATTGCCGCTCTGGCTCAAGAATAGCGCTACCAGGGCGCCACCCACTAGCAAGGCGATCAAGGCATGAAAGATCCCGAAGCCACCCTTGGCTTCGGCGGCGCTCGCCGCGCCGTCACCGTTGGTTTGAATCGCGCTCACCGCTGTTGGCAAAGCCGGCGCGTCGAGCGTCGCTTGAGTCGCCGCGGCGGCCATGGACGTGAGCATCAATTGGGTTGGTACGCTCGCCTCGCCAACGCTCTCGGGCTCGAAATAGCTGTTGGTCCGCGGCGCAATGGTACCATCATGGGATGCCGAGAGAAATTCGGCGAAGGATTTGAGCTCGCCGTGGTAGGCGCGCTGATGGTCGATGAGCGCGCTTTGCTTGGCCACCAGTTGGTCGTAGACCGGTTGCAGCGCCAGCAGTCGGCTCTTAATTTCCTCGCTGGCAGCGAGCTGTTCACGCCAACGCGGCAGCTCTTGGTCGCGCTGTTGCAGCGCCTCGCGCAGCTCTTGGGCGCTCTTCTCCGAATCCCCCAGCCGTTGGCGCAGAAGGTCGGTTTGGCAGGCGCTTTCGGCGGCGGCGTTGAGGCTCTCTTGAAGCTGGGCGATGCGGGCTTCGAGTTTGTCGGTCCCGTCGCGCTGCTGCGCGGCGTTGACGCTGGCGTCCGGCGCCGGCGCGCTTTCCAGTTCGCGCACGCGCGCCTGGCTGCGTTCAAATTGCTGCTTGAGCTCGATCAGCGAATTTTCCAATTGGGTCTGGCGTTGTTGGCTGTTCGGATCGACGGTGCCGGCGCCCATGAGGCGCGCTTCGCTGGCCTGCAACTTGCCGCGCAGCTCCTCTATTTGGGCGTCCAATTGGCTATTGGCGTAACGTAGCTGTTCGACTTGGGCGAGGGTGACGTCGTTGGTCGGCGCCGGCTTGCCGGCGCGCAACTCGTCAATGGCGCGATGGGCGGCGTCGAGATCATCTTGGAGCGTGGCAATTTCCTTGAGCAGCTCCTGGGTCTTGGTGCGCAGGCCGGTAACCTCGGCGCCGTTGTTTGCTCCGCTGGCGGCGGCGGGTACCGCGTCCAGGCGGTCGAGGAGCTGGTTGATCTCGGCGCGCTTCTTCTTGAGCTCGCGCTCAGAGGAGACCAGAAATACCCCGAGTAGCAACACCGCTGCTCCTGAAAACATTACGATCCAAAGGAACATGCTTTCCATCGCGTTCTCCCGTCCACTTATGAGGCTGATTTTAAACCTGGACATCGCGAAAGCCGTGCCACTTGGCGAAACGGCCGGCGTACAGAGACAAACAAGGGAGATTTAGAGATGTTTGGACACATGACAAGACAATTACTACAGCGTTTGCGGACAATCCGGCCGGACAAATTGGTCAGCCGCGAGCAAAACTGTTAGTGGCTCAGCCGGGGCCGGCTGGTGCTGGCGGGATTGGGCCAGGAAACGATCCCGCGCTGGAGCGCGGCGCTGGCGCTCAGGCGTCACTTGGGCTACAAAAAATCACTCCACGTTAACCTGCCATGACGCCGCACAACCGATCCGTCACTTCGACCACCGAGCTCTCGCGCGCCGAGGAGCGGGCGATTCTCATGGTGACCTGCTTGGCGGCGTTTTTATTCTTCAACAGCTTCGGCAGCATCAGCGTCGCTTTGCCGACGATTCAAAAACAGTTCGGCAATAGTCTGGCGGAGATCCAGTGGGTCACCTTGATGGGCGTGGTGACGATCTCGAGCTTGTCGTTTTGCTTCGGCCGCGCCGGCGGCATCCTCGGCCAGCGCCGGCT
The DNA here is from genome assembly GCA_945889495.1 of Syntrophobacter sp. SbD2. Taxonomy (GTDB): domain Bacteria; phylum Desulfobacterota; class Binatia; order UBA9968; family UBA9968; genus DP-20. The sequence continues at coordinate 7,017 of CAMDBU010000055.1, read as the reverse complement.
TTATAAAATCGGCGTGGCGCTTTACAGCGCCGGCGCCGGCCTGGGCGCCTTGGCGTTTTCTTTCCGGCAACTCTTGCTGGCGCGTGCCGTGATGGCGCTGGGCTTGGCGATGGCGTTGCCGATGTCGACGGCGCTGCTCGCCGGCAGCGTCGCCGCCGAACGGCGCGGCCAGGCGCTCGGGACTTTCGCCTCCGCCGTCGCCGTCGGCCGCATGACCGGCCCGACGGTGGGCGGATTTCTCTTGCAGCTGGGCGGTTGGACTTGGATCTTCTGGATGAATTTTGTCGTTGGCTTCGCCGTGACTTTGGCGGTGGTGAAAATCTTTCGCGGCGCCGGTGAACGGCGGCCGGAAAAATTCGATGCCTGGGGTTCGCTGACGCTGCTAATCGGCTATCCGGCACTGCTGGTCGGCTTGAGCTTCGGCGCTCGGCTGGGCTGGAGCTCGTTGTGGGTGATCGGCTGGTTCGCCATCGCCGCGATCGGCTTGGCGAGTTTTATCGGCGTCGAGTTGCGCGCCGCGAAACCATTGATCGATCTGCGCATCTTTCGCAGCCGCGCGCTGTCGGCCGCGATGGTGGCGCTGATCTTGAGCCATATGATTTACAATCCGGTGGCGCTCACCGCGCCGCTCTATTTGCAAAACGTGCTTGGCGCCAGCGCCTTGGCGGCGGGATTTCTGCTCGCGCTCATGCCGCTGTCGACGGCGTTGGCGTCGCCGCTGAGCGGCCGCTTGGCCGACCGCTTCGACGCCGCGTCGGTGACCACCGTGGGCGTCGCCCTGCTGGTTGCCGCCATCGCCGCCTATGCCTTTCTGGGCGTCGATAGCCACTTCGCCGCGGTGGGCGCGGTGTTGGCCTTGCTCGGCGCCGGGGTGGGATTTTTCACCCCGGCCAACCAGAAGCTCGCCTTCGCTTCCGTAGCGAAAGAAGACTACGGCGTGTTGGCGGCGATGCTCAGTTCCTTTGGCACCGCCGCCGGCACCATCGGCACGACGCTGGTCGTCGCGCTCATGGAGCTCGCCGGCCATGACGCGCTGTGGAAGTCGCCGGCGGTGTTCGCCGGCGCGCAGCAGTTTGCGTTTGCCTGGTTGGTGCCGATTGGGTTACTAGCCATAGGGATCGGCTTGCGCGCGCGTGGGCGGAAAAATTCACCGGGCGAAATTAAGGAGAGCTAAGATGGTCGTCGATTTTCAACATCATTACATCCCAGTCGAGCTGGCCAAGAAGCGCGGACTCTATTCCGATACTGGCCGAACCCTGCTTCAAGAAGGCGGTCTGCCGGCGACCACCATGCACCAGCGGCTCTACGATCTCGATTTGCAGTTGGATGACATGGCCGAGGCCGGCGTCGATATTTCAGTACTGTCCTGTCTGCTCGGTTGGTCGGCGCCGCTCGACGAATGCCGCTTCATCAACGACGATCTGGCGGCCATCGAGAAAAAATATCCGCGCCGCTTCGTCGGCCTGGCCCAAGCGCCGGTGCTGGAGGGCAAGCCCGCCATCGCCGAGCTGCGCCGTGCGCTCACCGATCTCGGCTTGCATGGCTTGACCATCACCTCCCAGGTGAACGGCCTGTCGCTCGATTCGCCCAAGCTCTACGATTTGTACGAGCTCGCCTGCGAGCTCGACGCGCCGGTGTTCGTCCATCCCGCCCTGGTGCCCACCGGCTACGAGCATTTGCAGGATTACGACCTGCCGCGAGTATTGGGCCGCGAAGTCGACTTGACGGTGGCGACCACGCGCTTGATCGCCGGCGGGATTTACGACCGCTATCCAAGCTTAAAAATCGTCATGGCCCACTTCGGCGGCGGCATCGCCGCAGTTAAGGACCGGCTGGTCAACAAGGGCTACCGCTTCGGCACGCTCAAGAAACCGTTTCTCGAATACTACGAGATGGTCTACTTCGACATGGCGGGTTTCGAAGGCGCCACCACTGCGCTCAACTGCGCCCTCGAAGGGATTCGTCCCGACAGGTTAGTTTTCGCCAGCGACTATCCGCAGGACTTCACCGGCGTCAACACCGACACCGGCCGGGGCATGACCGAGCTGAGGAATTACGTCGAAGCGGTGCGCCACTTGCCACTCAGTGAAAAGGCGAGAGAGGATATGCTCGGTGGCACGGCGATGCGGTTGTTGAAAATTTAGCGGCGCCATCATTGGGAATATCTCGCGCCAAGGCCGCTAAGGACGCAAAGGTAAGAATATATTTTCCGAACTTGGCGTCCTTGGCGTGCTTGGCGCGAGGTGTGCGAATTCAGCAGCGATTCGGCAGCTGCGCTACTTATCGCCTAACGGTTTCGCCAGAGTGACATCCACATAGCCAGGTTTGTTGCCGCGGCGGGACTCGACTTTGAGCCAACCTTTTTCTTCTTCGACAACGTTGATGGTGGTGCCTTTGGCGATGTCGGCGAGGCTGGGAAAGTGCAGCCCTGGACCGCTGCGCACCTGGGTGTCGGCGACCACGGTGAATTTGCCTTCGATCCGGCGCGCTTCGCCGAACTCCTGCTTTGTGCTCTCGCCTTCGCCGGGTTTGATCGCCGCCAGCTCGATGAATCCTGGCGCGTTGCCCTTCTTGGATATCAGCAAAGCCCAATCGCCGTCGCGGCCGACGATATGAATCTTGGCGTTGGCCGGGATGTCGGCGATGGCGCGGAATTGCGGCCCAGGGCCGCTGCGCAGCTTGGTGTTTTCGATCGCCACGTAGGGACGGGTTTGTTTGTTCAGATCGGGGAGCGTGTCAGGACTGGCGACTTCTTCAGCGTTTTTGCACGCCGTGGCCGTCAAGATCAGCGCCAGTGCGATTGTCCAGCCATTCATATTTCTCACGTTAAGTGCCATGGATTACCTCCCAACTGGGTTCACTGGCGAGATTATAGCATGGTGACGATTGGGCGGTGGAAATTTCGCGCCAGACCGGCAAGCCCGATCGGCTAGTGAATCTCTTTCCAAACCTTGGCCAGGCTCTCGCCGTAGACGCTCAGATCCCATTCGCAAAAATAGCCGAAGGGGGTGGTCCAGACCTGATAACCGGTGTCGCTCAAGCGCTGCTGCAATGTCGTGATGAATGACTCGGCGAGTTCGGCCGGCGCGGTGACGCCGCCCAGGTGGGTGAAGGAATGGAGCACGATGTTTTTGAGTTCGCGCTTGTTGGCCAGCCATTTGACATGCTTTAGGCTCTGGCGCAGCACCGACGCGCTCCGTTCGGCTTCGCCGTCGGCGGCCTCGGCGTGAATGAACACGACGACCGTCTCACTGACTTCCTGGTCGACATCTTGGTCGGCGACCTCGGGCAAGGTCTTCGAATGGCTTTTCCAATGAAAGCGCTTGGCTTGGAAGCAGAGCAGTTTCATCGTCTAGTAACGGTCGAGGAAATTTTTAAGCAGCTTTTTGCCCTCTTCGGCGAGGATCGACTCGGGATGGAACTGTACGCCCTCGACGGGAAAACTCTGGTGGCGCACGGCCATGATGACGCCGTCGCCGGTGCGGGCGCTGACGCTGAGTTCCGCCGGCAGGCTGATGGGATCGATCACCAGCGAGTGGTAGCGCATGGCGGCGAAGGGATTTTTCAAATTGGCAAAGATAGTCTTGCCGTCATGGCTGACGTCGGACAGTTTGCCATGCATGATCGACGGCGCGCGGATGATCTGGCCGCCGTAGGCGGCGCCGATGGACTGGTGGCCCAAGCAGACGCCGAGGATCGGCGTCTGGGCGCCGAAGCGATTGATGACGGCGCAGGAAATGCCGGCTTCTTTCGGCGTGCAGGGACCCGGCGAGATGACGATTTTCTCCGGCTTCAATGCGGCGATCTTGTCGAGCGTGATCTTGTCGTTGTAGACAACCCGCACTTCGGCGCCGAGCTCGCCGAGATAATGATACAAATTGTAGGTGAAGGAATCGTAGTTATCGATGAGTAAAATCATCGCTTCCTCCACTGTTCGGCCAACTCCACGGCGCGCAGCATGGCGCGGGCCTTGTTCAAGGTCTCCTGATATTCCAGCGCCGGGTCGGAGTCGGCGACGATGCCGGCGCCGGCGTTGATAAATAACTTCTTACCCTTCATGACGATGGTGCGGATGACGATGCAGGTGTCGAGATTGCCGTTGTAGCCGAAGTAGCCGATGGCGCCGCCGTAGAGGCTGCGTTTTTGCGGCTCCAGCTCGGCGATGATCTGCATGGCGCGAATCTTCGGCGCTCCCGACAACGTGCCGGCGGGAAACGCCGAGACGAACAGGTCGAAGGGGGTTTTGTCCGGCGCCAGCTTGCCGCGCACGTTGGAGACGATATGGATGACATGCGAATAGCGCTCGATAGCCATGAGTTCATTGACTTCGACGCTGCCGATGGCGGCCACCCGGCCGACGTCGTTGCGGCCGAGATCGACCAGCATGATATGCTCGGCGCATTCCTTCGGGTCCGCCAACAATTCGGCTTCGAGCTCGCGCTCTTCTTCCGCCGTGGCGCCGCGCTTGCGCGTGCCGGCGATGGGGCGGAGCTCGATGGTGTCGCCGGTCAAACGCACGAGAGTTTCCGGCGACGAGCCGATCACCCGCAGGTCGTCGAGTTCCAGATAATACATGTAGGGCGACGGGTTGACGAAGCGCAGCGCCCGGTAGATCTCGAAGGGATCGCTGTCGGTTTCGGTTTCCAGTCTTTGACAGAGCACGGTCTGAATGATGTCGCCGGCCTTAATATATTCCTTGGCCCGATGGACCGCCTGGTGAAACGCTTTGGGGCTCAAGTTGGAGCGGAATTTACGCTTGCCCGTCGCCGGGCTCAGGTCGCGCGGCTCGATGCCGCGGGGCTTTTTCTGTAATGTCGAGATGACTTTATGAATCCGTTTCACCGCGTCGTCGTAGGCGCGGCGCAGATTCTTGCCCGGATGGATCTGCACGTTGTCGATGACTTTGATGGTGTGTTTCAAGTTGTCGAAGGCGACCAGCGTCTGGACGAACAAGAAAAAAATCTCCGGCATGCCCAGGGGATCTTTTTTGTCATTCACAATGCCGTGAAACTGCGCCACCGCGTCGTAGGCGACATAGCCCAGGGCGCCGCCAAAAAATGGCGGCACGCCGGCCACCGGCACCGGCCGGTAATCTTTCAATAGTTCTTCGAGGGCCTTGAGTGGCGTGGCGGTTTGCCATTTCCTGACCTTGCCGTTGTCGATCAATTCCACTTGATCGCCGCGCGCTTTGAATACCCGCTGCGGCCGGGTGCCGAGAAACGAATAGCGCGCCCAGCGTTCGCTACCCTCGACGCTTTCCAAGATAAACGCGTAGCGGTCGCGCTCGAGGCGCTTGAAAAACGATAGCGGCGTTTCCAGATCCATCAACAGCTCTTGATAGATCGGCACCAGGTTGCCCTGCTTGGCGAGCCGGGAGAATTCTTTGAAATCGGGTTGGATCATGGTGGAAAAATTAAAAGGGCCATAAGTGAATCACCTATGGCCCTTGTGTCAGTTCGATCGCGCGTCGCAATCAGCCATGGTGCAGCCGCTGGGTTGTGTGCCAGCGCCGCCAGCCAGGCCAAAGATTTTTCGCCAAACGCGTCATGCCCTGCATAGTGCCGGATAGATCATAAGCCGTCAAGCGCGCCGGCGTGGGCGCCAACTTAGGCTCAACGGCGGGTCATTTTGCGACGCTGGTTGATAATCACCGAGGCAGGGCCGCGGGGAATTACCCGGCAGTGAAGCACTCATCGCGGTGTTGCGGCTTAACCGGCCACGGTTTGACAAGCACCTTGGGTTAGCTTAAAACGCCATTTCTGGCCGCGGGTCCGGGGTGGTTATCCACAGCCGTCAGGGGCCAGCGTTTAGCGGTTTCACGGAGGCAAAATGGTTCGGCGCGAGAAAGCTAATTACGTCATTCAATCGGTGTCCCATGCCCTCGATGTGTTGGAGCAGTTCAGCGGTAACGTCGACGAGATCGGCGTCACCGAACTGAGCAAGCGGTTAAAACTGCATAAGAACAATGTGTTTCGTTTGTTGGCGACGCTGGAAGCGCGCGGCTACATCGAGCAGAACAAATCCTCGGAAAATTACCGGCTCGGTCTCAAGTGTCTGCAAATCGGCCAGACCTATATTCATCAGATGGGCTTGCTGATGCAGTCGCGCACTATCCTTGAAGCGTTGGCCAAGTCGACCCGCGAAAGCGTCTATGTTGGCATCCGCAAGGGCGGCGTGATCATGCCGCTCGATTTCGTCGAGCCCCAGCGCGCCGTGCGCGTGGTGTCGTTCCTGGGTACGGCGTTGCCGGCCCATTGCACGGCGGTGGGGAAAATTCATCTGGCCTTCGAAGCCGACGGCGCGGTGCGCCAGACCCTCGCCGAACGGCTCGAACGTTTCACCGACAAGACCATTGTCGATCGTAGCGCCCTGGACGAACATATCGGCCAGATCGTCACCGCCGGCTACGCCATCGAGAAGGGCGAGTTTACCGAGGAGGTCCATTCGGTGGCGGTGCCGGTGCGCGACTACACGCGCACCTTGGTCGGCACCCTGGCGGTGGTGGGACCGAGCCAGCGTTTGACCGACGAGTCGATCGCCAAGGATATCACGCCGAGCCTATTGCGCGCCGGCGAAGAGCTGTCGCGGCGCTTGGGTTTTGCTGCGTAGTCGAGTCAACGCGCTGGGATCGGATCGGCGAATTTCACCACGAAAAACACGAAGGGCACGAAGTTCGGAATTGGATTCCCGAAACCTTCGTGTCTTTCGTGAACTTCGTAGTGAAAATTCGGCTTTCCTAGTGTTCGGTGACTAAGGGTCGCTGTTTTGGTTGATAGACATGTGGCGGGGTGGCGGGGGGATTGCCGCGCTGGAAATAAATTCTCGCCAGGTATTTTGACAAATTCATCCAGTCAACGTTAAGTAGGGATCTAAACGGAGGGCGGTTGCACCGCGATGTTGACTACATTTGAAAAGATTTTGTTTGTTGTGCTCGCCGCCGGCTCGCTTTATTACGGCGGCCGGAAAATCTACGACGTTTACCGGGCCATCGCTCGAGGCAAGCCGGACGCGCGCTTC